>NZ_JAPFCC010000001.1:4052500-4387500 GCF_025562715.2 Endozoicomonas gorgoniicola
AGTCTGCAAGGCCAGTCAATTTGGTTACGTAGTGGAAGATATCCCACCAGGTAGCGACCTGACATTAATAATAAACCAGGCTCGTACCCAGCCATCACGGACAAAAAGAGCAGCCTGGCAGGCAGATGCTAGCGGTTCTGGCTCCGATGAGCCATGGTATGACATCATTCATCAGTCGATGGTTACACCGCCGCCACCTTCAGAAAACTCCAACAGCGGCTCTGGCTCCGATGAACCATGGTATGAAATCATTCATCAGTCGATGGTTACACCGCCGCCACCTTCAGAAAACTCCAACAGCGGCTCTGGCTCCGATGAACCATGGTATGAAATCATTCATCAGTCGATGGTTACACCGCCGCCACCTTCAGAAAACTCCAGCAGCGGCTCTGGCTCCGATGAGCCACGGGGTAGAATGATTCATGAATCAATGGTTACAGCACCGTCACCACATTCAACATCACCAACCATTCATTATGACGATGATGATGAAGACTTTCACACAGAATACCGGGCAACTGACTCAGGAACCGGAGAGGCTGATAAATATTCAGCAAAAACAACACAGGACGGGATAACCCTACCCAAAAAAATACTGCTTATTCTTCCAAAGTCTGACAGGCCTTACTTAATGACCGGCCCGATCAAAATTAATGATTATGCTTTGAAAATCTGCAGCCCCCCTGAAGAAAATGACGGCTCGGAAAGAAGCTTTGCCGATGTCAAACCTGCCACAGTGAAAATAAAAACCAAATCTGAAACTGACGCCCCTCCTTTCTTTTCCGTAACAGGACAAGGACTGCTTTACATGTCCGGTATTACGCTGGACGCTACAGAAGTACAAATACGCTCTTCGTTAATTTACGCTGACAACTCCATGGTATTTATTGACTGGTCAGATATTATCCTGACATCGTCGAGATCATCTCAGTCAAATAAGTCGATCCTGAGCCTGAAAGGCGGTGCATCGAACATGCTACAGGTAAGGATTTCCGACTCCCGGCTGTATAATGGAATAAGCAAAGGGCGGCTTTCAATGATAGAACCCTCGACTCCCGGAAAGCTGACTACAACAGCAAAACTCTTTGTATCAAACAGCCTCGCCTATGTAACCGAAAATACCAGCGAATTTGAAGGGGGTTCTTTTACGAAAATCACAAAACGCGATTTCAAAACATACACCTCTGCCTCCCCTGATTTCTACACCTATGTTATGCAAAATTGTCCAAATCGCCCCTGGTATCTGATGTCTAAAAATGATGGCTATGGAAGTATGCTTGAGACAATAGACGACATAAGTTGTCTGAAAACCTATGGTGCCAGTTTTTATTCAGTACGCAATTCAACGCAACAGGTAAATAACACCGCCCCTGACCAGGGAGCCAGACCTCTTACACTCTTAATCACTGCGACAGCACTGATCCTTGCAAAAAACCTGTAAGCCAGCCATCAATAAACAGCCCCCGGGAAAACTGTAAGAAAAGTAATATTCGTCACCTCCCAATCAACCCCATGCTGCCCGAAACTTCGGGAATAGTGGACACTGACTTTTTTAGCCACAGGGAAAAATCCCTGCACTTTTTCGTCTTGTCAATATTGAAGATTTATTATCTTTCCGGATAATAAGCGGACGGAAACACTACATCTTGTGTCTCCACAACCAACGCACCACAACCAGATGATTCCCTTCATCATCTCAACCTGATATTCCGGAGAAGTTCTCAATGACCGAGATCATCAAACGCGATGGCTCACGCCAACCATTCGACGCAGAACGTATATTCAAAGCTGTCGTACGCGCGTTGAATGATGCTCATGTTAAAGACGACACTTTTTCCCGATTTGTAGCGTCTAAAGTAGCCAGCACCTGCGAAGGTCAGAAGCAGGTCGATATCTATGATATCCAGGATCTGGTAGAAGACCTGCTGATGAGCAGCCCCTACCATGATGCTGCCCGCAAATACATCGAGTATCGTCATACCCGTGATATTGCCCGGGAATCACGTAACGCTCTAAGCAAAGATATTCTGAGCATTATTAATCAGGATAACGATGAACTGCTGAATGAAAACGCGAACAAGGATAGTAAGATTATTCCAACCCAGCGTGACCTGCTGGCAGGCGTTGTAGCGAAGCACTATGCCAAGCAGCACATTCTGCCAAAAGACATTTCAGCGGCTCATGAACGTGGTGAAATTCATTACCACGACCTGGACTATGCGCCTTTCTTCCCAATGTTCAACTGCATGCTGATCGACATTGAAGGCATGATGACCAAGGGTTTCCGCATGGGTAATGCGGAAATTGAAACACCCCGATCCATCACAACCGCCACTGCGATCACCGCACAGATCATTGCCCAGGTATCCAGCCATATTTATGGCGGTACCAGCATCAATGAGATCGACCGGATTCATGCGCCTTACGTCACGAAAACGTTTGAAAAACACCTGAAAGAAGGTATTCGCTGGATTGGCGATGAAGCCAAAGCCCGTGAATACGCCATGGAGCGTACCGAGAAAGACTGTTTCGACGCTTACCAGGCATTGGAATACGAAGTAAACACCCTTCACACAGCTAACGGTCAGACACCGTTTGTCACCTTTGGCTTTGGTCTGGGAACCAGCTGGGAAGAGCGACTGGTGCAGAAGTCGATTCTGAAGAACCGCATCCGTGGACTGGGTCGTAACAATAAGACACCTGTCTTCCCTAAGCTGGTGTTCGCTATTCGCAAGGGCGTCAATTTCAGCAAGGACGATCCAAACTACGATATCAAACAACTGGCTCTGGAATGTGCCAGCAAGCGCATGTACCCGGATATCCTGAACTACGACAAGCTGGTTGAAGTGACTGGCAGCTTCAAGACACCAATGGGCTGTCGTTCATTCCTGAGTACCTATGAAGAAAATGGCCAGCTGGTACACGACGGTCGTAACAACCTGGGGGTTGTCTCCCTTAACCTGCCTCGTATTGCCATAGAAAGTGACAGTGAAAGCGACTTCTATAAGCGTCTTGATGAGCGTATGGAACTGGCAAAAGCCGCCCTGATGACACGCATCAAACGTCTGGATAATGTTCAGGCAAAAGTGGCGCCTATCCTTTATGTTGAAGGTGCTTGCGGTGTTCGCCTGAAGCCTGAAGATAAAATCAGCGAAATCTTCAAGCATGGCCGAGCCTCTATCTCCCTCGGTTATATTGGTATTCACGAAACCATTAACGCCTTGTATGACAACGGACATATCTACGACAGTGAAGAACTGCGCCAGAAAGCCCTGTCGTTAATTGAATACATGCGTGGTCGTGTAAATGAATGGAAAGCAGAAACCGGCTATGGATTCAGCCTTTACTCCACCCCCAGTGAAAGCCTGTGTGATCGTTTCTGCCGGCTGGACCAGAAAGAGTTCGGTGTTATTGAAGGTGTCACCGATAAAGGTTACTACACCAACTCTTTCCACCTGGATGTTGAAAAGAAGGTCACGCCTTACGACAAGGTGGACTTCGAGATGGATTACCCGATGCACGCCAGCGGTGGTTTCATCTGCTATGGAGAATTCCCGAACCTGCTGAATAACATCAAGGCTCTGGAAAACGTCTGGGACTACACCTACGACAAGGTGCCATACTATGGCACCAACACACCCATCGATACCTGCTACAGCTGTGGTTACGAAGGTGAGTTCAACGCCACCAGCCGTGGTTTCGAATGTCCACAGTGTAAAAACCGGGACTCTGAAAAAATGTCTGTAACCCGTCGTGTTTGTGGTTACCTGGGTCAGC
The DNA here is from genome assembly GCF_025562715.2 of Endozoicomonas gorgoniicola. Taxonomy (NCBI): domain Bacteria; kingdom Pseudomonadati; phylum Pseudomonadota; class Gammaproteobacteria; order Oceanospirillales; family Endozoicomonadaceae; genus Endozoicomonas; species Endozoicomonas gorgoniicola. Next base: position 4,056,278 of record NZ_JAPFCC010000001.1, read on the forward strand.
CTAACAGTCGTCCGTTCATTAAAGGTAAGCAGGAAGAAGTGGTACGCCGCGTTAAACACCTGTAACTACAGCCCATGATGACAAGCGGCATCTGGTCAGGTGTCGCTTTCTTATTAACACAGACACAGCCCTTATGAGATACCAGCGTTACTACCCTATTGATGTCGTCAACGGAGAAGGCACACGGGCAACCCTGTTCGTCAGTGGTTGCGAACACTTTTGCAAAGGCTGCCATAACTCCACCACCTGGGACCCGGATTCCGGCATCCCGTACACCGATGAGTTTGAACAGAAAATCCTGGACGACCTTGCCGATGAGCGGGTAAAGCGAGATGGACTTTCTCTGTCTGGTGGTGATCCACTATTTCCGGGCAATCTGGATAATATTGAACGACTGGTCAGCAGGGTAAAAAGTGAGTTGCCGGACAAAGACATCTGGCTCTGGACTGGCTACACCCTTGAACATCTCAGCCCTAAGCAAAAAGCAATTATCAAACACGTCGACGTGCTGATTGACGGTAAGTTTGAAGAAGACAAGCGCAACCTGAGCCTTCCCTGGAGAGGTAGCAGCAACCAGAGGGTTATGCGACTGGTGAACGGCAAACCGGATTCTTATATTTTATAAATCATCAGTATGATCTTGAACGGGGTCACACTGATGCTCTTTGCCAAAACCAAAACTTTTTACTTCGCTGATGCGTACCAAACCATTAAATTGCAAAGCAAAACCATCCACCTGCTCATTCAATATCTGCCCGCGAAAGCTTATAAACATCGGCTGGTAAGGTTTGGATAGATGGGCTTTGTAGTAATTCTGCATTTCTCTGCCTGCCCAGTCGAAACTGACCCAGTAGGTTTTATCAGAAGAGCAGGGAGAAAAAGTGTGAACTTCGCCACCCCAGATATAATGCCCATGGAAAATTTGTTCGGTGACCGGTTCTGCCTGAATCTCTTCTGCCCCGCAAAACACCGAGAACAATAGCGCAGGCAAAACGCTGCAAAATAAAGATCCATCAATAAGCATTGGGATTCCCTACCGCCTCAGAATGATCAACCACCTACCAAGATTCAGCAGGCTCGCTAACGCTGCGGCAACATAGGTATAAGCAGCCGCTTTCAGCACTGCCCGCGCCCCCAGCAGATCATTCCCGGTCAGATACCCTTCTTCCAGAATCGGCATCGCCTTGTCAAAGCTGGCATCCATTTCAACGGGCAGGTTTTTGAACTGCACCCATACGTTCGCCAGCATGCCTGAGATACCAATTAAAACCGTTAAGATCATACTGTGAGGCACACGGGTCAGGGCAAAAATAATCGGCGACACCAGTAAAGCCATCACACTGAACCGTTCGATGGCCATGGCGGTACGAATACGTTTTTGCCGCTTCATGAAATCAGGGTTTTGTTCTTTATGCTGAATCGCATGGCCGGTTTCGTGGGTTGCAACAGCAACGGCTGCCACAGACTGACCATCGTAGTGTTGAGGTGACAGGGAAATTATTTTTTCTTCAGGGTCATAGAAGTCTGCCCCCATTGCCCCGCGAACCACTTTTACCCCGTCAAGCTGAAAGCGTTCAACCAGGTGTTCCGCCAGTTCTCCGCCCGTACCCTGCAGGTCTTTACGCCACTTGCCATAGCGTTTCAGGGTTGTCCTGATCCAGTACTGCGGGCCAAAGATCAAGACCAGTATCAACAACCCGAACAGAACGTAAATCACTCCCTGTCTCCCTTTCCCTGTTAAACAGCCGCTTCGCGAATCATGACCGCCAGAGTTTTCAAAACCACCAGCAGTAATATCAGTCGCGGTGCCCAGTGCATATCTCTTATATCTTGAATAAAGCGTTTGATTAACATCATTATGCCCCCCGCATCACTGGCAGAGTAGCACAGTTTAAACAGGAACTGGACGCTCATACTTCATAGCACCTTCCGGGGGAGCTGCTATGGTTTACACCCTCGGAAATAATTCATGAACGCAACTGGTTGGTATGATGGTTTCTCCAATGTTTAGTACGTCAGCACTTTTCATAGTGTTTTTATTGGTAGCCTCGATGCCAGCATTCGCAACACCTCCCACTAATGCAGAACTTGCCTTGCTGGGTACGGCACTCGGTGACCACAAAGGTGAGCATAATTACAAAAAGAAGCCTGATCAGAAAGGGAACGTAAATTCTTTATTCACCGATGATACTCAAAAAGCCGCAGCCATCTTTGCTTTTTTGTCAGAGTTTTATACAAAAAAATGTAAACACATCAACATGGTCGAAATGGCTCGTTTTCAGTGTTTTATAAAATTTCCAAAAAATCAGCGTTTTGGCTTGATGATGGAAGGCTCTCCTGAGATCAACCTGACCGGCTATGGGGTTGATCATGCACGACTGTTGAAGCGGTTTTATAAAGGGTTTGAGCAAGGCAGCATAAAGAATTACAAGGACATACTTCAGCTTTCTGGCACCTGTATCAAAGGGAATACCGGCTCCTGGGGTAATGGCGGCTGTATGGGGATCGCCCCGATAGTTGGTATTCTTGATAGCAACCCATACATTAGTGATCAGGATTTTGTCAGCCTTGTCACACAGGTGGTTCAGGTTAGCCATAATCATCCTCAGGCAATATCCTCCGCAATCGCTATAGCCCTGGCGGCAAGAAGTAGCATTGAATACCGAACAACCGATGCAATGGAAAGACCTGCACGCCGTGCTTTTGCACAGGCCACTATAGAACGCATTCGTGCGCACGTCAGTGACAGCAGTTTCCTGAAATGCCTGAAGGTTGTTGAAAACTATGTCGGTACCTCTTCGCATGACGATATCTCTTCGCATGGCAGAGCAATGTCAGAATTAAACCAGTATCTTCCCCCAAATGACCGAAGATATAACCCCCGGAGCAGAGTGTTACAGGGCAGCTGGGGGCCCAGTTCGGCAGCAGCCGTTTTACATTTTTTCTTCACTGAAACCGAAACTCAACTGGAGCTGCTTCAACTTGTTGAGCAGTTTACTTCTGATCAGGACACTGTTGGAGCTATGTTGATGGCCCTCAGTGCCCTGAGGGAAGGTGGGTTCAGGCACGATGAATTTAATGCTGATGAGCTACAAGGGTTGCTGAACTTTTTTCCACCATGGGTCAGGATGAACCGGAATGCCAGTGACTACCTGACAGACAATGCCCCGGGTACTGCCACTGATGCTTGTACTTGTGCTGGTGCCTGCGGTTGTGCCACTGGCTACGAAAAGTAGTTAATCCCCTTTACCTTTTGGTTGTTTAGAAAACAGGGGATCATCCTCACTGTTTTCCATTTCGTCCTTGCCCTCTGATTCATTCTGCGAGGACGTCGCACAGTTACAGGCTCCATTGCAACAGATCTCGCCGGTTTCACCTGCATCTGGAATGGCTGGAGGAGTAAATATGTCCAGGCGGTTATGAATCTGAACACGATTCTCCTCTGGATCTGTTGGCCTTATTACGTGCGTCTCTCCTTCATCCCCATTGAGGTTGCTCAGTTCAAGCAGAACCTGAAATTTATCATGCGTCGCATAGTTGCGAACCCAGTTGGAGCTGCTTCTCTTGGTTCGTATACAGGCCAGAACGAGCTGTTCATAAATTTTTTCCAAGTATTCAGTTATGTTCATACCAGGAATAATCTCAACCTGACCCACTGCCTCATGAAAAGACTGTTTCAGCTCATTCGTTTTAAGGTCGTAAATATTCACAGCAATGACACGCTCCCGAAGCCTCTGGATAGCGGTTTCGAAATAGATTGATTTGCCAGTGTCCAGAAGGGGAATCCACCAGAAACTTAATGGGTTATTACCAAACCGGTTGAAAAACGACCCAAGCAAAGTTAACACAGAGATTACAGCTCTTGTGTTAAGAGGCCGCCTCATGGCATCGACGTGCTGAAGTTGTGACGATATAGCCGGATCAGTCTGTGATGTGATTTCACGAATGATTGCATGTTGTGCCCAGAGGGCAATGAACACAGATGCCGAGGCAAAATAACTCCCAAACCGAACAGTTTCAGCATAAGCAGAGTCTCTCGGAAAGAAGAGGTTACACGACAGGGAGGTAATGCCTGTCGTAAAAAAGGTACTGCTGTCAGGCTGGCACTCAGAGAAAGCACCCAGCATATGGGAACCCCCATACAAACCCATAGTCGCAAAAATAGAAATAAGCCCGATGCAGACATCTCGTCGTTGCATCAGAGAAGGCTGGTCGCTGCGAGAATTGTACAGCGTTCTTATGCTGTGCAGTAAATAAGCAGGAAAAGCGGCACCAAAAAGGCCGTTTAATACCTGACAGAGTCGAAGGTTTTCAGGCTGGTCAGGAAGCATCATGCCAAAGATTAATCCGATGATGGTAAACAAGTCTTTCAGGGTGTTCAGCCCTCCCAGAACCATTATGTTCTGAGTTGAAAAACAGTCTGTCATCTTTAATAGTGCGCACAGGGAGATGGTATTGAGTGCTGACGCCACAATACTGGCACCGGTACTGAAGCCTGACATCAGGAATACCAGCAGCTCATCTACATCCACGTCTGAATCAAAATAGGCACCCTGATTGAAATAAACATATGAGAGAATGAGAGTTGAGAATGCCATAACGGCAGAGTGCGTGCCAAACACCCCTCTGGCGGCATCTGCGAAACGTACTCCCGGGCAATAGCTGGTCAGGCCGCAGTATGCCCCCTGACATCCCCCGGCGTTTTTTGTTTCTTTGAGCCTTTGGGGCAGACAAAATCCCTGTTGGTTTATCAGTTGCTGAAGTTCATTGATGCGGTTAAAGGCCATAATTTGACCAAACGTTTGTGTCAACAGGTCGGACACAATGGCTAGCTGGCCTTCAGTAAGGCCCGGGTGATGTCGATTTAATTCTGCAAGGTAGGCATTTAACAACGCAGTACAGTAATAGCTTTCCTCATCGTTTCTGTAGGTATAGGCAAGTGTCGTGTATGCACCCGCAATAACAGAATCCATTCCAGTTTCAAGTACAGCCAGTTCAGCCTGGCTGACTCCAAACCAGTCCCTCAGGTAGTTCCTTAAACCCAGGGCCAGCCCTCTCGGTTGATCAGCCCATAGCCGCAACAGGTCAGCTACCATGGGATCGATGGTGACTTCCTTGTCGATCTGGAAAGTAATCGCGCCATTTATGAACAGTAAATACTGCATCAATTGTGTCGGTTTTAATTTGAATGGGGCTGGAGGCATCTCATGATAATCATCAGGCGCTTTCCTACCCTGCCGCCGCCTCTTATCAGGATCATCATCGCCATCGTCACCCGACGATGGCAGTTTGCCTGATGCAGTGCTTCCGGAGGTCGCTCTGTCTGTATAGGCATCAGTGGTGCTGGACGTTGACGGTTGTGGGTTTGCCTGTCCGGGCTCCGTTTGTTCCTGGTTTGCATGCTGTCTGCCTGTTGCACGGGTTTGCCGATAAATCCCGCTTCCGTTAGATGAAATGGAGACTTCTTCTCCGTCCATGGTTATCCGGGTAGATTTGCCGGGCTCTTCTGTCATCTCTATCAAAGAAACAGGGTTCGGATTGTATGGCTGATAATGGTTATATGTTTCGGTTTTTGTGATATAGCCGGTGCTGCACGGTTCTGAGAGTTGCTCAGTGCAGTTGATAGCCTGTTTTAAATGCTGGACAAATCCGGAGCTGACCATTCTTGCGACATTAAAATGAACATTCAGAGGGTCGTAGTGAGTGTAATCTAACTGAATTTCAATGTTTCCTTTGTCCTGTATAATTTCGTCGAGCGTGTTGTGAATGTTATGGTCATTCTGAGAAGAATTATAAGAAGAGTTATGAGAAGAGTTATGAGAAGCGTTGTGGGTAATCAGAATAACCTTCTGGTTCATAGGCTGGTAAAAAACACGATAGCGTATTTTATTCCTGAATCGGTAAGTCGCTGAATAATCATCATTGCTGAATCGTGTTATTTGTACCTGATCAAACTCTTCCGGGTTCTGAGCTTCAACAACATAGCTACTTAGCTGATAAATGTTTTTGATCTGATTTTCCCGGGGTAGCGAAAACTCTTCAAAAGCAGGAAGATGCACTGAGTCGTGTAAAACTGAGCCGTGGGAGTGTGCTACGCAAAAAAGAAAAAGCACACAATTAACAAAAAAACAGCCAACCCGAAAAGAACTCATTCCCATGGGGCTCCGGAGATTATTAGGTGAATCAGAAAACAGCCCGAACCATTCTAGACATCATTTTATTGGGCTGCCGGATTCTTGCGTTCCCGGGGGATTGAAGATTGCCTTTTTATTAATCGGTCAGAAACCAAAAGCGTAAATCTCGACAATTTTTTCAGAGGTTCCTTATAGATAAGCTAACGGGTCTGTAAGATGATAGCTATTTTCATGTTTTCAACTGGCTCTCCAGCCCCTGCACAAGGTTTTTATGGTTCTCAGATCACTATCCTATTGCAAAAAATTAAGCACACTAGCCTGTCTGGCATTGTTTTCTTTTATGCTCTCAGGGTCTCCTTCTGCCCTGGCTCACCCGCATTCATGGGTTGATATGAAAACTCATGTTGAAGGCAAAGGTGGTGTTATTACTGGTTTTCAAATGGAGTGGACTTTCGATGCCATGTCATCAGCCTTTATGCTTGAGGGAGAGAAAAAGTCCCCACAGGAACTGCAAAAAGCTCTGGAAGAGCTGACTGCCTCTGTCATGGAAAACATTAAGAAAGAACACTATTTCACTCATTTCCTCGACGGCGACAGACATATCGATTTCGGTATAGCCACTGATGCAAAGTTCAGTCGTAACCGCGCTCGACTGGTTCTCACTTTTAACCTGCCACTGTTAAAGCCAGAGCCCTTGAAACAAGACTCTCTGAAGTTACAAATTTTCGAGCCAACTCACTATACCGATATGAGCTGGCTTGCCAGAAGTAGCGTCAGCTTATCGGACGAATTGGCAAAACAGTGTGAACTTAAACTGATTCCCCCCAGTCCGACACCACAACAGATGAGTTATGCTCTTGCCCTGCCAGAAGATGCTGATCCGGATAACACCCTTGGACAACTATTTACCCAGAGCATTCGTTTTCATTGTTCAGTAAAGCCGGGCAAGGAAGTCGGGCAATGACACAGCTCACTTATAAAAACAACGTCGTACGAAAAACACGTCACTGGGTTGTTTTAACCAGTTTTATCGTTGTAATGACCATGATCGGTTACCAGCTCTGGCTGGCGTGGCCCTCATTAGTACTGAAAAGTATTCAGTGGCAACGCATTGTCAATAACCAGCTGGCTGACCTGCTCTATGATGCCAGAGACAATCCGCTGGTTTCGGGCGGTTATCTGGCAGGATTCAGTTTTCTGTATGGCATTCTCCATGCATTGGGTCCCGGACACGGTAAAGTGATTGTAACCACCTACCTGGCGACACAACCAACCAAGGCGAAAGCAAGCCTGATACTCACTTTTGTTTCAGCCTTCTGCCAGGCTATGGTGGCTGTCGCATTGGTCAGTATTCTGTTGTGGGGTTTAAGTGCCAACACTCAGGAGATCAACCAACACGCCCTGAGTTTTATGACGCTAAGCAGCATGATGGTCATTGTTCTTGGTGTCATGATCTGCTGGCGGGTGTTCAGACCATTTATTATCCGGAAAAAAACTGCGGCAACCATCATAAAGAACACGATCACTCATGCGGCTGTGGTCACCAGCACGTAGCGTCTCCGGAAGCCATTAATCAGGCTTCATCATTGCGTGAATACATCAGTGTGATTATGAGTATCGGGTTACGTCCCTGCACTGGAGCGATCTTGGTGCTGTTTTTTGCCAACATGGTAGGGCTTTACTGGATGGGTGTCGTCAGTGCCATGCTGATGTCGATGGGAACTGCAATCACAACCTCTGCACTGGCGCTGTTGACGCTCTCGGGCAAGAAGGTGGTTCATCGCTATCTGTCAACCAAACATTCACACCAGCAAAGACGCTGGCAATGGGCGGGGTACAGTTTGCAACTGCTGGGTGGCACTCTCCTGATTCTGCTGGGCTTGTTGCTGGTCAGCTCTCAAAGCACAGGGCTATCACCCATGCTGACTATGTGATCCTGTCTTCTGAATCCATAAAACCATTAAAAAAAGCGGTACCAGACAAGTACCGCTTTTAGTTGTCGCTTTATGTCACGATATAAATTTATCGAAACTAGCGGAAAACCCCGTACTTTTAGTGCGGGGATGGATAGCGAGCAGTCTGGAAGACTGCTTATAGAAGATACTTGAAGATTTTACATTTATTGATATAAACTTGTAAGTATGAATAAACGAGCTTTCAAATACAGATTTTACCCAACGCCTGAGCAGGAAACCTTGCTTGCTCAGACGTTTGGCTGTATTCGGTTCGTTTACAACCATATCCTTCGCTGGCGTACTGATGAGTACTACAACAATGGTTGTAGTATTAATTACAATGCCGCCTCGAAGCAGCTTACAGAGCTGAAAAAGAACCCTGAGTACCAGTGGTTGAAAGATGTTTCTTCTGTACCTGTTCAGCAAGCACTACGACACCAGCAAACCGCCTTCAAAAACTTCTGGGAAGGTCGGGCGAAATACCCCACTTTCAAAAAGAGACACGCAAAGCAGAGTGCTACTTTTGCCGCTTCTGCTTTCAAGTACAAAGAAGGTCAGCTATTCATAGCTAAAAGCAAAGAGCCTTTGAATATCCGCTGGAGCAGAGAGCTATCGTCAGAGCCTTCCAGCATAACCATCAGCAAAGACAGAGCTGGACGCTACTTTGTATCCATGCTGTGCGAGTTTGAAGCTAAACCAATGCCTATTTCTAACAAGACAGTGGGCATTGATTTAGGCTTAAATGATCTGTTCGTCACTTCAGACGGCCAAAAATCCGGTAATCCAAGACACACCAAGCGTTACGAGCAAAAGCTCGCCTACCTTCAGCGTAAGCTGGTGAAAAAGCAGAAAAGCAGTAACAACCGAGCTAAAGCAAAGCTCAAGGTTGCCCGCCTTCATGCGAAAATAGCTGATTGCCGGATGGATGCTACTCATAAAGCATCCCGCAAACTAATTAACGAGAACCAAGTTGTTTGTGTAGAGTCCCTGAATGTGAAAGGCATGATCAAAAATCCAAAACTGGCAAAGCATATAGCTGATGCAAACTGGGGTGAATTTGTACGGCAGTTGCAGTACAAAGCCGAGTGGGCAGAAAGGATTGTTGTTCAGATAGACCGATTCTTTCCCAGCTCCAGGCGTTGCTCCAGTTGCGGATTCATCCATGAAAGTTTGCCGTTGTCTATCCGTGAATGGAAATGCCCGAAGTGCAATACCCTTCACGACAGGGATATTAATGCGGCAATCAATATCAAAACCGCCGGGCTGGCGGGGTTGGCCTGTGGAGCGACTGGAACGGGGGTTGCAGCCTAGCTGCAATCTAGAGAAGGCGTGTCGAAGCAGGAAGCCTGTTTGGTGACGAACAGGAATCCCCGTCCTTCAGGGCGGGGAGGATGTCAAAGCTGCTGATATACTAAAACCTTTCATGCCTTGAAAATAAAGCTGCTGAATTCAAGTCATAAGTGCATAACCCATGACTTTTCTTGTTTGATAAACCTCTTAAGCATTAAGCGCTCGTCTTCACTGAGCCGAACATGATACTTGATAGCCATGATAACTCCGTCTTTTTACTGACCCGGAGTTAATAGGATAAGCGTTATTCAGCTATCATGTGGCAGCAAACAAGCTACTACCGCCCAATAAGGGAGTCCAGTAAGCACATGGTAGGCAGAGAATTGGGCAGGCAGGCTCCAACGCCATAACTCAAATACAAATTGCCCGAATATTGCACACTCGGTCATCAAAAAATTTGAGAGTCGAGTGAAAGAGACCTCAACCAGAAATAAACCTGTACCAAGAAATAAATCTGGAAAATACAGTGAACTTAACCGTTGATTACGGGTAACTGCTCAAAATTGACTGGCAAATCAACCTCTACAGGTCAAAGAAAGTTATCCTGATCTTTCGTATATTTCACCGTATGCACCTGCCTGACTCACTATTCTCCAGTACAGACAATGAACAGTTGCGTTCATTCGTCAAAAACCTTCTCGACACGGTCGAGAAGCAATCTGTGCAAATTGAAAGGCAGCGCGTTCAGATCGAACAGCTGGTCGAAGAGAACGAACAGCTTCGAGCAGAAATTCGCCACCTGAAGAAGCACAAGGGCAAGCCTAAAATCAGGCCTAATGTCTCGGACAAGGGCGATGATCAGGAAGACAGCTCTTCTGCGGAAGACACTGATCAGGCTGCCGGGAAAAGTGACACTGATCGTCCGCCGAAAAGTAAACGACCACGATCACAAGAAGCCGGTGAAACCGCTGCACCACCAATGACTGTTGACCGAGAGGAAATCTGTTCAATCGCTGCTCCCGGTGAGAACTGGCGCTTCAAGTGCTATATCGACTTTTTCCATACTGAGCTGGACTTGCGTTTTGTCACTACTCGCTACAGGCGTGAGTATTACACAACTCCGGAAGGCGGGGTGTCAGCCCCGCTACCTGATCATGTGAAAGACCGTTTTGGCGACAACCTGAAAGCCCATCTGCTGGATTTTTATCATTCATGCAGTACGACACAGCCACTACTGCTATCTTGGCTGCACGACCATGGATGCTCAATATCAGAAGGTTCCCTGAGCAACATCCTGACGAAAGGCCATGATATTTTCCACCAGGAAAAAGAAGAATTGCTGGAAGCAGGGCTGACTTGCTCTGATTATCTCCAGGCCGACGACACAGGTGCTCGCCACCAAGGAAAAAACGGCTACTGCCTGTTTATCGGCAACCCTTATTTTTCCTACTTCCATAGCAGCGACAGTAAGAGCAGGATTAATTTCCTGGGCTGTCTGCAAGGGCAGCAGCGGCTTTATCTTCTCAACGACGTTGCCATTGACTACATGGAGAATCAGGTTGATGTGTCGAAGAAGTGGATCACTGCGCTATCCGAATGCGGCGAGAAGCGTTTCTCAACAGAAGAAGAGTGGGAGAGCTTCCTTAACAGCATTGGTTGTGCTGCCCCGCAACAAAGGCGCTGGGCGACAGAGGGTGTTTTAAAGGCCGCATTGATGCTCAATCATCGCCTTGAGAACCTGATTATCCATAGCGATGGAGCCCGGCAGTTTGATACAGCCTTTCAGCATTCGCTGTGTTGGTACCATGCGGGAAGAAACATGGACAAGCTGATACCGGCCAATGACCTGGAACGAGCCGCCCGTGACACCGTGCAGGATCAGTACTGGTGCCTCTACGACGACATTGAGGCCTACCAGAAAAAACCAACGGACAAGGAGAAACAGAAGCTCTACCAGGAGTTTGATCGTTGGGTAACACAGCGGGTTGACTACCCTGCCTTGCAGGCTGAGTTGGGCAAACTGATGGTTGTCAGGGAAGAGCTGTTATTGGTTCTTGAGTATCCGTGGCTGCCACTGCACAACAACCTGAGCGAGAGGCAGATCAGAGAGTATGTGAAACGGCGAAAGGTTAGCGGTGGTACCCGGAGTAAACTTGGGAGGAAATGCCGCGACACCTTTGCCAGTTTGAAAAAGACCTGTAAACAACACGGGGTGTCCTTTGCCAACTATCTCAGGGACAGGCTGACTGGAACCAATCTGATTCCGCAGCTGGGGCATCTCATCCTGAAGGCATCAGGCTATCAGGAAACGGTTCTTGCCAATGGAATATGAGCAGTTACGATTACGGGTCATAAGTATTATTAAAAACGGATCATTTCAAACTGGTTTATAAAGATCAAATAAAAAAATATGAAATTATTTCGAAAAAAAATTATCAGAAGCGCCCTGTTAACTTACTGTTGCTATGTCTCTGGTTCTGGGGCAGCCAGTCATTGCTACACACTGCACGATATAAATACCCCGTCAAATCCAGAGTCTTATGCAAGTGGTTTATTCTATTTTTTTACCACGCCCGGCAGAGCCGTGAAGAAGTTCTTCAGCAACTCCGGAAGCGACAGTACAATGAACAACAACCTGCAGGCCGGCTTATCTTTCAACCTGAAGGACTGGATACTACACCCTTACGACCTGAACAATATCTGTATAACTCAGAGCAACCCTATTAACAGTGGTCAGCATGGACGGATATTTCCGGGCAAGGTTCTGAACAGTAGCTCAACAACAAATGCACTTGTATTCAAAACCATCCATCCACTTGGATCCAATCAAGAAAAAATCAGATACAAACATTCTGAAGTTGACTATATGGCTTTAGAAAGGGAGGTTCGTATACAGAAAAAAATTGGTTCGCATCCAAACATACTGGTTTTCCATGATGCTTATTACTTCTGGCCACCCAATAAAAAAAACGACAGGATGATTTTAGCCTTTAGTATGGACAGGCTCAATAAATCACTTGCAGAAAGAATTAATGAAGTAATGAATGATCAATTCTCAACTTTATATAAACTGAAAGTTTATTTAGGATACCCAGCCAGAAAACAGATAACCGCAAAACAAACTGCAAAATATATAGCACAGGTTTTATCAGGCATTGGGCATTTAATCAGTATTGGACTACTAAACGTGGACTTAAACTTTACAAATATCATGCTGGATGACAATGACAACATAAAGTTGATTGACTTTAGCCGGGTCAATGAGTACGACCTGAAAAACCATGAAGATGAATATTTACATGAAGACGTTAAAGACAATATTGGAAATATTCTGTCAAACAGCTTTGCCTTTCTTATGGATTACGCTACGTTAACTCCTAGGAGCCTGACCGAGAATAGGATTTATCTGATATAATAGCGTTCAAAACGCAGCCCTGATGAAGCCTGATGTCGCCACCACCAAAATTCAAGGATAGCCCTGTTGAGTTCGACCAGCACCTGCTGTTTCCAACCAACATCTTTGATCTTCTTCCCAAAGATCATGACTGCTACATCTATGAGACCATCTTCCAGAACATTGATACCTCGGAAGTTGAAAAGCAGTACCATCACCTTGGACAGCATGCCTACCCACCCAAGCTGATCGTAGGTATCCTGATCTACGCCTACAGTCATGGTGTATTCAGCTCCCGTGAAATAGAAAAACGGTGTCGGCAGGACTTGGCATTCATGTACATCTCTCAGATGAATTGCCCAAACTTTCGGGTCCTGGGGGACTTCCGCAAAAACAACCTGTCGTTTTTTCATGACTGTTTCAAACAGTCCGTCAAGCTGGCGATGGAGCTGAAACTGGCATCGCTTGGGCATATCAGCCTGGATGGTTCGAAATTCAAAGCCAACAGTTCAAAGCATAAGGCCATGAGCTACGGCCGGCTTAAAGCCAAAGAGGCAGAACTCAGCGCTGAGGTTGATGAACTGATCAAAAAAGCCAGCCAGTGCGATCAGGAAGAAGACGACGCCTACAAAGAAACCAATGGCTACAGTATTCCTGAAGACCTCCTGTTTAAAGAAGAACGGCTGAAGAAAATTAAGGCTGCTAAAAAAGCACTGGAAGAGCGTGAGAAAGCCCTCAATCCGGACGAGCCAATAGACGACAAGAAACAGATTAGCTTTGCAGACCATGATGCCCGGATGATGAGCAAGAAGGGGTACTGCGAATACAGCTACAATGCTCAAATTAATGTAGATGCGGATCACCAGATCATTGTCGGCCAACACATCAGTCAACGCGCCAACGACGTACAGGAAGTAGAGCCTGCTCTTCAGGCTTTGTCAGAATCTACCGATGGCGCGGCTGTGGATAAATGGAGTATGGACAACGGCTATTTTTCAGGGCCAAATCTGCACACCTTGGATAAACATGGAATAGACGGTTATATCGCTACTGACAAGGAAGAAAAACCGGCTGTTACGGACCTTGAAAATACTGATCGAAAATTTGTCAAAGCGGATTTTACATACAATATTGAAGCTGACGTCTTCATCTGTCCGGCTGGGGAAAAATTGGTTACCAATCCAGCCAGTAAAGCTAAGAGGAAAGGCTACCGGGCAAACAAGGAAGTATGCCGAGAGTGCGCTTACCGCTCCAGATGCAGTGGCTCCAAGAAAAGTGCAGGCAAGGTAATTCGCACAGACAAGTTTGAAACTGCACGACAAGCCATGAATAAAAAAATGGAAACAAGCGAAGCGAAAGCGGTATACGAACGTCGCAAAGTAATAGCGGAACCGCCGTTTGGTCAGATAAAAAACTCTGGATTCAGGAGTTTCAGTCTGCGCGGGAAAGAGAAAGTGGAAGCAGAGTTTTCACTGGTATGCACAGTGCATAATTTCAAAAAAATTGTGAAGAAAGCTTTAACGGGTTCACTCCGTCTTGAGGATTTAAAAAAGGTTGAAAAAGCGGCATAAAGGTAAAGAAAAGCTGTAAATTGGCAAAAATGAGCAAATCAACCTCAAAAAGTGGTTGTTTTTTGCTCATTTTGAATTTTGCGAAACCTTTAGGAGGACTGCCTAAGCTATTCTCGGTCAGGCTCCTAGTGAAAGAGATTTTTTTAATAATATATTATATCAGGTAATTAATCTCAGTGAAAATTCAGTATCAATTGCGCAAATAAACTACATTTTCAGGTCTGCCATTGAATCCCTAGAAGGTTTTCAGCAATAAAATAGAAAAAATAATCCAATCTCGAGTTAGCATTAGAGAAAATAAACAGACAGTTTGGTCACGTTTCAAACAGGTTGATACCACATCCGTGAGATGAACTCTCCGATCACCTTATCGTGCAGTTCCTCTGAGCGAGAAAAGCAGATAGTTCTACGGGTTAATCGTTTAAGACGTGTACGTAGTGTCAGATTTTTTCTCTCGATGCTTTGTGTCAGTTTCTTGCTGATAATATGGCTCTGTGCCGGTAGCTCTGAGCCATAGGGTTTCCAATCATCGGTGCAGTAGAACCTGAACTTATAGGGTTTGACCAACTTTATCAGCTTCTTCAAGGTTTTCTTCGTTCTGCGTCCAAAGACATGAGCGATCACCCTCTGGTAGCGAGGCTCCCATGCGTAGAACAGCCAGCGCTGATTTTTCTTATTGCCAACATAGGACCATTGTTCATCCATCTGGCAGATTAGCACCAGCTCTTCATTGTCGAAAGGGAGTGACGTTACATAGTCATGCTCACTATGCGCTCGTGGGTGCCTGGTTTGTTAGCGTTGTAGAGAAACTCAAGCTGGAAGCTGTGTTTGCAATTTCGACATAGGTAACGCTGCATACCTGAGGGTTCTTTGCCATTTTTCACAACTCCATCTGTGGTATCACAGTGAACACATACAACTTTAATGATTGCCATAGGGAAAAATAGATAGAGTATCAGCAAAGCTCTTCCGAAAAATATACGAGATCAACGCATCTGATTCATGACCTATGGTTGTAGCGACAGCTATGCAGCCAGATCAGCCGCAACCGGCGTTCGAATCAGATAGTCAAAAGCCCCGAGTGAAGCTGTTGCACCGCTGCCCATAGCAATAATAATCTGCTTGTACGGTGAATCGGTCACATCCCCTGCTGCAAACACACCGGGAACAGACGTTTCACCCTGAGCAGACGTAATGATTTCACCTCTTGGCGTCAGCTCAACATCACCCTTCAGGAACTCGGTGTTAGGCACCAGACCAATCTGAACAAAGATACCTGCCAACTCGATGCTTTTCTTTTCATCTGTTCTGCGATCCGTGTAATTCAGGCCGGTTACCCGCTCGCCATCACCCACGACCTCAGTCGTTAACGCTTCGGTAATGATATCAATGTTACCCATGGATTGAGCTTTGCGCTGCAACACTTCATCGGCACGCAACTTGTTATCAAATTCCAGAACCGTTACGTGTTCAACGATACCAGCCAGATCAATCGCGGCCTCTATACCCGAGTTACCACCACCAATCACCGCCACCTTTTTACCTTTAAACAGAGGGCCATCGCAGTGAGGGCAATAAGCAACACCTGCACCACGGTACTCTTTCTCCCCCGGAACGTTCATCTCTCTCCAGCGCGCTCCGGTGGCAAGAACCAGTGAGCGGCTTTTCAGTTTTGCACCGCTTTCCAGCTCCACTTCGATCAGGTCACCAACCTGTTCTGCCGCAATGACTTTGCTGGCTTGCTGGTTGGTAATAATGTCGACGTCGTAGTCACGAACGTGTTCTTCCAAACTGCTCACCAGTTTGGGGCCTTCTGTCGCCTTGACCGAGATAAAGTTTTCAATACCGACGGTATCCAACACCTGTCCGCCAAAGCGGTCAGCCACTACGCCGGTACGAATCCCTTTACGGGCAGCGTAAATAGCCGCCGAAGCACCGGCTGGCCCACCGCCAACCACCAGTAGCTCGTAGGGGGCTTTTTCGTTAATAGCTTCAGCCTGTCGTTCACCGGCACCGGTGTCGATTCTGTTAAGAATTTCTTCAAGAGAAATTCGTCCCTGGGCGAACGACTCGCCATTCAGGAAGACCGATGGCACCGCCATCACCTTACGACGGTCGACTTCTTCCTGATACAAGGCCCCGTCAATCATGACATGAGTAATATTTGGGTTAATGGCTGCCATTTTATTCAATGCCTGAACCACATCCGGGCAGTTCTGGCAGCTGAGGGAAACATAGGTCTCAAACTGGTACCGACCGGGCAGAGCTTTAATCTGTGCAATAACGTCGTCAGACAGTTTTGTGTCGTGTCCACCGCTGTGCAGTAAGGCCAGCACCAGCGATGTGAATTCATGCCCCATGGGCAGACCGGCAAATTCTATTTGAGTGCCTGCATCCGCAGAGCGTATGGCCATGGAAGGCTTACGATGGTTGTCGCCTTCAACGCGCGTGACCAGGCTGGACTGTTCAACAATGTCATCGATCAATCCGGACATTTCTCTGGATTTTGCATCACCAGCCAGAGACGCAACCAGCTCAATGGGTCTCTTGAGGTTCTGCAGGTAGGTGTTTAATTGAGCTTTAATCTTTGCGTCTAACATGATGATTCCAATCCTTTTACTAAAACATCAGGGGGCAAGTCGCTTCCCCCCGGCTTTGCCCCCTGATGGTTGACGAACTTCCTGCCTCAGATCTTGCCAACCAGATCCAGAGACGGTGCCAGAGTCTCTTCACCTGGCTGCCATGCCGCCGGGCATACTTCACCGTCGTGAGTTGCTACGTACTGGGCAGCCTGTACCCGACGCAGCAGGTCTTTGGCAGAGCGGCCAATGCCCAGGTCATTGGTTTCAATCGCCTTGATTTCACCTTCCGGATTGATGATGAAAGTACCGCGCAGTGCCAGACCGTCTTCTTCAATCATCACACCGAAATTGCGGGTGATGGTTCCGGTTGGGTCGCCCACCATTGGGAACCTGATCTTGTTGATGGTTTCAGAGCTGTCGTGCCACGCTTTGTGAGTGAAGTGCGTATCAGTAGACACGGAGTACACTTCCACCCCCAGCTCCTGCAATTTGGCGTAGTGGTCAGCTACATCACCCAGCTCGGTCGGACAAACAAAGGTGAAATCCGCAGGGTAGAAGAACACCACCGACCACTTGCCGAGCAGGCTTTCTTCAGTCACGTCGACAAATTCGCCATTGTGAAAAGCAGTGGCTTTAAAGGGCTTGATTTTGGTGTTAATAAGAGATTGAGTCATGGTTCCGTACCTTCATTTTCTCAGTGTTTATCCTTCGGGACGACGGCTTGTTGCTGCGTCCCGTTGATGGGTTTAATACTAAGAAGCGCAGGAAAAAACGTACAATTGATTGGTAAAATCGGTGTGATAGTTTTTTTCTATTTCGGCATCATCTGCAAACCAGCCTCGCCCGGATTTGCCTTACGCTTTTGGCGGCAATAAAGGGTGGCTACGATAGTAACCGCCGTAACTAAAATCACACTGCCTATGCTGCCACCCAAGATTGCTCCTGTTGATGACACAGAGCTATTTTCTGTCTCCGAACGGGTACTGTTGATATTTCTAAGTGTCGATTGGACAGAAACGTCCGGAGCAGCCCGGGAAGGCTTAATCTTGTTATCTGTAAAGGGAACGCCTGTTTGAGAAACACGGGAACTTGTGGGCAAAGGCTTGCTTGTCATTCTTGTCATTCTTGTCATTGATGTTGTCAGAGCCGGAGTGGTTGTTTGACGGTTGGTTGATAAGGTGGGGAATGGCTTTACAGGTGTTGTCGCTACCAGCGTTTCTGTTGGCATGAGCGTTGTTTTTGACAGCATCGCGTCTGTTTTTATGGTGACTGTTTCAGTCGTTGGTGTAGAGGAGGTCCCTGTAGTGGAAGTTTTTGCGGTGGATGATAATGAAGTACCATCATCAACCCACAGGTTAGGTAAAAATTTCTTTCTTACTTTGCCACCGGAATTTGGCAGCAATGTATTTCTCAGGGTGACTGTTCCCAGGATGTTTTTATACTGTCCACCTAAAAGGCTTGCCAGGCTTTCAGACTGGCCGTCCAGAGTAATGCCACCCCAGTGAGAAGGCCAGCCATCATAACGAGTCATTGAGATATTGCTAAAGCTGCCATAGACAGGCAAATGCTTATATTTAATGAAATCATTAAACCTTACATAAATGGGAATCATTTTTGAGCCATAACCAGCATCAGCACTGAACCTGGAGCCTTGAAACGTTGTATTTCTGATTTTAAACCTGACAGGGTTGACCAGGGTGATCAGTCCTGCGTCACCATCATTCAGGTAAGGGTCAAAATTGATGATGGAAAGATGGTTAATATCTGTAAGGTTCGTATTGGTAACGTTGATAGCCGGACTGGCTACCTGATTGTCTTTATGCTCCCGGTAGTTGATAGCAACGTTACTTATTTTTACCGAATTAACGCCATTAATATCAAAATACCTGGAAAGATAATTTTTCCTGATAATCAGATTATTAAAATGAATGGCTGTATTTTTACCGGAAACATTAAACAGCTTGTCTGTATTTTTATTTTTTGATGAAATCCATGTTTTAAAACTGAACCCGGAGATAACACAATTATTGCAGTTAAAAATAGTTCCTATAACATCTTCCTTTATATAGGAAGCTACTCTGTACTTTGCAGCCGGCTTCAGCATGGGCTGTATATTATCTAGACTCGTAACACCAAAAATAGCAATATTATTACAGTTTGCGATCGTAATAGGATGACCTGAATTCAAGTCATAAGTGCATAACCCATGACTTTTCTTGCATCTATTCCAGTTGACTCTTTAAATGCCTCATAAGGAGTCTTGTAGCCCAGGCACTTTCTTGGCCTGTTGTTCAGCTTATCCACTGCAATGATGACATCTTTTTCTGTCACGCCATTAAGCTCCATCGACTTGGGGAAATACTGCCTTAGCAAACCATTAGCATTCTCATTCTGGCCTCTTTCCCAAGAATGGTAGGGGGCAGCAAAGTAGCTGTCACATTTTAAAGCTTTGGCAATTGATTCATGCTGAACAAACTCCTTTCCATTGTCGTATGTTATTGTCTTTACAAACCTTTTCAGAGGCTTGAGTACGTCAATTATTCCCTGTTTAACCGCTTTTGCCTTCTTGCCTGGTAGAGGGACAGCAAGGCGAAGCTTGGTTTTTCGTTCATCTAATGTAGCGATGGCTCCTTTATGATTTTTACCTATTACAGTATCAGCTTCCCAGTCACCAACTCGCTCTCTGTTGTTGACCACTTCGGGGCGTTCTTCAATGCCAACCCGATTTGGTATACCGGTTCGGTTATGAGCTGAACCGTATCGCTTTCGATAAGTTTTTTTCTGGTGCCTCAAGTGCTTATAGAGCGAGCCTCCGCGCCGTTTATCATCCGCTACAAATTGATAAATCGTCTCATGATGCAGCTTGATTACACCGTCCTTTTCAAGCCTTCCAGCCACTTGTTCAGGACTCCAATCTGAACGGATATCGTTTGAAATACGTTGTTTAATGTCGTCTGTCAGCTTAATAGCTTTTGGCTTATCTTTGTGCCGCTGCCGAGCTGTGCGATTAGCCTGTTGGTGCCTGTACCCTCTTTGCCCTTTATTGCGGTTTACTTCTCGCGACACGGTAGGCTGTGAACGGCCAAGCTTTTTAGCAATTTTGTTTTGTGAAGTCCCATTTTTGAGTTCAGTTTCGATATAATATCTCTCTTCAGAGCTCAGGTGTGTATAGGCCATCCTTGGCTTCCTCTGTATGGTTTGGTTGCTTTACAGAATACCCCTGAGTTCTGATTCACTTCAAAGGTTCTGAAACAATCCTCTGGTTACAGAGGTTATGCACTTATGATACGAATTCAGGTGAGATAAATTCTGTGTGCCAATGATGAGAAATAGTTTATTACTCTGATTAACAATAGAGATCGATGTATTATCCGCTAATGACTTAACTTCAAAGTCAGCGGAATTCTTTTCAAGAAATTTAAGGCATAACCGCCTGTCTGATTTGACAAGACGGTTACAGACCTTCATGTTTTCTGCGCCCCTGTCAACGGGAGAGGGTGTTACCGTTTGGGTGGCATTGACCTGTATTGTCGCTGCTGGTGTTACCACCATTAATGAATGGGAACGAGTATGGCTTATGGATGGATATGCTCTTGACAGGATCGGTGTCAACAGTACAGGGAGGGTAGACATTACGTTATTAACCCTACTGACAGAGGTAGACTGCACGTTCAACCCTTTTATTTGAAGATTTGGAAGATTAATAATGTTAGTTTTACTGCTACCATCCTCTACCGTTAAGTCCTTGATTGTCACTAAGCCTTTAACCTGTCGGTAAGCTTCTATTAACAACCCAGCCCATAAACCGGGTGTACCATCAAAGCGTATCCCCTCAGCCCTGTCGGTGATTAACCCAAAACCACTAAAGTCAAATTGTTCAATGACCCCATTAACCCGTTTTTTTATATATTTCTCAGGACTCTCAAACGAGATGGAAAGCCCTATATAAACGGGGTTTGTTGGTTGCCCATAAGAACTGGCAGCAATATCTGCATTTAATACAGTAAAATCAACCGGATTAATCAAACTTATTATTTTTTTGGGTTCAGACGGATTATAAAAATCTTCAATATCAATTTCACTTATTGAAATATTTTCAAGTTTGATCTCAGGCGTATTTTTTATGGTAATGGCAGGTTCCTTTAATTTATTGTTATCTTCACTACTGGCGTAAAAGTTTGATATTGTCAGTGAGAGTATATTCTCAGCCATAAAATATCCGGTCTCAGTATGAGTGTCGCCTTTCGCTTCTATATCATTCAAATGCACGATAGACTTGCTGCCTTTTACAGTAAATATTTTCTTTATTTTTTCATTATAATCTTGAACATCCCTATCAACAGAAAAACCCGAGATTAAGCAGCTCTCACACTGATCAATACTACCAATGATTTCCTGCCCGTAATAACTCGGGTGAGTAAGCCGGTACTTATAAATTTCTCTAATTCCTTTTAGCTTTATTGATTCTGGTACATCTTCAGGCTGCTCCGAGATGGTTAATTTTGGTTTTTTACCATCACTTTTTTTAACGCCAAACAAAGCGATCTGATTAGAGCTTACAATAGTGATTGGATAGGGTAAAACACTGTCCTCATCAAGAAAAAAAATAGTGTTACTTTTATTATATAGGTAAATTTCGCTATCTTTTTTCAGCTCCTCTGTCTGGTAGTCTCCCGGATATTTTTTGATAAAATCGAGACAGGGTTGCTTATCATCATCCGACAACCTGTTGCAGACATTATTATCAGAAGAAACAGATGCCTCGGAAAAAAGTAGACATGTTAAAAAAAAACACCAACTAATCTCTTTATGTACTGCATAATTCGCTCATGGGAAAATGGTTTGAAAGCGACGGATAAGCTTAGCAAAAGGGCATTAAGTCAGCTGAGTGCTACAGACTGGTGTCGTAAAGACTTCCCCTCTTGTTACCATTATTTTTACTATTTTTTAAAGGTTCTCACTGCCAATGAATGCGAGTCGTTCCGACCTGATCAGTGCTTTACAGCAATTTCATCGCCGACATTTTCAATCGTACCAACAGCAACACCATCAACCACCCACTGTAGAACACGACAGTGACTGGCCTTCTCCCTGTGAGCAGGGTGAAGTCAAAAATGGTGAAACCGCACATTGGCAGCCGGTTCCCTGCGAACCTCCATTGGATTTTGCCAATATTGAACAGGCTCTTGAACTGGAGCTTCATCCGGATATCAAAACGTATTTTGGCAGTTTCTTTTGTGCCAACCTTGCCGCACAAGCTTCAGACGGGAAGCTGGAGCTGTTGTTTCCCTGGAGCCCGGAAGACTTTGAACGACTGCAGGAAAATATGCTGGGGCATGTATGGATGAAGCGCCAACTCAGGCAGCAGGAAACGGTATTTTTTGCTGTGACGGATATTGATGATGTCATTCTGTCTGTGGTCAACAGTACTGGTGAAATCTGGGCTGAAAAGGTGGGCAAAAAGCCTCACCGGAAGATAGCCGGTTCAATGACTGAATTTATTACCAGTCTGGAGCCGGTTGTCTGATAATTAACAAACCTTGTTAAATCCTGGGCCTTTCCTGATCTGGCAGGGGAAATATGGCATTTTCTATGCAGGCGGCTGGACCAACTGGTTTGACAGCCAGGAGTCTGCGCTGCGATCAGCCAAAGCCATTGCAGCAAAATTGACATCCTCCCCCACCTGAGGAGGCTGTCGCAGGAGGTATTACGCGGTTTTTTCATAACGTGATTCTGTGAGAAACAATAGTGCAAACCACCGTATCGCCTGTAACGTTAACCACGGTGCAGGCGGGGTCCAGAATCCGGTCAACGGCAATAATGATACCCATTGCTTCCAATGGCAGCCCCAAAGTATTCAGCAGTACACCAATGGTCACAATCGCGCCTCCGGGAATTCCACCCGTAGCAATAGCCAGCAACAGAGCAGTAAACCCCAGGTCAATCAGTTCAACCCTGTTCAGAGTCAACCCGTAAGCATCAGCAACAAAGATACAAGCAACCACCATATAGATCGCCGCACCCGACATATTCATGGTGGCGCCAAGCGGCACAGAGAATCCGGCAATACGACTAGAGACGTTCAGCTTGTCAGTCAGTGTGCGCAGAGTCACCGGAATCGTGGCATTAGAGCTGGCAGTGGACAGGGCGAATATCATCTGTTCACGGGTTTTTCGGATAAAATCCAGTGGATTGCGACCGGTAGTGAGAAAAACCACCAGCGGATAAAAAACAAACAGCCAGAACAAAATCACCAGCAAAGCGGTTCCCACATAAGACAGCACGCTCAGAATGCTATTCATATCCAGGGTAGCTGCCAGCTTGGCAGTCAAAAAAAAGACCCCCCAGGGAGCCAGTGACATGACCATAGTGACCAGCTTCATCATCACATTATTGGCGACAGCAAACGCGTTACTGGCTCTTACAGAGTCCGGTTTGTCCAGCTTTTTAATAGCCACACCGGTAATCAGGGCCATAAACAGAATTTGCAGAATATCCCCTTCTGCAAACGCCTGAAAAGGGTTCACAGGAACAATATTAACGACCATCGCCAGCAACGAGGGCGGCTCTTCAAGGCTAAGAGTGACAGAAGGATCAGCCAGTCCCAGATCTGCCCCCAACCCCGGCCGCCACAGGCTGGCAACAAAGATAGCAGCCACAATAGCAACAACGGTATTCACCAGATAAAGCCCAAAGGTTAATACCCCCAGACGACCAAACTGACCGATGTCTTCCAGTGTGCAGACCGCATTGACAATAGAAATGAAGATCAGGGGCATCACCACCAGCTTGATCATGGCGACAAACAGGGTACCACCGGTTCCAAAAGTGTTTGTAATCACCACTGTCTGCAGGAAGCCATCCGGAGCTGCAAACGCCTGCACAACACCGCCAAAAACAAGGCCGATAATCAGCGCAATTAGAATATGAGAGGCAAGGCGATTATCCATAGTATCTGGCTCCAGAACAGACAATACCGACGTAGATGAAGCTTAGCGACAACAACCGGGACCTTCCTGCTTATCCCCCGGAACAGCGCACAAAAAAAACGCCCCGAAGGGCGCTTTAGAAAGGAGCATGAGTTAATAATTTCTTTCGTATCAATCAGGCAAATGCTGAGTTGGCTGAGCCATAGCTTTCCTCAGAACCTCCGGCTTCATGACATACTTCGGTATGGGCAACAATAGTGCTGACGGCCGTGTCGCCGACTACATTAACCACAGTGCAGGCAGCGTCCAGAATCCGGTCAACGGCAATAATGATACCCATTGCTTCTACCGGCAGACCCAGGGTATGCAACAGTACACCAATAGTCACAATCGCTCCGCCGGGAATTCCTCCCGTAGCAATAGCCAGCAGGAAAGTGGTAAAGCCCAGAGTGACCAGTTCAGCACCGCCCAGTGTCAGACCGTAAGCATTGGCAACAAAGATGGTCGCCACCACCATGTAGATGGCCGCACCGGACATGTTCATGGTGGCACCCAGTGGCACAGAGAATCCAGCTACACGACTTGAGACGTTCAGCTTGTCAGTCAGAGTGCGCAGAGTGACTGGAATAGTGGCATTGGAACTGGCAGTAGACAGTGCAAACATCATCTGTTCACGGGTCTGGCGAATAAACTCCACCGGGCTGCGACGGGTAATAGCCCCCACCACCAGCGGGTAAAACACAAACAGCCAGAACACAATCACCAGCAGGCCGGTTCCTACGTAAGACATAACGCTCAGAATGCTGGCCATATCCAGGGTTGCCGCCATCTGTGCTGTCAGGAAAAATACCCCCCACGGAGCCAGAGACATAATCATGGTGATCAGCTTCATCATCACATTGTTGGCAACGGCAAAGGCTTTACTGGCACTGTGTGTGTCGTGATTTTCCAGCTTCTTGATAGCCACACCAGTAATAATCGCCATGAACAGGATTTGCAAAATATTACCTTCCGCAAAGGCCTGGAAAGGATTCGCCGGAACAATACCAATAACCATTGCCAGCAGTGATGGCGGCTCCCTCAGACTGAGGCCGACAGAGGCATCAGCCATTCCCAGATCTGCGCCTAACCCGGGCTGAAGAAGAGTGGCCAGGAAAATAGCAGCAGCAATAGCAATCACCGTATTGATCAGGTAAAGCCCAAAGGTTTTCACTCCCAGACGACCAAACTGGCTGATGTCTTCCAGTGTACAGACGGCATTCACAATGGAAATAAAAATCAGCGGCATAACCACCAGCTTGATCATGGCAACAAACAGGGAGCCAGCGGTACCGAAGGTGTTTTCAATCAGATACGTCTGCAAAAAACCTTCCGGTGCTGCAAACGCCTGCACCAGGCCACCAAATATAAGGCCAATAAGCAAAGCAAGAAGTATACGGGGGGCTAGATTACTACCCATTAAATGCCTGGCTCCCAGAACAGAAAATGTTCGCGCAATATGAAATTTATTAATAATACGCGCACTTTATAGATGAGCCTCAGACAACACAACCCTGTGAAAAGTAAGAAATTTCAGAGTTTTTTTCTGCAAAAAGAGTAATTAAAAAAAATATAAATGGATATTGTTCTTTTTTCCTAAATATACCCTTAACTGGTCGTATGATCGTCAAAAGAAAAAACCACAATATTTTTTTACGCGGCTTGTACGTATAGCGATGTAGGTTGGGACGAGCGGAACGCGTTTATGCCCTTGGGTAATTCCCAACACGGGAGCTCAATGTTATTCACCGTGTTGGGAGTCTCTTCGTTCGTCCTAACCTACGCAGCGAAGCAGATATTTTCTGTCTTAGAACCAGTAGCTGAACTGCATACCGAAGATGTAGGCGTCGCCACCTGCTTCAAATTCATACTCAACATTACCAAACCCAGTACTTTCAACTTCCTGTCCTTTTTTCTGGTCACCATCCAGATAAGCAAAGCCTGCGTCAATGGTCATGTTTTCCTGAATGGCGTAGGTTGCACCAATGGAATACCAGAAACGGTCACTGTCTGGAATGCTGAGCGTTCTGTCATCTCTTTTCACTGGACTGTGGTCAATTGCGACACCTGCCCGGAGCGTCCACTGGTTGTTCAGGTAATGGGTGACACCTGCTGAATATCTCCATGCATCTTTCCAGTTTTCTTCTTTCTCGAAACAGACACCGTTTCCAACCTTGCATGAAGAGGAAGTTGCTTTCAGCTCTTTGAAGCTACTCCAGCCCGTACGGAGAACACTGTATGAGACTGCCCATTTCGGAGCCACTCTGTGGTAACCAGACAATTCCCAGAGATCCGGAAATTCAATATCCAGTTCGGCTGATGTATTGGTTAATCCCTCTCCGAGGAAATCACCCTTGCCTTCAAGGGTTGTGTCAATGCTTGAGCGATACGTCAAAGCAATCCGGTTATTCTGGTCTATTTCCCAGATCGCGCCAACGTTCCATCCATAGCCATAACCATCCCCTTCCATTTTGATAGCACGACGTCCTCCGATACCCGGAACTTTTGGGGGAATATAGCGATTCAGCTCAGCATCGGCGTACAAAACATTCAAACCAGCACCGACACTAAATTGTTCATTAATACGATAAGAGCCGTTTACTGCCCAGTTCACCGTCATAAGATCGGTATTACCACCGCCTAGAGAACCAACATTCTTTGGGTATTCCGTTGACAAACCAAAGTTTGAGAAAACCGATGTACCCACAGCAAACTGTTCATTAATTGGGTGGATATAGTGCATATTTGGCACCCATGCGTCCGGAGCAATATCTTTGGCTTTACCTGTATCGCCATAGGTTGCACCATGAACTTCTGCATCCACACTCGGATTAATATAAGTAAGACCGCCAGAGAATGCAGCCCTGTCAAACATTGCCATCGCAGCAGGGTTTCTTGCCCCCACAGCGGCATTGTCAGCAATGGCACCTTCCCCGGCAAAAGCCCGGCCTAAACCCGTGGCAGAATGTTCAACTAACTGAAAACCAGCAGCCGCTGCGTGTTGTGAAGCGAAGGCAATCGTGGTCGCAAGCAGGGTTTTCTTAAGTAGACATTTATTATTCATAACGGCTTCCTGTTTCTTAGAATTATTATTTGTACCTGACCTGTCTGTGTTTCAGTCAGGTGTCGCCGGGAACAAAAGATCCAACTCCCGAAACACAGCCATTATAAGTATAATTTCCAAAAAATATACGACTATTGAGTTCTTTTAGCCGATTTCCCAAATAGCGGCTGCAATTCATTCGGAATTTCACATAAACTTGCCGCTTCGCATTTATTACCACTAATTTCTTATACCGATAAGTGAAGTATTATGAAAGATTCCGCCCTGGTCGCAGATATTGGCGGCACTAATGCACGGTTTGCCCTTAGCCATAACGATGTGCTGGATTCAAAAAGTGTACAGATTCTGACCTGTGACGATTATGAAAATCTTGATGCAGCCTTTAATGCTTACCTTGAAGCACAAAACACAACGGTAGACGAAGCCTGTCTTGCAATGGCGTGTCCGGTCAGTGAAAACATCAGCATGACCAACAACCACTGGGCGTTTAACTGCAAGTCCATGCAGGACAAGCTGAGGCTTGAGTCTTTCAAGGTCATTAACGATTTCACGGCACAGGCGCTTGCATTGCCTGCCCTTAAAGACAGTGAACTGATCAAGGTGGGTCGGGGCGAAGGCCTGGAACATGCTGCCCGCCTGATTATCGGCCCTGGCACCGGCCTGGGGGTAGCAGGACTGAAAGAAGTTGGTGAACACTGGCTGCCACTGCCGGGAGAAGGTGGCCATGCTGCCCTGTCTGCGGTGAGTGATCTGGATATTGCGGTTCTTAAAGAACTGCACAAAACATCAGACTTTATTTACTGGGAATCCATTCTCTGCGGCTCTGGCCTGGAGAATCTGTACCGCGCCCACAGCGCTCTGGCAGGCGAAAACAACAGACTCAAAGACTTTGAAATCACTCAGCAGGCACTGGCAGGCGAAAAGGTGGCAGAACAAGCCCTTGAACATTTCTGCGAACTGCTCGGTCGAGCCGCCAGCAATGCGGCTCTGACGCTGGGGGCTCGTGGTGGCGTTTATATCGTCGGTGGCATTATTCCCCGCTTCCCGGAGTTCTTTGCTGAATCAAAATTCCGGGAAGCGTTTGAAACCAACGTTAAAATGGTGGATTACCTGCAACAGATACCAACGTATCTGGTGGTGGCTGACAACCCCGGACTGATCGGTGCCAGTGCTGCTCTGCATAACCCCCTGGTCTAATCTCTTTATCCGCTGGGTTGGTAGTCAACCCAGCCTGATGCTATTACTCAATAAACAGACCACTCAACAAGCAGATCAATCAGGAAAGCATCCCAACTCGTATTGTATATAGTCTTTTGCCTGATAATAGTCTTCGTTTATTTTTTCTGATGACCAAGGGTCTACTTTATAAAAATAACTGGCAGCGTTGTTATAAACTTTCCAATAATGCCCTTGCTTAACGCAGATGATTGTATGTTGAAAGTCGAAACCACCAGGTCCACTGGCTAATACTGTTCTCAAGGCTATTCGTTCCGTACGTAAAATATGCCTGCTGTGCCAATCCATATAATGACAGGCATCCAACCGTAGTACTTTTATTCCAGGTGCAGACTGTGGCATGCAAGTACCATCGTCGTCATGGTAGATGCGGTTTCCCTCTTCCTCACGCCTTATCTCAAGCGCACAACCGTTCATCGGGAAAGTCAGAATAAGTGTACCGTCAGGCTCTCCAAAGGGAACGAACAGCGAGTTTGCATCATTCTGTTCGTATCCACAGTACCAGTCCTTTCCTGCATCTGTTAAGCGTACATTAAGCATCACAATACGGTCATTGTTAATGAATGGCATACCGGTAACATTGCACCTGCCTGACAGGAAGTACTCTTCGTCGTCTAATTGCACAATGAAGCCTGTTGTCCGCACCGTATCAAATGGCCGCAGTCTGAGAAAGGCTAAATCCACCATTAGTAACGTTACCAGCTTACCTTCTGAACTCCGGGAGCCTGTCGAACTTAAGTTCGACAGGCTTATAGAATATAGCTCAAGAGAAGCCAAACCCTGCCGCAACTACCTCCCGGTTAGGAACAATGCAAAGCCACTGTATGCCAGGGCAATGGAAAATATTTACTGGGAATCCACTCTCTGCGGCTCTGGCCTGGAGAATCTGTACCGCGCCCACAGCACTCTGGCAGGCGAAAAGGTGGCTGTAAACAGATCAATCAGGAAAGCATCCTAACTCGTATTGTATATAGTCTTTTGCCTGATAATAGTCCTCGCCTGTTTTTTCTAATGTATAAGGATCCAGTTTATAAAAACTACTGGAAGCGTTGTTATAAACTTTCCAATAATGCCCTTGTTTAACGCATATTATGGTGTGTTGAAAGTCGCAACCACCAGACGACCCACTGGCTAATATTGTTTTAAAGGCTACTCGTGCCACGCGTTCAATATGTCTGCTGTGCCAATCCATATAATGACAGGCATCCACCCTTAGTACTTTTACTCCAGGTGCAGACTGTGGCATGCAAGCACCCCTGTCGTCGTGGTAGATGCGGTTTCCCTCTTCCTCACGCCTTACTTCAAGCGCACAACCACTCATCGGGAAAGTCAGAATAAGTGTACCGTCAGGCTGTCCAAAGGGAACGAACAGCGACTTTACATCATTATATTTGTATCCACAGTACCAGTCTTCGCCTGCATCGGTTAAGCGTACATTAAGTATTACAATACGATCATTGTTAATGAATGGCATACCGGTAACATTGCACCTGCCTGACAGGAAGTACTCTTCGCCGTCTAATTGCACAATGAAGCCTGTTGTCCGCACCGCATCAAATGGCCGCAGTCTGAGAAAGGCTAAATCCAACATTCGTAACGTTACCAGCTTGCCTTCTGAACTCCGAAAGCCTGTCGAACTTAAGTTCGACAGGCTTATAGAATATAGTTCAAGAGAAGCCAAACCCTGCCGCAACTACCTCCCGGTTCGGAACAACGCAAAGCCACTGTAAGCCAGTGCAATGGAAAACAAAGGGTTCATCCAGTTAAGCAATGCCCATGGCGCATACTCCAGAACCGATACACCCAGTGTTGAGGCAAAGAAGGCTCCACCTGTCGTCCAGGGAATTAATGCGGTCGTCAGCGTTGCACCTTCTTCCAGTGAGCGACTCATCACACAACGGTCTAAACCTTTTTCATCGTAGGCATCGCCAAACAATTGTCCACCCAGAATAATCGTCATGTACGCTTCACCCATCCCCATATTGCCAAACAGGCTGGTGATAATGGTGGTTGCTACCAGTGTGGCAGCACGCTTTACCCGGGACAGAATGCCGACAATCAGCACTCTGAGAAAACCAAAGCGATCCAGAATACCGCCTAATGCCAGTGCCATAAGGGATAGCGACAACGTCCACATCATGGATGAGATGCCCCCCCGCCCCAGCAATGAATCCAGCTCCGCCACTTCGGAACGGACACTGCCGCCATAGAACAAACTGTTCAGCACCACGCCAAATTCCTGCCCTTGCAAAACCAGAGCCAGCAGAACCGCCACGATGGCAGATCCGGCCATTGCCAGTTCAGCAGACACTCGACGTGTACTAAGTATCAGCATGGCTAACAATGGCAATAGAGCCCACAGACTGATATTGAACGTTGAACGCAAACCGTCGGATAAAGAGTCCAGGTGTTCAGCAGGCAATACGCTCTCGCTGTAGTTCAACCCATAAAACGTAAACAGTGCCAGCACGATTAAATAGACGGGGCCACTCGTATAACTCATGCTTTTTATATGAGCGTACAGATCGGTTCTGGATGTCATAGCCGAGAGGTTTGTGGTGTCTGAAACCGGCGACATTTTATCGCCAAAACTGGCACCGGAAATGATCATGCCTGCCACAACCGCCACTGGAAAACCCATGGACTCACCAATGCTCATCAGCACCACACCTGCCGTGCCAACGGTTCCCCAGCTGGTACCGGTCGCCAGAGACATGATGGTACAGAACAACAGCCCTGCCGGTAGAAAGATGGCTGGTTCAATCAGACGAATACCGTAATAAAGCAGAGTGGCCAGCGTACCGCTCTCAATAAAGGCAGCGATAATGACTCCGATCAGAATGAAAATATAAATGGCGGATAATGCACTATGGATACCGTCATTCATGGCACTTTTTATGGTGTGGTAATCTGCGCCCAACCTCCGGGCGCTCACGCCTGCAATTAGCAGGCACAGCAGCATAAGACTGTGCAGGCTGGTCTGTAATATAAAAAGGCCAGTGCCGATCGTAATAACAATAAGGCCAAAGGTCAGCAACGCATGAAGAAATCCCGGTTGTCTGGAGTGTACAGCCAACTTCCCACCTTCCTTGTGTTTGATTAAATTATTAATGTTTCTACGGTCTGCAAGACTAACAAAGCTGGAGCATAAGGGCTATTGAATGCCACTCAACAGCCCGAACAGCCGTCTTTATTTTTGTTTCTTAATCTGGTTTCGAACGTCTTTATGACTGTGTTCCATTCCTCCATCACCGGGCTTCCAACCCTGTGGCACCAGCATGCCTTCGTTTTCCTCTACAAATTTCAGTGCTGCCGCTTTCCGGTAAAGTTCGTCAACATCCCGCCCTATGCTGTTCATCTGCACTTCTGAAATCTGAACCTTACCCTGCCTGTCGATAAAGAATGTAGCCCGCAGTGCCAGACCGTCCTCGCCTTCGACACCATAGTTTCGAATAATCTTGTGATCGGCATCAGACACCATGATAAAGTCCGCATCACCAATACCAATCGGCGTATTCCTGTCACCCGCAGCGGGTTTGTCCGACCTCATACGCCACGCCTGATGTGAAGCCTCTTTATCTTTATTCAGATAGGCTTCGTCTGTAGACAGCACCAGTACCTCGTAACCAAGTTCGTGAAAGTCGTCAATACGGTTTTTCAGGGCAATCAGTTCAGTGGGGCAGATAAAGGTGCAGTTTTTCGGATAGGTCAGCAACATAATCCGACCTTTGCCAATCAAACTGGAGAGACTGAATGTTTCCACCAGCTTGCCAGCAGGGTTACCCTGTTGCGGCACCACTGCCGGTGCTTCAAACAAAGGGGCATAGCTGCCGGGAATCGGAAAGGCTTCTGCAGAAGACGCTGTCAGGGTCAGAGAAACCACCGCAGCAGAAATAACAGTAAACGTTCTGATTTTCATAACAACCTCGGGTACAAAGTACGAATCAGGTTTAGCAGAAAATCAGATCAGTGGAGATAAACTCAGGGGCATTAGAATCAGAAGTGTTCTGAATAGCATCTACCTGCGATATAACTGGTATAATCGATTATTTACCCACATTAATAATTGTTCCGCCAGTGCATAAACTTAACGACCGACAAGCTAAAGCCGTCAAATACATTGATACACCCTTACTGGTTCTGGCAGGCGCAGGCAGTGGTAAAACCAGTGTTATTACCACCAAAATTGCCTATCTGATCGAAACCTGTGGCATCAATGCCCGTAATATTATTGCCGTCACCTTTACCAACAAGGCGGCACGGGAGATGAAAGAGCGTGTCGGAAAACTGGTTCAGGGACGCAAATCACATGGCCTGACCGTTTCAACCTTCCACAACCTGGGACTGAACCTGATTCGTCGTGAATACAGGGCGCTGGGTTACAAGCCCGGCTTTTCCATTTTTGATGCGCAGGATGCCCACGCACTGATTGGCGAACTGATGCAGCGGGAAATGGGTGCCGATGAAGACAGTGTCGACAGTGTGCAGCACACGATTTCCAACTGGAAAAACGACCTGGTGCTGCCAGCAGAAGCGATGCAAACCGCGCGACAGCCGCATGAACAACTGGCAGCGCGGGTTTATGAGCACTACAACCGAACCCTTAAAGCCTACAACGCCGTTGATTTTGATGACCTGATTCTGCAACCCGTTATGCTGTTCCGGCACCATCCGGAGATTCTTGAACGCTGGCAGAACAAAGTACATTACGTTCTGGTAGACGAATACCAGGATACCAACGGAGCCCAGTATGAACTGATCAGCGCTCTGGTCGGTACTCGTGGCAAGCTCACGGTAGTAGGCGACGATGACCAGTCAATCTACGCCTGGCGTGGCGCCCGCCCGGAAAATCTGGCGCTGTTGAAAGATGACTACCCAAGCCTGAGGGTCATCAAGCTGGAACAGAATTACCGGTCCACCAGTCGTATTCTTAAAGCCGCCAATACCCTGATCGCCAACAACCCCCATGTGTTTGAAAAAACCCTGTGGAGTGAACTCGGTATGGGCGACATTATTCGGGTGATCCGCTGCAAAAGTGACGACGCCGAGTGCGAACGCATTGCTACAGAAATCCTTACCCAGAAGCTCAGACACGATACCAACTACCGTGACTATGCGGTGCTGTACCGGGGTAACTTTCAGTCCCGCCTGCTGGAAATGAAACTGCAACAGCATCAGATCCCTTACCATATTAATGGCGGCACGTCGTTTTTCTCCCGGGCTGAGGTCAAAGATATCATGGCTTACCTGCGCCTTCTGGTGAATCAGGACGATGACAACGCTTTCCTGCGCGTCGTCAATGTTCCCCGTCGTGAGATTGGCCCATCTACGCTGGAAAAACTGGGTAATTATGCCAGTGAACACCAGTTAAGCCTGTACGCAGCCTGTCAGGAAATGGGTTTACAGGAAGCGATTTCCCCAAAGTATGTGAAAAAACTCAGGGATTTCACTGAGTGGATGGATACTATTTCCAGACTGTCACAGACAGAGGAAGATCCACTCAAAGCCGTTCGGGAAATGATCGACGACTGTGGCTATGAAAACTGGCTGATGCAGACAACAGCTACCCCGGCCGGTGCAGAGAAGCGCATGGCCAATGTCTGGTTCCTGATCGACTCTTTGCAGCAGTCTCTTGAACGGGGCGATGAAGACGCTACCCTGGAAGACGCAATCAGTCGCCTGATTCTTCGGGATATGATGGAGCGTCAGGAAGAAGAAGACGACGCAGACCGAGTACAACTGCTTACCCTGCACGCCTCCAAAGGCCTTGAATACCCACATGTCTTTATGATGGGCATGGAAGAAGACCTGCTGCCACACCGAACCAGTATTGAAGAGGACAACATAGAGGAAGAACGTCGTCTGACTTACGTCGGCATTACCCGCGCCAGAAAATCTCTGACCATGACCCTGGCAGGGCAACGCAAACAGTTCGGCGAGGTCATTGATACAACACCCAGCCGCTTCCTTGATGAACTACCCCAGGAAGACCTGACCTATTCAGGATTTGGTGAAAAAGCCACTGAGGAACAGAAAAAACTGACCGGTAACAATGCCCTTGCGGCGCTTCGTCAAAGTCTTAGCAGCTGATAAGAACGACCCTCGCAGACTCAATGCAGCCTGCGAGAAAAACTGAAAAAACAGAGACTTTTTTGAATATCTATCCATTTTTTTCCAGGATTAAGCACAAATATTGACTGAACTCATAATTAAGTTAATTAATTATGCGCGACAAAGACTGTTTACTTGCAGAGGTTAATGTTTTGTGACAGATTTCACTGGAAACTTAATACAAAGCAACAAAAACTAACGGAGAGAATCCTATTTTTTCTACCGCTGATCGTTGCTGACTATCGGGCTAAATTCACTATCCACAGGGGAGTTGCCTGACAAAAACCGGAGAGAGTAATAATAATGGTAAGAAAAACCCGCGACCCTATCTCTGTATTGCTGACAGTGTTTGTTCTGGCTGTAGCGACTACCGCCGCAACCGCCTCACTGATTTAGGCATTGATATGCAAGGCTGCCAGGGAACGGCAAGCTTAATGTTTATGTGCAGGGGGTGATGGCAGAATGGGTATTATTAGTTGCAAAAAAAAAGCGCAAAATGTTAGTGCCATTGGCTCCAAATGAGATCGCCCCGGGCTGCTGGCACTATGACTTTTACGCAACGTCCGGGCGCTCTTTGCGTCCCGTTTAGTACATCTCTATTGGGTTCATGCACTTCCGGATCATTGTCTTTGTCTACTCCAATAGCTCTAGAGGAATCCTCCCTGAAAAGTTCTCACTTAGAAACTATCTAAAAACTTTTTCTCGTACATAGTCTTTTCAGATGGTCTATAAGTGATAGGGCTTTGGAGCTTATTCCCCAAAGCCTTGCTGCGAAATAAATAGAAACAACAGTGGTGGAGAGATGAGAGAGCCTGATACCTTTAAACGTTTATTTGTGCGCTCGCTGTTAATAACCTTTCTGGTGTGTCGGGCTGGAGTAGCAATAGCTGGCAAGGGCGACGAAGCGGCTATACCTGAACAGTTACAAGAAATTCTCGAATCACTGGATTACAAAGTGGTTAAGTGCAAACCGCTGGAAGATGGCAGGTTCTGCCATTCCTCCTCGATTGTACGCTCAATGCAAATCTATGACAGGGAGCATGACAGCATAGAGATTCATGGTGCACGCTTGATGACGTTACTCATGCTTCGACTTCCTGAACAACCGCCTGTTATTTCCCGGTTTCAAGACATTGACCCACAGTCGTGGGATAGCCCTCATGCTCAGGCAGCAGCGGTGAGTGACATGCTGGTGAAACAGCTTATGATGAAGTTTGCACTTCAGAGAGAGCAACTGATAGCAAGTTTGGAGCGTATTTCGAATCATGGATATCACAGCATCCTTCTAACGGCGATAAATACCTTAGAACCCATTAGACAAAATGCAGAACAAGTCGCCCGCCTCCCTATTGAGCTGATCAATGATCTCAGGCTGGATATGGATCAATTTGAAAGCCTTGAAGTTGCCATTCTTCTGTCAATGGCATCAGCTGAATCTACTTTGGTGCTTGATGGCAGTGACCCTTCCGGGGTCAGGTTAGTATCCATGGGCTACGTGAACCCCGTGAACTCTCTGGACGCAGGAATTGTCAACATCCCAGAGTTCGAAATAACTATTCGGTATTACAGAGAACTCTCTCAGCAATCGGTGGAAGATATGCTGAATGCTGCATCATTCCGATTTGTTGTATCTCCCGAATACGGGTTATTGCCCTTGCAACCGCTGAACGTGTCTGTTCAGGAAGAGCCTGCACTGGTTGCAGGAACACCAATAAGCCCTGCTAGTTGCAGCAGCAATGAATGCCCTGCTACTTGCTACGATACGCGAGCTGGCGATTTCAGAAGTATGGGGTTATCTGATGAAAAGCCTGTGAAAAGCCGGGTTACCCCAAAGCTGAAAGAAGGTCTTCCAGAAGAATCCGTTAAAGATAAATGGGAGCGTTATAGCAATAATCGATTCCGGCACTTCACCTCCCTCTATAAGGTAACCGCTACTCTCCTGGTCTCATCCTTTGGCTACTTACTTCATCAGAATGAAAGAATCAGAGCTTATTTGTATCAATCAGTTTGTGGCGGCGTTGATGATATCGGACAGTGTGGGCTGTACTATGTGCATCTTGCTGAGAATGCGGGCAAAGACTTCAGAACAGCAGTTTATAGTCGCACTTGCGGGAATCTGAACTGGCCTGAATGCCAGCAGTACTACATGGATAATTATATTCCGGGTGGGCGATAAGCAAGAGAGACTGCCACAAGTATTAGACGTCGATGTTCGCCCAGCTGAAGATACGACAGAAAACGTAAAGCATTCAAAGGCAATGGCACTGACTTAAGGCTCCAGCCCTTGACATAAAAAGTTGACAATTTCCAGTCACAATACGAGGGTGGCAGGGGGCTGCTGTGACTTTAAACCCGAGTTACTTTTGTATAGAACCTCATTCCAGGGTGCAAAGTAAAGACAGGCCAGGTCAATTTGCCTTTAAATAAGGGCTTAAAGAATTCATATGAAGTCGCTGGTGAACTAAATTTTGGCTTCAGTGCGTAGGCTTCTGGCAAGTAAGGGCCTATCAGTGATGGAGACGAAAGTACTGTTATTTGTTTATCCAGTAAACCCGGGTAAACCCGCTCCTCGTCATAGCCGCCTATCAATGTCTCTCTAACACAGAAAGAACTATACGATCCCATTATTACAAGGCTGGTTATGTTATTGAGTACCAGATGCTTCATCAGAGGAGGCTTGGTGCTGGAAGAAAGTACACCATCATCCTCTTTTGTACATGAAAAATCTGGTTCTCCAATAATGTTATAGATATGTTTGGCTCTGCGCTCTATGCATTCATGTACAACAATGATTTGGCAACCTAAACCCTTACAAAAACGTAGCACACACTGCTGACTTTTTTGTCTGGCTACACAATTACTGAATGTTTCAGATATACACGGGCAATCCTTTTCGTCTATTACAATCACAGCAGTTTTTGCCTGACTTTCAGGGTCATGAAACTGGACGATGCCGTCAAATAAACTGCCATTAATTACTGACACTTTAGAATCTCCGGGTTGTCCCCCGTTTTTAATCAGAAAATTTCTTCAACACATTATAGGCTTTGCCCTCAGTGACTATGCCTGACATTGGCACATCCCATTCCGCCACCGGAATCGATTCTACTTTCTGACATTCATGAGCCAGCCCGACTAAAACCGGCTTATCGGATGTTTTGACAAAGGCAAAGGCCCGATCATAAAAACCACCACCCATCCCCAGACGTCCACCCGACTCATCAAAACCGGTTAGAGGCATCAATACCAGATCCAGTTCAGTGGCCGGAATACACAACGACAAATCCAGTACGGGTTCCGGAATATTAAAGCGATTAGGCAACAGAACCGTCTCCGGGGTATATCGCTGAAAATACATTTGGGTCTTATCATTATTATCCAGTACTGGCAGATAACAGCTTTTGCCTTCATGCCAGGCATATTGCACAATGCATTCGGGACTGATTTCACCGTCATTGGCAAGGTACACAGCAAGCTTCCGGCTTTTGCTGAATTCAGGTAACTGTTTTAGCTGTTTCAGCACGCCAGCCGCTGCCTGCTCTTGCTGAAGCCCTGATAACGCCCGACGACGATCTCTTAACGCTGACCTCAGTGCCTTACGATCCATGATTAACCCCTTCCTCAAATTAACGACCTCTCAAATTAACGACAATGTTTTCTGACAATTTCTGCCAGCGCCTGAGTGGCAGGACCGGTGTTGTCATCATCAGGAAAGACCATATACAGAGGCACTACCCTTATTCCCTTTGAATCCATGGGTAATACGTTAATGGTTCCGGCTTCCAGCTGCGCTTCAATATAGTGTTCAGGCAGCCAGGCAAACCCCAGCCCCTGCTCCAGCAACCGGACCACTGTCGTCATATTACTCACGGTCCAGCGTTCTTCAGTACCCAGCCAGCCAGCACTGCTACTGCGTTTAATTCCGGAATCGCGAACAACAATCTGTCGCTGTTGTTTTAATTCCTTTTCAGTAATGGTTTTGCCGGATTGAAACAGGGGGTGATCAAAACGGGCAACGGGCAAAAATCTTATAGAAAGCAGTTTCTCGCCCAGAAACCCGGAAGGCAGCACACCGGTAATCACCAGGTCAGCCTGACCAGAAACCAACCGTTCAGTGGTTCCTGATAACACCGATTCCACCAGCTCCAGGCGGGTACTGCGTGATACCTGCGAAAAATCTTCCAGAATATCCATCAGAATCGTATCGGGAAATAACACCTCAACCGCCAGCGTCAGCTCGCCTTCCCACCCCATCGACAGACTGCCTGCAATTTTTTCCAGAGCATCGCATTCCTTCAGCAAAACCTGAGAACGACGCAGCATAACCTTGCCCGCCTCTGTCAGTTCTGCCTTGCGCCCACGCACCTCAAGAATCCGCACACCCAGCTGATCCTGCAACTTATTAACGGCATAGCTGATCGTCGACTGACTTTTATGCAGAGCGCTGGAAGCCTGGGCAAAACCTCCATATTCAACAACAGCGTGAAGCATACGCCACTGTTCCAGTGTAACTTTTGACATTGTTATTTGTTATTTCCTGAATTCGTATCATAAGTGCATAACCTCTGTAACCAGAGGATTGTTTCAGAACCTTTGAAGTGAATCAGAACTCAGGGGTATTCTGTAAAGCAACCAAACCATACAGAGGAAGCCAAGGATGGCCTATACACACCTGAGCTCTGAAGAGAGATATTATATCGAAACTGAACTCAAAAATGGGACTTCACAAAACAAAATTGCTAAAAAGCTTGGCCGTTCACAGCCTACCGTGTCGCGAGAAGTAAACCGCAATAAAGGGCAAAGAGGGTACAGGCACCAACAGGCTAATCGCACAGCTCGGCAGCGGCACAAAGATAAGCCAAAAGCTATTAAGCTGACAGACGACATTAAACAACGTATTTCAAACGATATCCGTTCAGATTGGAGTCCTGAACAAGTGGCTGGAAGGCTTGAAAAGGACGGTGTAATCAAGCTGCATCATGAGACGATTTATCAATTTGTAGCGGATGATAAACGGCGCGGAGGCTCGCTCTATAAGCACTTGAGGCACCAGAAAAAAACTTATCGAAAGCGATACGGTTCAGCTCATAACCGAACCGGTATACCAAATCGGGTTGGCATTGAAGAACGCCCCGAAGTGGTCAACAACAGAGAGCGAGTTGGTGACTGGGAAGCTGATACTGTAATAGGTAAAAATCATAAAGGAGCCATCGCTACATTAGATGAACGAAAAACCAAGCTTCGCCTTGCTGTCCCTCTACCAGGCAAGAAGGCAAAAGCGGTTAAACAGGGAATAATTGACGTACTCAAGCCTCTGAAAAGGTTTGTAAAGACAATA
Organism: Endozoicomonas gorgoniicola; assembly: GCF_025562715.2. Lineage (NCBI taxonomy): Bacteria > Pseudomonadati > Pseudomonadota > Gammaproteobacteria > Oceanospirillales > Endozoicomonadaceae > Endozoicomonas > Endozoicomonas gorgoniicola. Next base: position 4,095,921 of record NZ_JAPFCC010000001.1, read on the forward strand.
ACATACGACAATGGAAAGGAGTTTGTTCAGCATGAATCAATTGCCAAAGCTTTAAAATGTGACAGCTACTTTGCTGCCCCCTACCATTCTTGGGAAAGAGGCCAGAATGAGAATGCTAATGGTTTGCTAAGGCAGTATTTCCCCAAGTCGATGGAGCTTAATGGCGTGACAGAAAAAGATGTCATCATTGCAGTGGATAAGCTGAACAACAGGCCAAGAAAGTGCCTGGGCTACAAGACTCCTTATGAGGCATTTAAAGAGTCAACTGGAATAGATGCAAGAAAAGTCATGGGTTATGCACTTATGACTTGAATTCAGGTTTGTTATTCAGCAGGTGACTTGTAAGACACCAGAGTATTCTGCCTGTTCCAGGCTACTGCCAGCAACCTGAATCCGGGAATCATTATTTAGCAACATTCCCCGCAACATTCAGCGCATCCCAGGTGCGGGCAAACGGCGGAGCATAACAGAGATCCAGCATACCCAGCTCTTCGGTAGTCATGCCGGAATAAATAGCTGCTGCCAATGCATCAACACGCAGTACAGCACCACGCCTGCCGACCAGTTGTCCGCCCAGAATTTTTTTACTCTCACGCTCATAGATCAGTTTGACCCGGATATCTGACTGACCCGGATAATAATTGGTATGGCTTTTGTCGTTAATAACAACGACCTTATAATCCATACCGGCAGCTTTAGCGTCTGCCTCGGAAATGCCGGTACGGCCCGCTTCAATATCCAGCACCTTAACCGCCGCAGACCCAAGGGTTCCCGGAAATGTTTTCTCCGCCCCCGTCAGGTTTTCACCCAGCATCCGCCCCAGCTTGTTCGCCGTGGTCGCCAGGGGTATAAAGACCTGTTCCTGCTTAACACGATGATACACCGTGGCACAGTCGCCCGCCGCGTATATGTCTTTGAGACTGGTACGAGCCTGCTCGTCAATCACCAGAGCGCCATTAGACAGCCTGTTAATACCCGTATCTTTGAGAAACTGTGTATTGGGCAGTACACCGGTACAAACCACCACCAGATCGGCTTTGTACTGCCCCTTATCCGTGACAAGCCCCGTTACAGTGGCATCGCCCTGCAGGGAGAGGACCGATTCTTCCAGATGCAGTTCAACACCCTGTCGTTTAATTTCATCCGCAATCAGCTCGCTGATTTCCGGGTCAAAACTGTCTTTCACGACCCGGTCTGACAGCTCAATCAGCCGGACACGCTTGCCACGTTCTTTCATGGCTTCAACGACTTCCAGACCAATATAACCAGCTCCCACGACAACAACATCCTGAACACTGTCAGCCAGTGTCGCTTCTTTCAGCCCAAAACCGTCCGCCAGAGTCTTCAGGAAAAACACATTACCAAGATCAAGGTTGGCAATGGGCGGACGAATAGCAGAAGCGCCGGTTGCGATCATCAAACGGTCATAAGATTCTGTGTAGATTTCATTACTTTCAAGATTTCGAACCCGAAGTGTTTTCGTTTCTGCATCCACCTGCTCAACCCGGTGACGAACCCTCAGGTCAATACCGGACTGAACAAACTGATCAGCACTGCGCTCTGCCATATAAGAGGCATCATCAAAATAACCACCCACAAAATAGGGCAGGCCACAAGCACCAAAGGAAACAATCTCACTCTGTTCCAGCACTACAATACTGGCTTCACGGTCAGTACGGCGGGCTTTTGCCGCAGCGCTCATGCCTGCCGCTTCTGCGCCAATAATGACGATATTCATGTCCGAATTCCTTATTGCTTATCCATGACGTTGAAGAGAGATACAAAACATCCCGGACCAGCCGGGATGTTTTGTATTAAGAATGGTAAGAAGGTAGAAGGGTCAGGATACCGCTTCCAGATCCATCTCCAGTTCCTGAGATGAGTTATACGTGTCCATATCTGTCTCACCCAATAGACGACTGGTGACAAATCCTGAAGTAATGGCACCATTAACATTCAATGCCGTCCGGCCCATATCAATCAATGGCTCAATGGAGATCAGCAAACCAGCCAGAGCCACTGGCAGATTCAGTGAAGACAGCACAATCAGCGCCGCAAAGGTTGCCCCGCCGCCTACGCCAGCCACACCAAAAGAACCCACCACAATGGTGGCAATCAGTGTAAAGATGAAAGAAATGTCCATAGGGTTGATGCCTACGGTGGGTGCAATCATGACTGCCAGCATGGCAGGGTAAATACCTGCACAGCCATTTTGACCAATCGTTGCACCAAAAGAAGCTGCAAAGTTAGCAATACCTTCTGGTATTCCCAGGCTTTGGGTTTGCGTCTGAACCGTCAGAGGAATGGTGCCGGCACTACTGCGAGAGGTAAAAGCAAAACTCAGCACAGGAATTACCTTTTTCACGAAGGTCAGCGGATTGCCGCCCATCAGGCCAATCAGAATCAGATGCACAACGAACATCAACAGCAATGCAATATAAGAAGCCAGTACAAAGTTGATCAGGTTCAGAATGTCATCAAAATGACTGGTAGCCATGACTTTTGTCATCAGAGCCAGCACACCATAAGGCGTCAGGCGAAGTACGACGGTCACCATACGCATGACCACAGAGTGTGTAACTTCCATCGCCTTGTCGAACAACTCACCCTGCTCTGGTTTTTTCTTATGAATTCCCAGCCCTGCAAGACCAATGAAAGCCGAGAAAATAACCACAGAGATAATAGAAGTAGAACGCAAACCGGCCATATCCTGGAACGGATTAGCAGGAATCGCATCAACCAACATGGATGCAATAGACAACTGCTCGGCAGTTCCCAGGCGGTCAGTCAGCATCTCGGCACGGGCCAGCTCTCTGGCTCCTGCTGTCAGCCCTTCTGCTGACAGACCAAACAGCAGTGAAACGCCTACGCCGATCAGGCCTGCGATTGCCACCGTAAACAACAGCACTCCGATACTGACACCACTGATTTTTCCCAGTGACTGACCACCTTTAAACTTAAGAATGGCTGTAATAATCGACACCATCACCAGCGGTGTCACAATCATACGCAGCAGTTGTACATAGCCGCGCCCGACAATATCAATGTATTCGATAGATGACGTTATTGTCTGCGAGCCCGGGCCATATACCCAATGCAATATCAGGCCGTACGAGGCACCGAGCCCCAGTGCAATAAATACACGACGGGTAAACTTCATATACTGGCTTTGCAAGCGGTACAGGTAATAGATCATTGCTAACATCATGCCGATGTTGAGCATTACATACAGACTCATGGAGTACTCCTGAGAATCAATAAAAATGAATGGCTTTTTAACGTTGAGCGGGCAAGCCGGTTTCAGGCGAACGTTTCAAGGGTACTCATCGTCACAGAACTGATCACAAGATAGTGAAGACTTTGTCACGTGGCGATCAGTTATACCAATCGCAGTTATTAGCTATTATCTTGCGCTGACTTTTCAGCAACAACAGGGAGTAAGCTTTACAGGAACGTGGTTGAACATGGAATGACCCGAATAAAACTGCATGACGAGCATTTTTTGATATTGACCGTTGCTTCGCAGTACGCCCGGAAAGACTATCAATGCACCGGAAATAACTGAAATAAATAATTATTATTTTTTTATAACTTATAGAAATATATAAATTGCCCTGAATTTAAGTCAGAGGGCTTTCCAGCAGCCAAAAATAAGGGAGCATCAGGCTCCCTTATTGAAATGACATTAATTCAGTTCCGATCAGAACGGAATATCATCATCAAAGTCGTCAAACCCTGCAGCCGCTGGCTGAGGCTGGGATGATGCAGGTGCAGGTGCAGGTGCAGGTGCAGGTGCAGGACGCTGTTGCGTCTGGGACTGCGGTGGTTGCGCATACGGTTGCGGTTGCTGAAGCGCACGGTTTTGCGTAGCCTGTGACTGCTGCGGGGTAGCCGGTGCCGGCTGGTAGCTTCCACCCATCGGGTTTGGTGCAGCTCCCATGCCAGCGTCCTGACGGCTGTCCAGCATTTGCATCTGGCCACCGAAATCAACCACGACTTCAGTGGTGTAACGATCCTGACCTTGCTGGTCCTGCCATTTACGGGTTTGCAATTTACCTTCGAGGTAAACCTTGGATCCCTTGCGCAGATACTGTTGACAAATCTCAGCCAGCTTGCCGAACACCACAACACGATGCCATTCGGTACGATCCTGACGCTGACCGGTATTTTTATCCGTCCAGGATTCGCTGGTCGCCACGTTAAGAGTGGCAATCGCACTGCCATTTTGGGTAAACCGGACATCCGGATCGCCGCCCAGATTACCGATCAGAATGACCTTGTTAACACCACGTGCCATCTAAATTCTCCAATATTATATATCCGGTAAATGTTGTGCTTGCTATCGAGAGCAACCTGTCAAAAGCCGCTTATGCTATCAAAAGCCGCTCATGGCTGTATCAGTAGACAACATTTACTCATGGCGGTTTCATCAATGTGTCAGCAGGTGCCGACTCCTGTCAACCGGGCAGGTCAACACTCTCCATACTGTCGCAGCGCTGACAGGTCGAGTGTCCTGCGGTTCACTTTTAAATAGGCGGTTCGTTCCCTGCCCAGAACCGTGACTTCTTCAACCCCGGGGATAACGGCAAGCGTCCGGCTCATTGAACCGGCATCCTGACCATTGGCAGGATTCAGTGCCATCACCATACTGCTGACATAGGGGGGATGTTTCATGGTAACAGACAATAGCCACCAGAGTGCAGTGGGAATTGCACAGACCATCAACACCCCGTTCAGTCCCCAGTACTCATAACCCCAACCAGATAAAACCCCGCCCAGGGCTGCCCCGGAAAACTGGCAGGTTGAGTACAGTCCCATGGTGGTACCACGGGTGCCAGCAGGGGATAACTTGCTGGCCAGTGAAGGCAGAGACGCCTCCAGAAAATTAAAACCGGCGAAGAATACCAGTAATCCAGAAATCAGCAACCAGCGATGCTCCCCCGCTTGAGCCATAAACACCATCGACACTAACAGCAGCGTAACCGCCGTTACAAAACACTGTTTCAACCGCCGTTGTTTTTCGCTGTAGATGATGAAGGGGATAATCACCAGAAAAGAGCCCAGCAACCCCACCAGATACACCCCGCCATGAGATGCACGGGGGATGTTCATGGTACTTTCGAGTTCACGGGGCAGAAACACAAATAGCCCCATAACGATGAAATGCAGGGTAAAAATGCCAACCATCAAACGCAACAATTCAACGTTATGCAGAACTTGTCGGACGCTTTTTTTTCTGACGGATGAATTCAGATCCTGCCGCCGTGTCGTCGCTGAAGGAACGACCAGCAACACAATCAAAATGCCCACACCTGCCAGCCAGGCATTACTGAGGAACAGTCCTGACAGCCCCCAGCCCGCAGCAATAGAGGGTCCGAGCATCATGGCGAGACAAAAGGACAAACCGATTCCCATACCAAAAATCGCCATGGAACGGGTACGGTATTGTTCACGAGTCAGGTCTGCCAGCAGCGCAGTCACCGCTCCGGCGATGGCGCCACAACCCTGCAGGACCCGCCCCAGGATCACCCCCTGAATCGATCCGGCATAAGCAGCCACCAGGCTCCCTGCCACAAACAGTAACAAACCGGCAATAATAATTTTTTTACGCCCCACCCGGTCTGACAGCCAGCCAAACGGTATCTGCAATAACGCCTGACTGAAGCCATAAGCCCCAATCGCCAGCCCCACCAGCAAGGGCGTTGCACCTTCGAGCTGATCGGCATACAGCGCCATCACAGGCAGAACCATAAACAGTCCGAACATGCGGAACATAAATACCAGAGACAGAGAGAGAGATGCTTTGATTTCCTGACCAGACATTACTGACTTCTTATAACTTTTTTCCAGTAACGGCAAGTTTATCAGGAAATACCGAAAACAAGTTCACAAATAGCAAAATAATCGACCCCGTACTTGTGCATTCATTCATCCTGTCGGGCAATTTTTTCCCACACTTCCCTCTGTCTCAACTATTTTTTTCACTGGTTAATATCAAAACTGAAGGGAATGAGTATTTATGACGTACCCAAAAACAGCACCTTTTTTTCAGTTCAGAAAAAGCCTGCTCATTATTCTGCTCTGTCTGGTCACAGTCACTCCAACTCAACAGGCCCATGCCAATAAAAGCCTTATTATTCCTGCAGCGCTTACCTTAGCAGTAGCGGGAATATACTTTCTGACAGAATACCACCTCGGTTATGACAATGGCTTTGAAGAGAGCATGACCCTGCTTCCGGCAATCACCTATCAGGTTGATTCCACTAACAGTCATAAAAACGGTGGCTCTGAAGTAATACTCACTCCTAAGATAATTCGCGGACAGTACATTAAACCAATACGCTCTGAGCGAACCGTTATGCAATTTGCAGGGCGTGCTGTCTGTTCACCAATTACAAACACCAAAGGCACATCAGTTGACCTGAGTGACCTCAACAGACAGTGCCGGGAATGGTTCAATGACCATACGATGAAGTTCCCTCATCAGGCGCTGGGAGTAAAAATAGACCAACTCGATACCCTTTTACTGCCTAAGCTGGTTTACAACGTCAACACAAAAAAGCTGGACCTTCTCGCCACTCCGGTTTCTTTCGTTAAACAGGATGGCAGTCCCTCCAGTGTAAATTCCGCCATAACCAGAAGTGAAACAAAGTGGCAACGATTATCGCCGTCTTTCCCGGAACTGGACAACCTGTCCTTAGAGGAGAAAAAGGAACTGCATATCTGCCATCACGCTCCGGAACTGTCGAAAATGCAACACCCTCTGGAAAGCGCCGATCACCATTACTATTACGACTTTCCCGTTCCTGGCATTTCACACCTTCATAAAACCAGCCATGAATTCTTCATTGCTACCCAGTATTCCAAACTATTAGGAAACTGGGGGTATTACTGGGTCATTGATGCCCCCTGGCCAAACGGTTATCGAAATCTGACATTCGCTAAAACCAAATACATCGATCCGTCGCAGCCTCTATAAATGCAGCCTCTATAAATATCGGCGGCAGACCATGCTCGATAAAATTCAATACAGCTCCACACAATGTTTGTTTTATACTCCTCCGTTGGTTTAATGCCCACGCAGAGGAGCAGGCAGTGGACAAAATTACGGTACAGGGCGCAAGAACGCATAACCTGAAGAACATCGATCTGGAAATGCCAAGAGACAGCCTGATCGTGATAACGGGTCTGTCTGGCTCAGGTAAGTCTTCACTGGCGTTCGATACCCTGTACGCTGAAGGCCAGCGCCGCTACGTTGAATCCTTGTCAGCCTATGCCCGCCAGTTTCTGTCGATGATGGAAAAGCCGGATGTCGACCATATAGAAGGTCTTTCACCGGCAATTTCTATCGAACAAAAGTCCACCAGTCACAACCCTCGCTCGACAGTGGGTACCATTACTGAAATATACGACTACCTGCGTCTGCTCTTTGCCCGTACCGGCATTCCGCGCTGCCCAAAACACCACCAACCACTGGAAGCCCAGACAGTCAGCCAGATGGTCGACCAGGTTCTTGCTATCCCGGAAGGCACCAAACTGATGCTTCTGGCTCCGGTGGTCAGGGATCGAAAAGGTGAACACCTGCATGTATTCAATGAACTGAAAACCCAGGGTTTTATCCGCGCCCGTATCAACGGCATTGTCACCGACCTCGACAACCCTCCGGCTCTGGACAAGAAAAAGAAGCACACTATTGAAGTGGTGGTTGACCGTTTCAAGGTGCGCGACGATCTGCAACTGCGTCTGGCTGAGTCCATTGAAACCGCGCTGGAACTGACCGACGGACTGGTGTCGGTGAGCTATATGGACGGTGAGCAGGACGACGTCGTTTATTCCGCACGCTTTGCCTGTCCGGAATGTGGTTACAGCATCAATGAGCTGGAACCCCGAATGTTCTCCTTTAACAACCCGGCAGGAGCCTGCCCTGGCTGTGACGGTCTGGGCATTAAACAGTTCTTCGACCAGGACCGTATTGTTCAGCACCCCGAGTTAACGCTGGCAGAAGGTGCAATCCGGGGCTGGGACAGACGCAGTGTTTATTACTTCCACATGCTGAAATCTCTGGCAAAACATTACGGATTTAATATTGATACGGCATTTGATGACCTGACTGCCAAACAGCAGGAAACCATCCTGTACGGCTCCGGTGATGAACAGATTGATTTCAGTTATGTTAATGACCGTGGCGATATCTATAAAAAGCGTCATCGCTTTGAAGGCATCATCCCGAATTTTGAACGACGCTTCCGCGATACTGAGTCTCAGGCTGTGCGGGATGAGCTGTCGAAATACCTGAGTACCCAGAACTGTCCGGGCTGTAAAGGTTCGCGTCTGCGTCTGGAATCCCGCAATGTCTTTGTGCAGGAAGAAACCCTGCCAGAGCTGGTGAAGCTACCTGTTGAGCGAGCCCTGACGTATTTCAACGAACTGAAACTGCCGGGCAACCGGGGAGAAATTGCTGAAAAAATCCTGAAGGAAATTTGTGAACGTTTAAACTTTCTGGTCAACGTTGGCCTGAATTACCTGACCCTGGATCGCAGCGCCGATACCCTGTCGGGTGGTGAAGCCCAGCGTATCCGCCTTGCCAGCCAGATTGGTGCCGGACTGGTGGGTGTTATGTATATTCTTGACGAACCCAGTATCGGACTGCATCAGCGGGATAATGAGCGCTTACTGAACACCCTGACCCGACTGCGCAACCTTGGCAATACAGTCATTGTCGTAGAGCATGATGAAGATGCTATTCGTATGGCAGACCATGTGATTGATATTGGTCCGGGGGCGGGCATTCACGGGGGAGAAATTATCGCCCAGGGTTCTCCCCAACAGGTCATGGATAATGAACAGTCCCTGACTGGTCAGTACCTGTCAGGTACTAAAGCCATAGCAATTCCGGAAAACCGCACACCAAGGGACAAGAAAAAAACGCTAAAGCTCTCCGGCTGCTCCGGCAACAACCTCAAAAACGTCACGCTGGAAATTCCTGTCGGATTGATGACCTGTGTCACTGGCGTTTCCGGCTCCGGTAAGTCAACCCTGATCAACAGTACTCTTTACCCGATTTGTGCAACTGAGCTGAACAAGGCGACAACCCTCACCCCGGCGTCGTACAAAAAAATCACCGGCATGAGTCATTTCGACAAATGCATTGATATTGACCAGAGCCCGATTGGCCGTACACCACGCTCCAATCCCGCCACCTACACTGGCATATTCACCGCGATTCGTGAACTGTTTGCCGGTACCCAGGAAGCCCGCTCCCGGGGGTATAAACCTGGTCGTTTCAGCTTCAACGTCAAAGGCGGACGCTGCGAAGCCTGTCAGGGTGATGGTGTAATCAAGGTAGAAATGCATTTTCTGCCGGATATCTACGTTCCCTGTGACGTCTGCAAGGGAAAGCGTTACAACCGTGAAACCCTTGATGTTAAATACAAGGGTAAGAGCATTGATGAAGTGCTGAACATGACCGTGGAAGAAGCACTGGAATTTTTCGAAGCCATTCCCGCTATTAACCGCAAACTGCAGACACTGATGGACGTTGGCCTGTCGTATATTCATCTGGGGCAGAATGCGACAACCCTGTCTGGCGGTGAAGCCCAGCGGGTCAAACTGGCCAAAGAGCTGTCCAAGCGTGATACCGGCAAGACCATGTATATTCTGGACGAACCAACGACCGGCCTGCACTTCCACGATATACAACAGCTGCTTAATGTTCTGCACCGTTTACGGGATCATGGTAATACTGTCGTTGTGATAGAACACAATCTGGATGTGATTAAAACCGCAGACTGGATTGTGGATCTTGGGCCGGAAGGTGGTGATGGCGGTGGTGAAATCATTGCCACGGGTACGCCTGAAGCTGTTGCTGAGATGGATAGTTCCCACACAGGGCGTTTCCTGAAGCCCATGCTACCCCTGATGCAATAACGATTGATACCTCTTAACCGAAACAGCAATTACTGTTGTTTCGGTCATTTCTCTTTCTAAAGGACTCATCATAGATCATCAGTGTTGCAGATGCCCCGAATGATAGATGTCTATCGAAAATAAAGATGTAAGCATAATAAATTATGGTTCTAAAGATTTTAGGTTATCAGCTAGTTGTTGACAGGATTACTTTTTTATAGCAGGCTGTACACAATTTCGATGTTTGGGGAATATATCTGTGCGTACTACTACTTACGCGTCAATCATATCTGTATTGATTATGCACTACCGAATGGAGCTTGGTTTCAGCAAAATCAAGTTTTCAGATTGGTTAGGGCTATCGCCATCAACCTGGGGAAAAATTGAAAATGGGGAAATACAATTTTCTATAAACACTCTTTATCGCTTTAAAGAAAGAAGTGGTTTTAATACCTGGTGTATTATAGCGGTAGGTGATTACTATGAGTCAATTCTTAAAGAAAATCAGTGGGAGATCGTAAACCAGCTAGAAGGTGATGATTTATTATTAATTAAAGCTAAAGAGTATTACAAAGAATTTGATGTCTATGGTAATAAATTAAATAGTTTAAGTGCAGAAAATAGTAGTGAGTATATTCCTATTTTATTTACTGGAATGATGAATAAAAAAGTAGCTCCTATCTTTCAAAAAATATGCGAATAAAAAGTTAAATCTATATATTCGGTCATATGAAATTAAATATTCCTACTTTATTAGACTATCTCTATGAAAGACTCAACAGTAGAGGCGTAGTTAGTTATACAAATCGTACCTTCTAAGTAAGCTATTGCACTGGCAATCTGGACACCAGACCCGTGTTGGATTTCCTTGCAATTGCCAACTATTAATCGTCATTCCGCCTTAGTCTGATGTTTAGCTTGCCATGCTCATTACGGTATTTAGAAGGTGCCATTGGTATTATGTGATCAGGGTTATGACTCAACAATATCATCTGAGCAATAAGTCAGTAGGTATTTTTAACAAATTAATAAGGTTCTGAGTTCAGGTTGAATCAATATGCATTCTTTACGTTTCAAAGAGAATTATAAACTCCATCTCACAATGGCCTTTACAGCTCTCAAAATCAACTTTTTTTGTGGAGTTATGGTAATCGGGTTTCCAGAGCTAGACATAATTCCCACAATAAAATCAATTTCGATTTATCTTAGTTTTGCGTCAGTAATTTTAATGAATATATCATCACTTTCATTTTATTTATATGCTAAAAGGAAAAAAGACATCAATATTGCTGTTGCTTTGGGGGTTGAAATTGGAGCTGTCAGTTTACTATTTATTGGACTTCCCATAATTCTCGAGCAACTTATAATAATAGATTTTTCTACCTGCACGGTAATAAGTACAATATTTTTTTCTAATATTTACATGGGAATAGCCCCACTTATCACTGTTTATTTGGTAGATCGCAAAAAAAAACGTAACTGCTCAAAATTGACTGGCAAATCAACCTCTACAGGTCAAAGAAAGTTATCCTGATCTTTCGTATATTTCACCGTATGCACCTGCCTGACTCACTATTCTCCAGTACAGACAATGAACAGTTGCGTTCATTCGTCAAAAACCTTCTCGACACGGTCGAGAAGCAATCTGTGCAAATTGAAAGGCAGCGCGTTCAGATCGAACAGCTGGTCGAAGAGAACGAACAGCTTCGAGCAGAAATTCGCCACCTGAAGAAGCACAAGGGCAAGCCTAAAATCAGGCCTAATGTCTCGGACAAGGGCGATGATCAGGAAGACAGCTCTTCTGCGGAAGACACTGATCAGGCTGCCGGGAAAAGTGACACTGATCGTCCGCCGAAAAGTAAACGACCACGATCACAAGAAGCCGGTGAAACCGCTGCACCACCAATGACTGTTGACCGAGAGGAAATCTGTTCAATCGCTGCTCCCGGTGAGAACTGGCGCTTCAAGTGCTATATCGACTTTTTCCATACTGAGCTGGACTTGCGTTTTGTCACTACTCGCTACAGGCGTGAGTATTACACAACTCCGGAAGGCGGGGTGTCAGCCCCGCTACCTGATCATGTGAAAGACCGTTTTGGCGACAACCTGAAAGCCCATCTGCTGGATTTTTATCATTCATGCAGTACGACACAGCCACTACTGCTATCTTGGCTGCACGACCATGGATGCTCAATATCAGAAGGTTCCCTGAGCAACATCCTGACGAAAGGCCATGATATTTTCCACCAGGAAAAAGAAGAATTGCTGGAAGCAGGGCTGACTTGCTCTGATTATCTCCAGGCCGACGACACAGGTGCTCGCCACCAAGGAAAAAACGGCTACTGCCTGTTTATCGGCAACCCTTATTTTTCCTACTTCCATAGCAGCGACAGTAAGAGCAGGATTAATTTCCTGGGCTGTCTGCAAGGGCAGCAGCGGCTTTATCTTCTCAACGACGTTGCCATTGACTACATGGAGAATCAGGTTGATGTGTCGAAGAAGTGGATCACTGCGCTATCCGAATGCGGCGAGAAGCGTTTCTCAACAGAAGAAGAGTGGGAGAGCTTCCTTAACAGCATTGGTTGTGCTGCCCCGCAACAAAGGCGCTGGGCGACAGAGGGTGTTTTAAAGGCCGCATTGATGCTCAATCATCGCCTTGAGAACCTGATTATCCATAGCGATGGAGCCCGGCAGTTTGATACAGCCTTTCAGCATTCGCTGTGTTGGTACCATGCGGGAAGAAACATGGACAAGCTGATACCGGCCAATGACCTGGAACGAGCCGCCCGTGACACCGTGCAGGATCAGTACTGGTGCCTCTACGACGACATTGAGGCCTACCAGAAAAAACCAACGGACAAGGAGAAACAGAAGCTCTACCAGGAGTTTGATCGTTGGGTAACACAGCGGGTTGACTACCCTGCCTTGCAGGCTGAGTTGGGCAAACTGATGGTTGTCAGGGAAGAGCTGTTATTGGTTCTTGAGTATCCGTGGCTGCCACTGCACAACAACCTGAGCGAGAGGCAGATCAGAGAGTATGTGAAACGGCGAAAGGTTAGCGGTGGTACCCGGAGTAAACTTGGGAGGAAATGCCGCGACACCTTTGCCAGTTTGAAAAAGACCTGTAAACAACACGGGGTGTCCTTTGCCAACTATCTCAGGGACAGGCTGACTGGAACCAATCTGATTCCGCAGCTGGGGCATCTCATCCTGAAGGCATCAGGCTATCAGGAAACGGTTCTTGCCAATGGAATATGAGCAGTTACAAAAAAACTGGCTCCTCAGGGATAATTGTAAAAATGAACAAATTTTAAGAAAGAGGCACCAGCGGCTGATTTCTGGTACGTTTTTGTTTGCAGACACTAAAGAGTCGGCAAACAAAACGTTAGGGTGAAACTCATATTGACAGTCTTTTCCGGACTTACAGCCCAAGAGGTACCCTACAGCAGCAAGTTTCCCCTTCCCTGAAGTGGTGACGGCCAAACACCGCTATGATGTTTGCTGATAAAACACGACACCATATTGGTGAGAGGCCGCCCCGATGGAAGTATGTCAGCCACTGAATAAAGTTGCCAATTCTTGCCATGCAATTCAACAGCTTGATCAGCAGTTTCGGCTCTGCGCCAACAGTACGACCCCATTCAACACTTTGAAGACTATGAAGGTGAAGTTCACAAGCTTTTTGCCAGACATCTACGTTCCCTGTGACGTCTGCAAGGGAAAGCGTTACAACCGTGAAACCCTTGATGTTAAATACAAGGGTAAGAGCATTGATGAAGTGCTGAACATGACCGTGGAAGAAGCGCTGGAATTTTTCGAAGCCATTCCCGCTATTAACCGCAAACTGCAGACACTGATGGACGTTGGCCTGTCGTATATTCACCTGGGGCAGAATGCGACAACCCTGTCTGGCGGTGAAGCCCAGCGGGTCAAACTGGCCAAAGAGCTGTCCAAGCGTGATACCGGCAAGACCATGTATATTCTGGACGAACCAACGACCGGCCTGCACTTCCACGATATACAACAGCTGCTTAATGTTCTGCACCGTTTACGGGATCATGGCAATACAGTCGTAGTTATCGAACATAACCTCGATGTCATTAAAACGGCGGACTGGATCGTGGATCTGGGACCAGAAGGGGGCGATGGTGGCGGTGACATCTTCCCGAAAGGTGTCACAGGTGTTATTGCCATTTAAGAAACGTTATTTTTCAAAGTATACTGCTTCAGACTGATAATGATTGCAGTCATTGCCTTGATCCCTGAGAATAACGCACAAAAATCAATCTGCGTCTTTATGCGTAGTTTTCTGACATTAACTACATAGGTTTCTTCGTCCATGTGGGGCAAAAGCAGTTCCGAATCCAAAGCACACGGCAATGATCACAGCGATATCACAACCCTGATTTCCGGTGGAACCGAAATAGAAGGTGATATTCGTTTTCGCGGCAATGTTCATGTTGAAGGCACCATCAAAGGCAATATCACTTCCGACAGCGGCATGTTGCAGCTGGTAAAAGGTAGCTCTGTAACCGGCAATATTCGTGCAGCTGATGTTCGTATCGACGGTCTGGTAAACGGCGATGTTTATGCGTCCGAGCGCCTGGAGCTGTCCCGCAACGCTGAAATCAATGGCAACATTTATTACGACGTAATGGAAATGGTAGCTGGTGCTGCCATTAACGGTCGCATGGAGCGCATGCACAAAACCGGTGAACTACTGCCTAAAGGCGATGAGGCAGAAAAAGAAAACACTAAAAAAGTTGGCAAAGAGAAAGTCAAACAGCTGAAAACTGCCTGATTTTACGACGGATGGTGTTCTCTGTCAGAATCGCCTCTGATGATTCACTGAGAGCCCCATCCAATACGCTGATAGTTCTGACCAGTAGAATCTCCCTCTCGGAATTCGCTATAAACACTATACTTACCCACTAATTAACACCTCCAAACATACGTTTTCGTACCAATAAAACCCCAGTTTCAATAATGGATTTATCGCATATAAGTTTTGTTCCAACTATGCAAAAACCAGCTAAATTTCATATTGTCTCAACCTTAATACTCCTGAATTCGTATCATAAGTGCATAACCTCTGTAACCAGAGGATTGTTTCAGAACCTTTGAAGTGAATCAGAACTCAGGGGTATTCTGTAAAGCAACCAAACCATACAGAGGAAGCCAAGGATGGCCTATACACACCTGAGCTCTGAAGAGAGATATTATATCGAAACTGAACTCAAAAATGGGACTTCACAAAACAAAATTGCTAAAAAGCTTGGCCGTTCACAGCCTACCGTGTCGCGAGAAGTAAACCGCAATAAAGGGCAAAGAGGGTACAGGCACCAACAGGCTAATCGCACAGCTCGGCAGCGGCACAAAGATAAGCCAAAAGCTATTAAGCTGACAGACGACATTAAACAACGTATTTCAAACGATATCCGTTCAGATTGGAGTCCTGAACAAGTGGCTGGAAGGCTTGAAAAGGACGGTGTAATCAAGCTGCATCATGAGACGATTTATCAATTTGTAGCGGATGATAAACGGCGCGGAGGCTCGCTCTATAAGCACTTGAGGCACCAGAAAAAAACTTATCGAAAGCGATACGGTTCAGCTCATAACCGAACCGGTATACCAAATCGGGTTGGCATTGAAGAACGCCCCGAAGTGGTCAACAACAGAGAGCGAGTTGGTGACTGGGAAGCTGATACTGTAATAGGTAAAAATCATAAAGGAGCCATCGCTACATTAGATGAACGAAAAACCAAGCTTCGCCTTGCTGTCCCTCTACCAGGCAAGAAGGCAAAAGCGGTTAAACAGGGAATAATTGACGTACTCAAGCCTCTGAAAAGGTTTGTAAAGACAATAACATACGACAATGGAAAGGAGTTTGTTCAGCATGAATCAATTGCCAAAGCTTTAAAATGTGACAGCTACTTTGCTGCCCCCTACCATTCTTGGGAAAGAGGCCAGAATGAGAATGCTAATGGTTTGCTAAGGCAGTATTTCCCCAAGTCGATGGAGCTTAATGGCGTGACAGAAAAAGATGTCATCATTGCAGTGGATAAGCTGAACAACAGGCCAAGAAAGTGCCTGGGCTACAAGACTCCTTATGAGGCATTTAAAGAGTCAACTGGAATAGATGCAAGAAAAGTCATGGGTTATGCACTTATGACTTGAATTCAGGACTTAATAGATAGTTGGACTTATAATGAAAGTTATCAACCAGTTCCTAATCGCTTTAGTTGTTGTTCCGTTGTCGTTTTTTCCAAAAAATCTCTACGCGGGAGATCAATATTTCTGGCTGGCGCGGGTACTGCCAAACTTGAGAACTATCGCAACAGCACTGGTTAGAGTTTCTCCCCAGGATTTACAGTCAGCCACTTCGCTTCAAGCCAGAGCTTTTTATCTGAATGGTATGCAAACAGCCTCAAGATCACCTGGTTCAGTCGGTCGAGTCCTGGGAATAAATGATTTAGTGCGTCAGGACTGGTCAGTACTTCCGCAACAGAGCATAGATGTTAATTCGGAGACTGGACGTACTTCTTCAAACTACTTTACCCCTCAACAACCAGTGAACCATTTCAGCACATCACTGGCTGGTAGCCTTTTCAGCATAATAGGAAGTAACTTACCCCATCAACCATTACTATTTGGTGCCGGTGTGCACAGCGTCCCTTTTTCTACAGTGCTACCCATCAGACCATTATTTGATCAGCCAAGGATGTTAGAACTCACTCCCCCGGGTACTAACCACCCAATCATCGTGGATTTACAACCTTTAACTGATAATTCTGCTCGTTTACGTCCACAATCATCATTGGCCGAGGCAATCGAACACGCCTTACCTTCCAGGGCTGAAAGTTCGCATCAAGCTGCTACAAACAACCGTCACGCTTTGTTAAGCAATTTGTTGATGCAACTTAGCACTGGAGGAACATCTGGAGGTACATCTGGAGGTACATCTGGAGGTACAAATGGTCTGCTGTACTTCTCCCGCCCCCATGGGGCTTACCTGCACTCGCCGAATCACGGTCAACATTTATCCGTCCTTGTGCCCCACGATACAGTAATCAGTCTCGGCCTGATTAATGGTGCAACAGGAGACAACACAAGGCATCTAGAACCTGATCACTGGGGCGAACCGGATTAACGCGCCCTTTTCTTTCCTGACCGACGAGAAGTTGGTTGTGCCGCAGAGGATTTTCCGGAAGGCCGGTGACATGATTGACATCCTCCTCGCCGTAAAGAGGGTGTCTTAAAGTAAGGGGTTTTACGTTTAAAGTGATAAATCCCCAGCTTATATAATGGATTTATCGCATATAAGTTTTGTTCCAACTGTGGAAAAATCCACCTATCCTTCATATCTCCACTCAAAAACAGAGGAGCCGATTTGAACGCTTATACCCAGGCTGAACAGTTAATTGCGTCTTCCAACACCGACGCAGCGCGTCCGTATACCGTTTACACCGAACGTAATATTGACATGATCGAGCAGTTCCGTCAGTTGCCTGAAGCCATGCAGTTCGAAATCAAGGTTGTGGCCAGTGTTATGCCGTTCCGCGTAAACGAATATGTTGTGAACGAACTGATCGACTGGAACGATATCCCTGACGATCCGGTTTTCCGCCTGATGTTCCCGCAGAAGGAAATGCTGAAAGCAGGCGATTTTGATCTGATGGCAGAGCTGCACGCTGCAGAAGCCAGCCGTGCAACCATCAAAAAAGCAGCCCACGAAATTCAGCTGAGCATGAACCCGCACCCTGCCGGTCAGATGGCTATGAACGCTCCTATGGTTGACGGCAAGCCGGTTCAGGGCATGCAGCACAAGTATCGTGAAACCGCACTGTACTTCCCAAGTCAGGGCCAGACCTGCCATAGCTACTGTACTTTCTGCTTCCGCTGGGCGCAGTTCATTGGTGACAGCGACCTGAAAATGGCTGCGACCGAAGCGTCCACCATGCACGCTTACCTGAAAGAACACAAAGAATTGACCGACCTGCTGTTCACCGGTGGTGATCCGCTGGTTATGAAGACCAAGCTGGTAAAAGAATACCTGGAGCCTCTGCTGCAGCCAGAATTCGACCACATCAAAAATATCCGTATCGGTTCCAAGACACTGACCTTCTGGCCATACCGCTTTACCACTGACGACGATGCACAAGAGTTGCTGGCGCTGTTCAAAAAGATGGTAGACGGCGGTAAGCACCTGGCGTTTATGGCGCACTTTGACCACTACGCAGAGCTGAAAACCGACGTATGTAAAGAAGCCGTTAAACGAATCCGTGCCACTGGCGTCAACATTCGCGCCCAGGCTCCCCTGACCCGCCACATTAACGACAATTCTGATGTATGGGTTCAGAACTGGCAGACTCAGCTGTCCATGGGCATTATTCCTTACTACTTCTTTGTAGCCCGTGACACCGGTGCCAAGCATTACTTCGAAATTCCACTGTACAAAGCGTACGAAATCTTTCAGGCAGCCATCATCCGCATGTCTGGCCTGGGTCGTACTGTTCGTGGGCCATCCATGAGTGCGGGTCCTGGTAAAGTAGAGATCACCGGCATCACTGAAATCAACGGAGAGAAAGTATTCGTTCTGCGCTTCCTGCAGGGGCGTAACTCAGAGTGGTGCTACCGCCCGTTCTTTGCTAAATACGACGAAGAAGCGACCTGGCTGGACGACCTGAAGCCAGCCTTCGGCGAAGAAAAATTCTTCTTTGAAGATGAATACAAAGCAATGTGTAAGGCTCGCGGCGTCTAATAAAGTCGTAAGGGGAGCGGCAATAAAAAGATTACCAACCATTTGTCATTCCCACGAAAGTGGGAATCCACCACGAGCAGTGGATCCCCGCCTGCGCGGGGATGACGTTGGGATGTTCTACGTTGCTACTCCCCTTACCGGTGATTCAGGCCGTATGAATTACCGGGGGTTAAAGCAGCTGTGAAATAACAAAACCTATGATGACCAGTGTACCAACCCCAAGTGCAAACAGGTCCCAGAAGGGCTTGCGATATTGCTCAAGCTGTTTAACCCGGTAAAGGCCCGCGATAGGCAGGAAGAAGATAATAATGGCCATCATCGGAGCAACGACAGCTTCCATAATGCCCAGAATGCTCCAGTTCCCCACGCCAGCCACCCAGCAACTTAAAGCAATGATAAACAGGCTGATTCTGTGAACATGACCTACTGATACTACCTTGCCAAGACGAAAAGACCGGAATCCCTGGCTTAACAGGCCATTCATAAGCTCTATCACACCCAGAAAAAAGCCGAAGAACGAGGTCATAATCGCAACAAAGGCAATCAATGGTGTGACCGTTGAAAAAAACCGGTTACCCGGCTGGTTAGCCAGAATAGAAAGCGTTGGAAGGTTTTCAGCCTTCGCCTGTGCCAGTTGTTCAGGCGTCAATGCCATTACACAGGAAAAAACAAAGAACAGGGCAATAGCCAGAAGTATGGATGCACTGCGCATGTGAATGCTGTCGGTCTTGCGAATACAGGCATGAAGGTCAGGATTTTTCTGCCGGTATGACCGGGCAAAAGTAGAGCAAACCGGAGCATGATAAAACGAGAAGACCAGTACCGGGAGTGCCAGCAGGAAGGTTTCCGCCCCTTTTTGCAGAGAAACCGGCTGCATCAGATAATCCATTCGCCATTGTGGAATGAGATAAACCGCAATACCAAGCAGCACAATGGTTAATGGTAATACCATTCGCCGGAACAGGCTCAGCAGTCTCTGCTCAGTTCCCAGTAAGGCTCCCACCATGGCAACCACCAGAATAAACACTGTCAGGGAGCGTGAAGGTTCAGCCCAGTTCAGCTGGTTGACCAGAAAGCTGACCGTCACATTACTGATACCGATGGTATAGAGCAGCAAAACCGGGAACATCGACAAGAAACAAACCAGCATCAACCATTTCGCGACGGACGAACCAAAAGTGTCTTCAACATGAGCTGAAAAGTCATTGCCTGATTGTCTGGAGGCCAGACAGAACCGGGTCAGGGTGCGATGCGTCAAATACACCATTGGTCCACTGATCAGAGCCATCAGCAGCAGGGGCCAGAAGCCGCCAATGCCTGCATTAATAGGAAGGTACAGCAAGCCAGCGCCAATGCCGGTGCCCACATGGCTGAACATCCAGCCAGTATCTTTCGCTGTCCAGCGCAGGTGTTCATCTGGCTCGCCAACAGGCGATTCAAGACTTTGATCAGACATAGGCCTCCCGGCATCTATCGACAAATACCGGAACAGTATAGACAGTCTTGATGGATGAATGGTTATTAAAAAAACGGACAAATCCAATATTCGCTAATAAGACTTATGCAGACACCATTGACAATCAGCTTCAACCTTATTTCTTTAATAGCGTTCCTGAGGGTGATAAGAGCAAAAACCAACGCATAAGCAGGGGTATCAAAATAAATAAATATATTACTTTTATTTTAGAAAAATAATTCCATGCAAATCTTTTAAAAAAAAATTCCACTAATTTTAAATAGTCAACTATAAAAATATTGTTACATGAAACCAATATGTTTTAGTAATGAATCAATTTATCAGAACCTGTACTCTTTTTTATACGACATATTACAAATACAAGATGCACCTATTTCAACAATAAAGCCTTTGTTTTTCAATTTAGGAGACGTCCACATGAAAACAAATTTTTTTGCTGCTTCTTTTGCAACGTGCATTCTTGCTGGAATGATTGGAGATATCCATGCAAACCCTGCTCCCTATGAGAGTAGTGGAGACCCTGCCCCCTATGACAGTAGTGGAGATAAAGAAGAAAAGAAATTTACTGAAGAGTTTGAGTATCTGAACAATTTAGGATTAGCCAAGAAGAAAAAAATCAATGACTTGAACGATTATGACCATGAGGCTATCCGGCAGATGCTTTTATCCTCAGAATCTCTTGAGCCTGAGCTTGTATTTGTCGAGCCTGAAATGATCAGAGGAGTTCTGAACGATGTTATCAACAAGCATAAATCCAAGCCCAAGGGTGTTCTGCTGTTGTTGAAAGGGCCGGAATATAATATAGATGATCAGATTTTATTGAGTAATACATTTGGTATTGTTGGACTTACTTCATTTCAAGATGAATACTACCAGGCACCTGTAAAACTCAGAGTTCACCAAGGCGATATGACTGACAATGCTTATCCTTTGTTTACTTTTGATAACAGCAGTGGCATTTTCTACGCTGATTATATTGAGATAGAGTCAATATATACCAGAAGTCGTTCAATAAACCAGGAACATTCAGGCTTAATTCGTATTAATGCAGCAAAAGGTGTCTATTTAAGGTACAGTAACTTGACATCAACCAGTGCGCATCATGAATTACTGGATATAGACTGCGGCATTGGTAATGGATCTACAGACATCGGTATTTACTCAAATTATTTTGATATGGAAGGCTATGATATGGCGTCCATATCCGTTGGGTGTGAAAAAAACACTCACACATTTAATAACATCTTAATTAATAATACGTTTATTGTTAACTACAAGGATATTCCAACTCTCAATCCAACTTCACGTAATTCAACAAGCCCTTTTCCAACAACGAGCACTTCAACAACCCCACATACAACCGAACATCATCACGATGAAATTCATGAGTTGGATGTTGCTTATGTTGCAAGTGGCAATGCACAATTATCATTCAAAGACAGCGTTTGCAACAATATAGTTTATAGCGAAAATGGAGACTTATATGAAAGTGATGCAGTGTCTTCTCATGGTCTGAGGCTGATAGGCAACGCAAAAATTATTGGTGATAATTTTTTCACATTGCAATTTAATCATCACCAGGTAATGGCTTATTCACAATGCCCTTCATTTGTCTATAGTATTCCAAGAGAATGTCCGGAAGGTGGTATGCATACAGATATTCCAAAACCTTATGATCAGTTCTTACCAGATAAAACCACTCACACAAATGAATGGTTTGCTAGTTGTAAAGCGGCTCCAAATACCCAACCCCGTAGTAGTTCTGGTAGAAGTTATTCATCGTTGGCGATGGGACTAAGCAATACTTTTTCATTCCTTGCCGGAATCGCAGCTACAATGATTACTCAATTTGTTATCTATAAAGCCAGAAGCCACACAACGGCAAGTGATGGCAACGCCCAACTTATTGATCAAACCTCAATCGGCGGGAGTCGTGCAGATCTATAAATGCTAAACAACTGTCCTGCGCAATAGTGCAGGATAGTATTTATATCCCTGACAGGTCTGATACAAAAGATATGGAGAAGGCTCTCCTCCTCCATATCCGTCGATTCGCTGGTCAATGTATGAAAACGTCACCACTCAGGCATTCACAGACCACCCTCAAACCCCTGCTGACGCCAGGCTTCATAACTGACAATCGCCACTGAATTGGAAAGGTTTAAACTGCGGTTTTCCGGACACATGGGAATTCGCAGCATGTTTTCCTGCTGCAATCGGGCTCTGACGTCATCGGTCAGACCGTGGGTTTCTGCACCAAACAGCAATACGTCACCGGGCTGATAGTCAACCTGATGGTAGTGCCGCTTTCCTTTTGTCGTGATCGCCAGTATACGGCGCTCGCCCATCGCTTCAGCAAACGCATCAAAGTCACTGTGAAGGGTAATGCGCTCCATATCACGATAATCCAGTCCGGCACGTCTGAGCTTTTTTTCTTCAAGGTCGAAACCCAGTGGTTCAATCAGGTGCAGTTGACAGCCATTATTCGAAACCAGCCGGATGATATTGCCGGTATTCTGCGCTATTCGGGGTTCAAAGAGTGCTATATGGAACATGTGGATAGTATGTCACTGACTAAAAAGGGAAGCTTAAATGATAACGCCGCTATAAGCAGCCTCGATCCGATAAGCTGCCCGATAGGCAGCCTTGAACAGATGAAAAATTTCATGGCATTAGGTAAGGCGGGGCTATTGCCCCGTCCTTCCCACAGAACCGTGCGTACGGACCTCGTACACGGCTCCTGCACTCTCTATCCCTTAACAATAAGGGGCAAGAACGCCCGTTTTAACGCCTTCCAAATTGAACAACTTTATCTCATTGAACCAGTTGTTCGGCATGGCTAAATGCGACAGGGGACTGCACGCATTTCTCCATGAACGCATTTTGATGTACTTAAATGGTGGCTTGTAACCCAGTTGCTTCAGCCGACGATGCAGCTTCGCTGGTTTCTTCCACTGTTTCAGTTGTAAACATCTCAGCCTGCGCCTCATCCATCCTGTCAGCCGTTTTAATTCACGACTACAGTTCGCTATCCTGAAGTAATTAGCAAATCCTCGTATCACAGGGTTCAGTTCTCGGATTACTCCTTCAAGGTTCGTTCCCCGATTCCTTTTCGTGATTCGCTTTACCTTTGCTTTCAGTGCGTTGAGCTTCTTTTCCTGTATGCGCGTATAGCTGCTCAGGATTTCAACTCCCAGAAATTTCACACCCTCGCCGCTATGGGCTATGTGTGTTTTATTCTGGTTGACCGTCAGTTTCAGGTCTTGCTCCAGTACTTTGGTCGCCACTTTCAGAGCGTTTTCTGCCGCTGCTTTGGAGCCACACAGAATCAGGATATCGTCCGCATAGCGGACAATCCTGTGCTTGCGTCGCATCATTTCCTGATCAAACGCATCAAGATAGACGTTTGAGATTAAGGGACTGATCACTCCGCCCTGTGGACTGCCTGTTTCCGTGGCTTCCAGTTGATAGCCAACCATCACCCCGCTTTTCAGGAACATTCTGATCAGGTTCAGGATGCTTCCATCTGCCACTTTGTGCCTGAACGCCTTGAGAATTAACTCGTGGTCGAGTCGGTCAAAGCATTTGGACAAGTCCATGTCCACCACCCAGCGTCTGTCGTACTTCCGTATGAACAGGGTCGCCTTGGTAATGGCTTGATGGCAGCTTCGATTCGGTCTGTACCCATAGCTGGACGGGTGGAAGTCCGGATCAAAGATCGGGGTCAGGATATTTAGAAGTGCTTGTTGGACGATTCGGTCTTTTACTGCGGGGATTCCCAGCAGACGCTTTCCACCGTCTTCTTTGTCGATTTCTACACGCTTTACCGGTAGCGGTTTGTAGCGCTTTTCCCGCAATTCAAGCAGTAACTGTTCAAGATTACCACGCAGATTCGAGGCGTAGTCGCTCAGGCTCTGCCCATCTATTCCGGCCGCACCTTTCGCTTTCCATACCTTTTTGAATCCGTTGTAAAGCGCTTCCATCGTCAGCAAGCGCCCATACAGGCTATAATATACTCTCATCAGTTACTGTCTCACGACAGACAGATTGCGCCATCCTTCTACTGTGGCCGGATTCTTCATGGACATTCACAGGCGTTCTGGCTCAAGGCAATCTACCTGCTACCTGTCCTTTACTCCCGAGCGCGGCTCTTTCTTTTAGCAGGATTGTTCCCAACCTCACCAGCCGAAGATGTCCTGCCTCGTCAGGCAGCTTGTGCGCTCACAGTGTCATTCCTGCGGTCTGACTGTTCTTTAAGAATGCTTCACCCCTTCGCAACATCTGCCGCTTTTGACGACACATGCCCTACAGTCACTCTGGCTGTAGTCATTCCGGTTTTGCCCTCCGAACGGTTACCCGCCTTCACAGGCCGGAATTTCATCACTACTACAGGATCATCTGCCACCTCACACCACTGTTACCCTTGAGTTTCCTCTTGCGATAACAGCCCCTGAGATTCAGAGATTGATGCCAGGCTTCCCCAGTTACTAAACGGTTCCCTGTCAGAAATGCCACCCTCAAGCACAGAGTTGGGACTGACTGAGTATCGGGCTTTGCGCTATTTCGCACGCTTGCCGCTCCCAACCTGCCGAATCAGGTTCGCTTGCGCTGTGTACCTCTGACTTCCTATGGCTTCCTTCAGACCCAACCGTTGGCCAGTTACGCCCTTGCCATTCAGATTGCCTTCCCCTCAGTCGGGGCGGCTCAGGCTTCTTTCAGCCTGACGGGTTTGCCCGCTTCGCTGGGCAAACATTAGGTAAGGCGGGGCTATTGCCCCGTCCTTCCCACAGAACCGTGCGTACGGACCTCGTACACGGCTCCTGCACTCTCTATCCCTTAACAATAAGGGGCAAGAACGCCCGTTTTAACGCCTTCCAAATTGAACAACTTTATCTCATTGAACCAGTTGTTCGGCATGGCTAAATGCGACAGGGGACTGCACGCATTTCTCCATGAACGCATTTTGATGTACTTAAATGGTGGCTTGTAACCCAGTTGCTTCAGCCGACGATGCAGCTTCGCTGGTTTCTTCCACTGTTTCAGTTGTAAACATCTCAGCCTGCGCCTCATCCATCCTGTCAGCCGTTTTAATTCACGACTACAGTTCGCTATCCTGAAGTAATTAGCAAATCCTCGTATCACAGGGTTCAGTTCTCGGATTACTCCTTCAAGGTTCGTTCCCCGATTCCTTTTCGTGATTCGCTTTACCTTTGCTTTCAGTGCGTTGAGCTTCTTTTCCTGTATGCGCGTATAGCTGCTCAGGATTTCAACTCCCAGAAATTTCACACCCTCGCCGCTATGGGCTATGTGTGTTTTATTCTGGTTGACCGTCAGTTTCAGGTCTTGCTCCAGTACTTTGGTCGCCACTTTCAGAGCGTTTTCTGCCGCTGCTTTGGAGCCACACAGAATCAGGATATCGTCCGCATAGCGGACAATCCTGTGCTTGCGTCGCATCATTTCCTGATCAAACGCATCAAGATAGACGTTTGAGATTAAGGGACTGATCACTCCGCCCTGTGGACTGCCTGTTTCCGTGGCTTCCAGTTGATAGCCAACCATCACCCCGCTTTTCAGGAACATTCTGATCAGGTTCAGGATGCTTCCATCTGCCACTTTGTGCCTGAACGCCTTGAGAATTAACTCGTGGTCGAGTCGGTCAAAGCATTTGGACAAGTCCATGTCCACCACCCAGCGTCTGTCGTACTTCCGTATGAACAGGGTCGCCTTGGTAATGGCTTGATGGCAGCTTCGATTCGGTCTGTACCCATAGCTGGACGGGTGGAAGTCCGGATCAAAGATCGGGGTCAGGATATTTAGAAGTGCTTGTTGGACGATTCGGTCTTTTACTGCGGGGATTCCCAGCAGACGCTTTCCACCGTCTTCTTTGTCGATTTCTACACGCTTTACCGGTAGCGGTTTGTAGCGCTTTTCCCGCAATTCAAGCAGTAACTGTTCAAGATTACCACGCAGATTCGAGGCGTAGTCGCTCAGGCTCTGCCCATCTATTCCGGCCGCACCTTTCGCTTTCCATACCTTTTTGAATCCGTTGTAAAGCGCTTCCATCGTCAGCAAGCGCCCATACAGGCTATAATATACTCTCATCAGTTACTGTCTCACGACAGACAGATTGCGCCATCCTTCTACTGTGGCCGGATTCTTCATGGACATTCACAGGCGTTCTGGCTCAAGGCAATCTACCTGCTACCTGTCCTTTACTCCCGAGCGCGGCTCTTTCTTTTAGCAGGATTGTTCCCAACCTCACCAGCCGAAGATGTCCTGCCTCGTCAGGCAGCTTGTGCGCTCACAGTGTCATTCCTGCGGTCTGACTGTTCTTTAAGAATGCTTCACCCCTTCGCAACATCTGCCGCTTTTGACGACACATGCCCTACAGTCACTCTGGCTGTAGTCATTCCGGTTTTGCCCTCCGAACGGTTACCCGCCTTCACAGGCCGGAATTTCATCACTACTACAGGATCATCTGCCACCTCACACCACTGTTACCCTTGAGTTTCCTCTTGCGATAACAGCCCCTGAGATTCAGAGATTGATGCCAGGCTTCCCCAGTTACTAAACGGTTCCCTGTCAGAAATGCCACCCTCAAGCACAGAGTTGGGACTGACTGAGTATCGGGCTTTGCGCTATTTCGCACGCTTGCCGCTCCCAACCTGCCGAATCAGGTTCGCTTGCGCTGTGTACCTCTGACTTCCTATGGCTTCCTTCAGACCCAACCGTTGGCCAGTTACGCCCTTGCCATTCAGATTGCCTTCCCCTCAGTCGGGGCGGCTCAGGCTTCTTTCAGCCTGACGGGTTTGCCCGCTTCGCTGGGCAAACAAAAAAGTAAGGAGGCACAAGGCCTCCTCACACAGCAAACGCTGTTATTTATTTAGAACGGCTGGCACGCTTACGCTCATGCTCCTTCAGGAACTTCTTGCGCAAACGAATGTGGTTAGGTGTTACCTCTACCAGTTCATCGTCATCAATGAACTCCAGAGCCTGCTCCAGAGAGTGACGAATCGGTGGCGTCAGCTGAATGTTTTCATCAGAGCCGGAGGCACGGACGTTAGTCAGCTGCTTACCTTTAGTCGGGTTAACCACCAGATCGTTATCACGGTTATGCAGACCAATAATCTGGCCCTCATACACGTCAACATTAGGCGGCAGGAATAAACGACCACGGTCTTGTAGATTCCACAGGGCATAACCCAGCACCTTGCCGTTGACCATGGAAACCAGCACACCGTTCTGGCGATGAGTCACTTCACCGTCTTTTACGACACCGTAGTGATCAAAGACATTGGTCAGGATACCGCTACCGGACGTCATGGTCAGGAACTGGGAACGGAAACCGATCAGGCCACGGGCTGGCATGACGAATTCCAGACGTACACGACCTTTGCCGTCTGGTACCATATTGGTCAGTTCAGCTTTACGCAGACCCATCTCTTCCATCAGGGAACCCTGATGTTCTTCTTCGATGTCAATCACCACCTGTTCGTATGGCTCCTGTTTGACACCGTCGATTTCGCGTACCACTACTTCAGGGCGGGAAACACCCAGTTCGAAGCCTTCACGACGCATGGTTTCAATCAGAACAGACAGGTGCAGCTCACCACGACCCGATACTTTGAACTTGTCGGCGCTGTCGCCTTGTTCTACCCGCAGGGCAACGTTGTGCAGCAGTTCCTGCTCCAGACGATCCTTAATATTACGGGAAGTCACATACTTGCCATCCTGACCAGCAAACGGAGAGTCGTTAACCTGGAAGGTCATGCTAACGGTTGGCTCATCCACAGTCAGTGGTGGCAGCGCTTCAACATTATCCGGGTGGCACAGGGTGTCAGAGATATTCAGTTTGTCGATACCGGTCACGCAGACGATATCACCCGCACGGGCCTCTTCTACATCAACACGCTCCAGACCAAGATGGCCCATCACTTTCAGAATTTTGGCGCTGCGTACCTTGCCATCTGCACCAATCAGCTTGATCGGAGTGGAAGGCTTCAGAGTACCACGGGTGATACGACCCACACCGATAACACCCAGGAAGCTGCTGTAATCCAGGGCAGACACCTGCATCTGGAAAGGTGCGTCAACATCCACCTTGGGCGCCGGTACGTTGCGGGTAATCATTTCGAACAGTGGCGTCATGTCTTCCGCCATATTCTCAGGGTCATCACCGGCAATACCGTTCAGGGCAGAAGCGTAAATGATCGGGAAATCCAGCTGCTCTTCAGTTGCACCCAGACGGTCAAACAGGTCAAACACTTCATCCATTACCCAGTCAGGACGGGCGCCCGGACGGTCAATCTTGTTGATGACCACAATTGGGCGCAGTCCCTGCTCAAACGCCTTCTGGGTCACAAAACGCGTCTGGGGCATTGGGCCATCTACGGCGTCGACCAGCAGCAATACGGAGTCCACCATGGAGATAACCCGTTCGACTTCACCACCGAAGTCGGCGTGTCCCGGCGTGTCCACAATATTGATGTGGAAATCCTGCCAGTTGATCGCCGTATTTTTCGCCAGGATGGTAATGCCGCGCTCTTTTTCCTGATCGTTGGAATCCATGATGCGCTCAGCACCCTGATCCTTGCGACCCAGAGTACCGGACTGTTGTAGCAGTTTGTCTACCAGCGTCGTTTTACCGTGGTCAACGTGCGCTATGATGGCTATATTGCGAAGTTTTTCTATCACTTTCTTTCTCTCATCAAATCTCGTTTACAGTTCCTGCCTGAATAACACGGGCCACTTCTTCAGCGTCTATATTATTGGCCTGTTCCGCATACACCGAGGGGAAGGTGTTATTTTCAAGCAGGTAAGCCACATCGACCTCGTAACGGGCCATGTGACAGAAATTCCTTAAGCACAACTCTTTTTTCAGAGCGCCGAAGCTAAAGCGCATATCGGCAATATCGATCAACCCGAGAGTACCATCGGGCTGCTGCACAATATTGCCCAGGTGTGCTGAGCGAAAATACACGCCCAGCCTGTGCATTCTGGCGATCAGTCGGGCATTGTCTGCCAGTAACTGCTGTCTCTGCTGTTCGCTGACCAGAGGCAGCGCCTGCCGCAGGGTCTTGCCCGGCAACGGCTGATAATGCACTGCGGTTCTTGCAATAGACGGTATACGGTAGCAGTTAATTATCTTTACCGTCGGAATATTCAGTTGATGCAGCCTGTCGGCATTTCGTGCAAAACGAACAGAATAGGGCAGGAACCGGGCAGAACTGAACCGGCTTTTTACCATAAACAGTTTCAGGAACGAGCCATCGTTCAGACGCAGGACTTTATCACCATCCCCATCGCGCTCGATAACTTCTGCGCCCTTGCGCAA
The DNA here is from genome assembly GCF_025562715.2 of Endozoicomonas gorgoniicola. Lineage (NCBI taxonomy): Bacteria > Pseudomonadati > Pseudomonadota > Gammaproteobacteria > Oceanospirillales > Endozoicomonadaceae > Endozoicomonas > Endozoicomonas gorgoniicola. The sequence continues at coordinate 4,125,399 of NZ_JAPFCC010000001.1, forward strand.
GGTCTGAAAATCCCTGTCAGAAAGTCGCTTGCCAAACAGCCGCCGCATCACCTGATATTTACCTGCAATCACCGGGGAAATTAAAAAGCGCTGAATATTAACGCATACCGATGAAAAATGCTCATTACAATCGTTATGAAAGCGTTAAAATGGATTTGCCTGGCAGCTGGGTACGCCTGCAGGCGCCGTAGTCACCCCCTCCCATCCCCATTGCACATTTGTGCTAATATTCCCCGCTTGCGGCTTTTTCATAGTCTTGACTCGGTTTGCATTGAGCAATGCTATGACTTCATCCACAATAGCGAACTCGTTAACTGATTGATTTTTAATGGCCATGTCAGAACCAGCCAAGGCCAGTGGCCTGCAGATTTATCTGCGGCTATTGTCCTATGTAAAGCCCTACACCGGCTTCTTTGTTATCAGCCTGCTCGGCTACGCCCTGTTTGCATTAAGCCAGCCCGCCTTTGCCCGGCTGCTGGAATACTTTGTAGAAGCCCTGGAAGGCAGCCATGCCACCATCAGCAAAGACCTGAGTGGATTTGTACCCATTGAAGTGTTTGCTTCGGCAGCACTGATACCAGCCGTTATGACCGTTATTGCGATTTTGCGCGGTATCGGCTCTTTTATGGGTAACTACTACCTCGCAAAAGTGGGTATGAATATCGTTCATGACCTGCGCTGTCTGATGTTCAACCACATGATGCAGCTGCCTAATGAATATTTCGACAACAATAACTCCGGTCATCTCATAGCCCGTATCACTTACAATGTTGGCATGGTGACCACTGCCGCCACTGACGCCATCAAGGTGGTGGTTCGTGAAGGCTTGACCGTGGTTTTCCTGATTTTGTACCTGTTGATGACAAACTGGAAGCTGACGCTGGTATTCTTTGCTGTGGGTCCTCTGATTGCATTGGTCGTGACAACGGCCAGCAAGCGTTTCCGTAAGCTGAGTTCAAAAATTCAGGACTCTATGGGTGACCTGACTCATGTCAGCTCTGAAAGCATTAATGGCTACAGAGTTGTACGGGGCTTTGGTGGCGAAGACTACGAAAGAGATCGTTTTAGAGGAGCCAGTACCAAAAACACCCGACAAAGCCTCAAAATGACCAAGGCTTCGGCTATTCACACGCCAACCCTGCAACTGCTGGTTAATTCTGCCCTTGCGATCCTGTTCTTTCTGGTACTCTGGCTGAAGGGTGATGCAACCACTGCCTCTCTGGTCAGTTTTGTGACCGCAGCTGCCCTGCTTCCGAAACCGATTCGTCAGCTCAGTGAAGTCAATGCCAATATCCAAAGGGGTATTGCCGCTGCTGAAAGTATATTTAAAATGGCGGATGAAACGCCTGAGCCTGACCACGGCTCCTTCACCTCAGAGAAAATTGAAGGCCGCCTGGAATTCAAAAACGTTACCTTCCAGTACCCGAATGCTGACCGCCCTGCGTTGGACAATATCAGCTTTACCGTAGAACCCGGTCAGACCATAGCTCTGGTGGGTCGATCCGGTTCGGGCAAAACCACTCTGGCTAATCTGGTACCCCGCTTTTACAATCACGGGCAGGGGCAGATTCTGCTGGATGGCACCGATGTCGAAGACTTTTCCCTGAGAAACCTGCGCAGCCATATCGCCCTGGTTGACCAGAATGTCACCCTGTTTAACGACACGGTCAGCCAGAACATCGCCTATGGCTTGCTAGATAAAACCAGTGAAACCGACATTAAAGCGGCTGCCGATGCGGCTTATGCCAGCGAGTTTGTGGCTAACATGCCAGAAGGTTTTGATACTCTGGTCGGTGAAGACGGTGTACTGCTCTCCGGTGGTCAGCGTCAGCGGCTGGCGATTGCCCGGGCGATTTTGAAAGACGCCCCGGTGCTTATTCTTGATGAAGCAACCTCGGCGCTGGATACTGAGTCCGAACGCCATATACAGGCAGCGCTGGAAGAAGTGATGAAAGGGCGAACCACGCTGGTCATTGCCCACCGCCTGTCCACCATTGAAAACGCCGACCGGATCCTGGTGATGGATAAGGGCCAGATTGTCGAAACCGGCAACCATGCCGAACTGCTGGCCCAAGGTGGTCACTACGCCAAGCTGCACAAACTGCAGTTTAAAGAAGATCAGGAAGCCCTGCTGGAAGCGCTGTAATTACATACGCCAGCCTGATACTGTTTTAACCTTGTTCGATATATGGGAGCTGGTCAATACGATCAGCCCCTCGCCTTTCAAAGGCAAAAATGAAAGTGGAATACACTGAATGAAATTGACTCTGCCCCGTTTCGACCAGGCCCGGGTCCTGGTGGTTGGCGACGTAATGCTGGACCGCTACTGGCATGGTGCGACTTCACGAATCTCTCCGGAAGCACCAGTACCGGTTGTCCGTATTGGTCAGGAGGAAGACCGTCCGGGTGGCGCGGGTAACGTTGCCCTGAACATTGCCTCTCTGGGAGCCCCTGCATGGCTGATTGCAGCCACCGGTGATGACGAAGCGGCTGATGCCCTGCAAACCCGGCTGAAAGCAGCGGGCGTTTTCTGTGACTTTGCCCGTATACCGGATGCCCGGACCATCACCAAACTGCGCGTTATCAGCCAGCACCAGCAGCTGATTCGCCTGGATCATGAAGAAGCGTTTCACAGCCTGAGCAGCGACATTCTGGAAGAGAAAACCGCAGCCCTGCTGGATAACATAGATGCTGTGGTACTGTCTGATTACAACAAAGGCACACTGCAAAACCACCAGCAACTGATTTGCACAGCTCGCACCCGCAACATTCCGGTTCTGGTTGACCCTAAAGGTACTGACTTTGAGCGTTATCGCGGAGCCACTGTGATTACGCCCAACCTGCAAGAGTTTGAGACGGTGGTCGGTCACTGCAAAGACGAACAGGAGCTGGTCGACAAAGGTCACAAGCTGATGCAGGAGCTGGAGCTGGAAGCCATGCTGATCACCCGCAGTGAGCACGGTATGACCCTGATCTGCAAAGATCGTCAGGAAGTTCACCTGCCTGCCCGAGCCCGGGAAGTGTTCGATGTGACCGGTGCTGGCGACACGGTTATTTCTACTCTGGCGGCAGCGCTGGCAGCGGGTTCCGAGCTGCCTCAGGCTGCGGCCATTGCCAACATTGCGGCAGGCATTGTGGTGGGCAAACTCGGTACGGCCACCATCAGCATGCCCGAGCTGCGTCGTGAAGTGAACCGGGAGTTAGGTGCAGAACGCGGCATTGTCACCACAGACCAGCTGATGATTGCCATTGAAGATGCCCGCGCCCACGGTGAAAAAATCGTCTTTACCAATGGTTGTTTCGATATCATCCATGCCGGACATGTGGGTTATCTGGAACAGGCACGCAAGCAGGGTGACCGTCTGGTGCTGGCCATCAACAGTGATGACTCTGTTAAGCGTCTGAAAGGCGAAGGGCGTCCAATTAATACCGAAGATCGTCGTATGGCGGTGCTGGCAGGCCTCGAAGCGGTAGACTGGGTCGTTAGTTTCAATGAAGACACTCCGGAAAACCTGCTGCGCATAGTCAAACCCGATGTACTGGTAAAAGGTGGAGACTACAGCATTGACGAAGTGGTCGGCGCAGACATCGTTTATGAATACGGCGGCGATGTAAAAGTGCTGGCGTTTCTGGATAACTGTTCAACAACCGCTATTGTTGAAAAAATCCGTACGGATCAGTCAGTAGAAGAAACGGCATAAACTGATAGCGGGAAGATAACGGATCTTCCCGCTACTCGAAAGCAGAACGGTTCTCACTGCCCGGGGGGCAATCACAACCCTCTTCTCTTGTTTCCCGGTGATCATTACCCATTGTTTCTAAAGGTATATCTCCCAAGACAACCTCACCGGCAGGCACAAGGCTCAACCTTTGGGCTGGAACAAACGCTACTGCAGAGTCCTGCCGCTGAGCAGATATGAATACAGGATGCCACTCCCTTGCCCAGGTCATGAAGCTGGTCGATAAGTTTATGTTTTGAACCAGCTGACGCGTACCTCTTTTTTGATCAATGTCGTTTATATAGCTCACCAGCATAAAGTTTATTCGGGTGCGTGCTTCGTCTCGTTCATCTTCTATGTTGATAAATCTGAGTTCCAGAGATAAATCTGAGGCAGCAATACGATTTCTGAGCATCTCAAAATCTCTGATCATCTTAATTATCCAGTAAGGCCCTCTATTAGGGCGAAAGAGTGCAGAGCTGATTAAAAAGTACCGAGGGGTGGTGCAGTTTTGCCTGTCGAAATTGGCGTTCCTGTATACTGTTGCAAGATTATGACTGAGCAGAATCTCGATTATCTGCCAATACTCACCGGACAAATAACCGGAGTATTCGTCACTTGGCCGCTGCGTGCTTCTTGTTGCTCTATTTGATTCAACATCCTCAGAAACACTATCGATCCTCCGACTTATGATTTGATTCGAGAAAAGACGCACAGTACCAGCATCGTATGACATTCTTACATTTTCATGTACAAGATCATTCAGGTTTATATAAACTCCCTGAGAATAACCAACCTGAAAAACCAGAGTGTTACAGCCGTTCCAGCCTGCCTCTAAAAATCGGGTAAGAAGAATTTGCAGTCTGCCCCTTCTGTAACTGTTGCTGTCTGAATAACGCTGACTACCCTGAGTACTGCACTCCTGTTGAGATATTTCGCCCTCAGGGTCTGAGCTGTCGGGGGCGAACAGGCCTGAAAACACGAGAGTTAACATATTTTCTACAGGCCGCCTTATGCTTCGGGACTGGTGTCGCCAACCACTGATAACACCCTCTGCCAGCAGACTGTCTGCCAGAGAACAGGCGTTGTCTATTGTTGAGGCGTCAGGGGTTGAAAGGCTTGTGATAAAGTGAACGTACAGGTCAAACTGATTGCCTTCATTCACGTAATTTACCCCAGATACCCCAGATACCCCAGATACCCCAGATACCCCAGATACCCCGGATACCCCGGAAATTTCCTGAATACTGGAGCGGGCCAGCTCCCCTTCAATCAGTTGCAGTGCAGGCAGCACTGTTCTGGCTAGCTCGACACCAGGGTCGACCCTGTACACACCATTACTATTGGGTTCACGGTCTGTTCCTGCGGACTCGTTCGGATTGTGGAGATACAGAGTACTCATCTCCGGACCGCCCAGAATATTGAATACAAAATGCCCCAGTGTGTCTGCTGCCTCAACGGGCTCTACCGTGTATCTTGGCAGCCCCACCACAGTAAAAGAACCAAACGACAAAAAAGTGGAGTGCTGTTGTAACCAAACCCTATTGAGGTGAACTTCCCTGCCTTCTATAAAAGCATGGGTTTTTATGTAAAAGCTAACTCTTTCACCCGATGTGCTGGTATAGGATATTCTGTAGTAAAACGCATAAAGAGAGCTTGAGATCAAGCAGGGCAGGATAAGCCAGATCAGCCTGTAAATTGCTTTTTTTATTTTTCCTGAGCGCAACATCCGAAATGAGCCCTCGAAAAAAGATGATTAACCAAACCTGCCAAAACAGTGGTTGCCGAAGGTAGTTGAAATTTCCGGCCTATATCAGAATTTCTAATCTGACACCGGCCGGAAAATCGTTTAAAAACCGCGAACTCTATTTCTCAAAACTCTGGCACAGGTTTCAACATTTTCCCTAAGGTGTTTGGGATTAATCGTTCCGATAATCGCCGAAGCAACTGCCGGATGACCAAACACCAGCTCCATGCTTTTCTCAACCGGGTCTTCACCTTCCAGGCAGGCATGCCCACTGGCCAGTGCCTTTTTGACCAGAATGCCTTTGTCGTGTTTTGCGGCATAGTCCAGAACCGGCTTTTCAGCCTGTTCATTAAGGTTATAAGTCACCATGGCCATATCGGACTGCTCCAGTGCCATAATACCGCCGTCTATTGTTTTGGTGGACATTCCGGTGGCACGAATCAGACCCTCTTTCTTCAGGTCTGACAGCACTTCCAGACAACCATACTGCTGAATAATATTGACATCATCGCCACTGGAATGAACCAGTACCATATCAATATAATCGGTCTTCAGTCGTTTAAGGCTGCGCTCAATACTGAAGCGAATGTACTCCGGTGAAAAGTCAAAGCGGGACTCACCCTCAATAAACTCTTCACCCACCTTGCTGCAAATCACCCAGTCCTGACGCTGGCCTTTCAACAGTTTGCCCAGTCTTTCTTCACTGGTGCCGTAGGCTGGTGCCGTATCCAGCAGATTAATGCCCAGGGACCGGGCCAGAGCCAGCAAATCGCTGGCTGCGTGGTCGTCAGGAATCTTAAACCCTCTCGGGTATTTCACCTGCTGGTCACGTCCCAGCTTGACGGTGCCAAAGCCAAGAGGCGACACCGCAATATCAGTACCGGCCACAGGCCGGACTGGTAACAGGGGGTCAGTCAAAATGCTTGCTCCAGAACTGTTCACAGACTTGAGGATGTTTCAGGTTTGCTGGCAGTGCAAATTCCTCATTGCCTGAAGGTTGAATACTGTCTGCACCAAGAAGATGACCGACTTCGTCCGCAAGGTTCGGAGCCAGCGCCAGCTTGGTCGGCCAGGTGACAATGCCATTGCCCATCGGTTGACAGAAGGCGGCATCCGGACGCAGCAACCTGGACTGTTTAGGCTCTGCACGATTAACCCGCAAGGTCGACCACTGGGCGTTATCGAAGTTTACCCAGGGCAGGATATCTGCCAGTTCCCGACGTGCCACACGAATCTGTTCTTCCGGGGTACGCTTTACACCATCTTCAGCAATCTCACCGCCCAGATACCAGACCCACTGGCCGTCTTCTGTCGGATGGCTGGTCACGGTCATCCGTGGCACAGTTTTGATACCCAGGCAGTGGGCATAAAGAGGATCAGGATGAGTGTGCTTCACCATGACCATGTGCAAAGGACGGAGTTGCATTTCAGGTTCGCTGATGCCCCAGCGTCCCATCAGGGTACGTGCACCTTCACCGGCAGTCAGTACAAATTTGCGGGCATGGATTCGATAGGTCACATTGCCCTGAGTATGCTCAATAAAGGCAATTTCACCATTATCCGTCACAAGACGTGAGTCGCCACTGTCAGAGGTCCAGTCAACCTTCAGAGTGCGGGACTCCAGCCCTCTGACCAGACTTTTCACCACCGTCTGAATATCCAGAACAATCTCGTTCAGCTGATAAACCGTGCCACGAAAACTGTCGTTACGGAAAATCGCTGGCAGACTTTCACGCTCTTTGACCTGATTCACACGTCCGCGTAATGCCTTGCTGGCAAAGAAGGAGGTCATGCGTGACGCAATATCACCCGGAGACCACAGATAATGGTATTCAGACAACACTCTGGCATCGCTCAGGTCAACATTCCCCTGTCCGGCCAGGGCATCACGCCAGCGCTGCGGCATACCGGCAATACACTCCGCAGCCTTGGTCAGATTGCCAGACAGTGTGTACTTGGTTCCGCCATGAACAATGCCCTGGGACTTGATCGTCTGTTCGCCCCCCAGGGTTTCATTTTCCAGCAGCAGTGCCTTATAGCCCTGTTTGTTCAGGGTATTAAACAGCCAGAGCCCGGCAATACCGCCACCGATGACCACAACATCTGCGTTAATATCGGTCATGTTGCCTGTTTCTACGGTTTGGTTCATAAGTATGATTAGTTAAGGTTAAGTGCGGCAAGTATAAGTAGTTAGCATCAAGAATTCACGCCCTGAAAGCCCTCAGCAGAGACATTCACACTTGCTTTTGCAGCACCTCTGGTGCATTTTGTGCCTCCCTTGAATATTTACTGATGAAGGTTGTTCTCATGCGAGTTGCTATGCAAGCTACTAAGAAAGCTGCCAGTACATTGAAAGCCCTGCTGTTCCCGTTTTTCACCCTGACATTAATAAGCTTGCCCGCCTTTGCCGAGCTAAACAGCACTCTCAAACTACCCGCCAAAGCAGAGCTGCTTGTGCTTGACGGCAAGGCTGCCAATGACCTTGACCTGGACAGAGACGAGTCCATCAAACTGACTAAAAAGCGCCACCAGGTGGTCTTTGAACTGAAAGAAACCCTCGGCTCTGGTGATAATATGGAACAGTTTACTTCCAGACCTTTTGTGATCAGTTTTCACCCGCTGGACGGTCATCACTATCTGATTGAAGCGCCACGATTGATTAATAAACGACAGGCTGATGCCATCAACCGCGACCCCGCCAGTAAAATCACCGTGGTGGATGAACAACAGAAAGAAGTTCCCTTTGAGATTGCGATCCTGCCTTCCCGTGGTATTCAGATTGGTCGCAACTATGCTGCCGATGTTCGCAAATTTAACCAGAGCGATAACGCAGCAGCCTTGCCGGAACTGGCTGGTGTTCAGATGGATGAGTTTGCCAACGGTTTTGCCAATGCCCGGCAGGATAGCTCGGTTTATTCCGGCGCCAACAACAATACGCCGGATGAAAACATTATGGCTGAACGCATGCTGAAATACTGGTACATGGAAGCTGACAACGCGACTCGCAAAAGCTTTCTGGACTGGGCTGCAAAGCAGAAGTAACCATGCGCCTTGATAAATATTTGTGTGAAAGCACTGAGCTCAGCCGGGCAGAAGCCAAACGGCTGCTGCGTGGTGGAGAAGTCACCTGCAATGGCAAGGTGATCAAAACCGGCAGTTTCAAAGTACCGGAAGGGGCAGAGGTTCGAATTGAAGGCAACCTGTTGTCTTTACGTGGCCTACGCTACATCATGCTGAACAAGCCGGTTGACTTTATCAGCTCTACCGCAGACGACGATTACCCTTCCGTCCTGAACCTGCTGGATATTGATAAAGTCAGCACCCTGCATATTGCCGGTCGACTGGATGTGGATACCACCGGACTGTTGCTGATCACTGACGATGGACAGTGGTCGCATAAACTGATGTCGCCTAAAAAAGTATGCGGTAAACGTTATCGTGTCGAATTAGCGGATCCCATTCAGGACAGTGCCATTGAAGCTTTCGCCAAAGGTGTTGAGTTACGTAACGAAAAAACCGTTACAAAACCGGCAACACTGGAAATACTGTCGCCCACTGAAGTGCTGCTTACCATTACCGAGGGTAAATACCATCAGGTTAAACGGATGTTTGCTGCACTGGGTAACAAGGTAGTAGGGCTGCACCGGGAACAGGTTGGTCAGATAGAGCTGGACAAAAAGCTGGCTCCCGGCGAGTGGCGTTATTTGACTGAAGTTGAAATTGATTCAGTTAAATAGCTAAGGCTCCCGGTGGGAACCGTTATTATGCGCAAGTTATCTGGAAGCAAGGTTATTAACGATCTGGATAAGTAGCTCTTCTATTTTGTCCAGCCGTCGATCTTGCTGTTTAAGGTGCTGATCAACTTTCTTAAATTTGTCTCGTTGCTCATTTAAGATAAGTGCGATAGTACCTTCAACACCAGCAAGTACCTGATCCCAATGAACATGGTTCTCTTCAAGCGCTTTGACTCTAGCTTCAAGACTCATACTGCATACCTTTCTTGTTGCTTATAAATTGTGCGGAAACTGAGCATAGCAGAAATTGAGCCACGTATAGCATGGAAATCAGGCACTCTGGAGAATAGCCCGATAAATCTGTTTGGCAGTCACCATGCGGGTTTTCTCCGGATCTGCACCACGCAGAAGGGCAACCGACGAGCGAGTTTCATGCAGAGCCTGCATTGCTTCCAGCAAAGTAGCATCAGGCTCCAGCCAGGCGACCTGTCTGGCCAGCTCGCTTACCTTTTTATCGTAATGCCCACGAATCAAACTGCTGGTTAAGTGCCGGTAGAGAACGACGCCAGTCGTTTTACCATTATCGACCACCAGATAACGCTTATAAGGCTGGTCCAGAACCCGCTCCTGAACATTACCCAGAGTTGCCTCCGCTTTAAGGCAAACCGTTGGCCCCGTATCTTCCAGAAAACTGCCCAGCGTCGTTCGGTTAGAAGTCAATGCCTGCTCCAGCATCTTGCGTTCACCTCTGGCAATAATGCCAGTCTTGCCGTAGTGGCGAATAATGCCTTTCAACTCATCAAGGGTTGGCTTTCTCTTGTCCTCAATGCCAAACAGCCGTGTCCACACCAGGGTAAAGCGAATAACCGGCCGCAACAGGAAGGCCACAAAGCGGACAAAGGGCGCTGTGTAATCCAGTACCTGATCGGCGACCTGTACGGCATACAGTTTGGGAAGAATCTTTGCGAACACCAGCATGCAATAAGTCAGCAGTACAGTAAAAACTGCCAGACCAAGGTCGTTAAACTCACGGGCGGCAATTGCGCCAATAACAGAGCTTCCGGCAATACTGATTAACGTAATCAGTACCACCATAGACGACAAATGCCTGTCTTTTTGTTGAATGACGTATTTGATATCGTCCCGGTTTTTTGGCTTGTTTTTCGAACTGTTTCTCAGAATGGTCGCCAGTCTCAATTCATCAACATATATAATGGCAGATTCAATCACAGATAAGGCAGCGGTCAGCAAAACAATCAAAGCGGCAACAACTACTACAAGAAGCATCCTTGCTCCTCCTCAGGGTCGGTTCTGGTGAAGTGGTCAGAACTGTTAACTATCGGCTTCTCCCGTATTTTCTTAGCCCTTTATATTTAACATACGTGCAAAACTTCCGTTTGTCCCGGCTTATAACATGGAAAGCTCCTCAAGAATGGTGTAGGAGCCTGAATAAATCCCATTCCATACAGGCCAGCCTGATTCATCTTGAGAGGGCGGATTGTTAATTTTGATATCCATCTCTGGTCGATGTTCATCGCGGGAGCTTTCAGAAACCTCTATTGTTGTCCAGGTTCTTGTTTTCTGCAATTGCGTATGAATACCTCGTGGAAGACCTATTGGAAGACCTATTGGAAGACTAAAGATAAAAGGTAAGTTATTTGAAGTATCTGATGATGTGGAAGCTGCAGAAAAGTACTCAGCCGTGGTTACTACAGCTTTGAAATAATTGGCTAATGGTCCAGGATAAACGGGGAAATAATAAGCGTATAAATAACGACTGCCATTTTCCGTTTCTACATAAAAACGTGTATATTTTGTCAGCTTGACGGCTGCAATATAATTGACTCGTCCTATAGCCGGATCAAGGTTTATGTCAATTGTCTGGTCATCGTGAACATACTGAAAACGGTGGCTATAGCCTTCCAGCCTGGTTAACTGTGCCAAAGCTGCTTCAGATATCACCAGCCATGAAAGCTGGAAAACAATGAATAGTAAGCTTTTGGCTCTTCACTTGTTTGAGTGGGCGATTTTCAACGATTCACTCCGCTTGGATACAAGTCTAATCCTCCGAGATGAAAGTAGATCGCTGTATTGTATCGTTCCCGGCTTCTGTACCCGCAAGCGCGGCTCTTCAGACTTTGGATTTTGCTGTTGATACCTTCCGCACGCCCATTGTTTGCATTGAGAACAATAGCATTCACTATCCCCCACAAATGCTCCTTGACCATTCTGTCAACCTCCTTGATCGGCTCGAGACGACAGCGTTGCGCCCAACTCAACCAGCGCTTCCAGGCTTTGACTGCCCAAGCTCTCGACCTGTAATCCCATAACGACATAGCCATCTCCCGCATAGCCAAGGCTCGGGCGGTTTTCAACGTCGAGTTCCTCAGTGGTTCAAAGGCTTCCCATTTTTCCTCAGACATGTTTTCAGGGTTCGTCAGCCAGTCAAAGCGAGTTCCTTTGAGAAGTTCTACACCCTGTGTCAGTAGAGTTTTATTCTCTTGTATGCGTACCTGATTAACGGCTTTGCCAAGCGACTGTGCAACATGAAATTTGTCGAATGCTATCCGTAGCTCAGCCTCGGGAACATTTTTCCTGACCGACTTGATGTAAGCCTTAGACATGTCCATTGATACACACTCAATCCCGTTTTTCTGCTCTTCAGGCAAGGTATCAAAGTACTCATTGAGGCTGTCACTCTTACTGTCATCGGCAACATGTACCACAACGCCTTCAAGATGATCCGTGATGACAGTGACATATTCATGCCGTTTCTGAAAAGAGGTTACATCGACCGCTATCGCTTCGGTGGCTTTGCCTCCCTGCGCTCCAGTCCACGCTTTACAGCGCGTTGCTGAATACCGTCTATGGCAGTCCAACTAAGCTTCATCTGTTGTGCAACTGCTTGGGTTGTAGCCTCTTTCAACCAGTCAATAACCAGTGCTTCAAACAGCGCAGTATAACGAGAGCCAGCTTCAGCCCATGGAACTCGTGTCGCCAGCACACCATGCTCAGGACACTTGGTACGGGGAACATTGGCAACAAGGATGGTTTGAAACTGGCATGTATCAAGGTGACGCCACTTCTGGACAACGTGATCACAACCTGGGCAGGGTTTGCCACAACGACTACATTTGCAGGACTTTTTGCTATTATGCTCAATGTGAACTTCTACTGACTGTCCTTAACAGAAAGCTCTACATTAGACACTGACCAAGGGCTTTGAATACCCAGTATCTGAGAGTACAGTTGCTTGCCACGCATCTCGGCCCCCTTGCATTGAGTGGTTCTGACTATGCTAAATCACCCACTTAAATTAAGGAAGAACCAAGCTTTTCCTGAACATGCTCCTCTCCTGATATGAATTTTTATTGCCAAAGCAATATAGATCAATATTTATTGATGCAGCAGGTTGAAAAGCTCGCAACGCCCCGATAACAATAGCGAAAATGAAAATGGAGCCTGCTAATGACCCCTCTTGCACTCGAAACAAACCTGATTGAACGGATCGCCCTTGGCGACCTGTTGCGACGGCGATCCCGTGATACTGCCAATAAAACGGCTATGGTTAGCTACAGCGAGCACGGCCGCAGCACAGTGACTTATAAGGAACTGAATCAGCTCAGTAACCAGCTGGTCAGAGGGCTACGAGAACAGGGCATGGTGCAGGGGGATTCATTAGCCTTGCTGGCTACCAACAGTATTGAATTTTTTGCGGTACTGTTTGCCTGCTACAAAGGTGGGTTTATCGCCATACCCATTAATTTTTTACAGGCTGTGACAGACATCCATTACAACCTGTCAAAAGCTAATGTAAAAGCTGTCGTGTGTGAGCCGCGCTTTGCACCATTAACGGTTGACGACTCCTTAACCAACATTAGTATCCGGGTATCCATTGGTGACAGTGAAGGTCTGACACTGGCTCAGCTGGCAGCCGGTCAGGACAGTCATGATATCGACGATATTATCATTCATGACCGTGACACAGCTCATATTATCTTTTCAAGCGGCACTACCTCAAAACCAAAGGGAGTAGAAACCTCGCACCTGTCAATGTACATGGCCAGTTTGAGTAACCCGCTCAGCTTTGGTTTCAATAAATACGACAGCCAACTGGCTGTTTTACCCACCTTCCATTGCGCATCACTTTCTATATGCATAATGACACTGCAACTGGGTGGCAAGCTGGTTCTGTTACCACAGTTTGAACCACTGAACGTCGCCCGGGTTTTAGAAGCTGAACAGATACAAAGTACAGCGCTATTACCCGTTATGTGGCAGGCGCTGCTGGCATTACCCAACCTGAAACAGTTTGATTTCAGCCAGCTCACCACAGGGCTGTATGGTATGGCTCCCATGCCAGCGTCCAGTAGGCGACAGCTGAAAGCCGCATTTAAAAACTGTCGATTCCATCTGGTCAGCGGTCAGTCTGAGTTCACGCCATTCTCCTGTACCTTTTATGATGACAGTGATACTGAGTTTGATGACGCGAATTATTGGGGTGTTCCATCCATGATTACCGACCAGGCGATTCTGGATGAACAGGGTAACGAGTTACCACCCGGTCAGCAGGGAGAAATATGCTGGCGTGGTCCACTGGTCATGAACCGGTATCTGGACGATGTAGACGCGTCACGAAAAATCCGTGAGCATGGCTGGCATCATACTGGCGATCTTGGCTTTATAGACAACTGTGGTCAGCTGGTTTTTGTTGACCGGAAGAAAGACATGATTAAATCCGGTGGTGAAAATGTAGCGTCAGTAAAGGTTGAGCAGGTTCTGCTTTCGGCACCCAGTGTCGTTCAGGTGGCCGTTTTTGGCGTCCCTCACGCACGCTGGAGCGAAGCGGTGTGTGCTGCTGTGCAAATCGCCCCCGGCCAGCCTTTTAATGAAGCCGATATAATCCAATATTGCAAAGCCCGGTTAGCCGGATTTGAAGTACCCAAACGAATAGTGTCTGTCGAAACCTTCCCTGTCACGGCAACCGGTAAGATTCAGAAAAGCACGTTAAAGTCGCAGTACGAAGCGTTGTTTGATGAGTAAGTTAAGGCTTATAAACCGGGAAATGCCTTGTCTCTGGAAGCGTTAGGGGCAAACCGTCCCCTTAATACCAAAAGGGGGGCGGTTTGACGGGTCCTGAATTCAAGTAATAAGTGCAAAACCCTGAAAGGCATAAAGGTGCAACGACGGGAGCATAGCAAGCTATGTGACCAGAGTTGCAACGCAGGAACAGACCGAGAGCGCCTGAGCAATAAGTCAGAAAATATGACTTCATAGGGTTGAGGCTTTATTCAAGGTTTAATGAAAAACTAATGTGTCCTGAATTCGTATCATAAGTGCATAACCTCTGTAACCAGAGGATTGTTTCAGAACCTTTGAAGTGAATCAGAACTCAGGGGTATTCTGTAAAGCAACCAAACCATACAGAGGAAGCCAAGGATGGCCTATACACACCTGAGCTCTGAAGAGAGATATTATATCGAAACTGAACTCAAAAATGGGACTTCACAAAACAAAATTGCTAAAAAGCTTGGCCGTTCACAGCCTACCGTGTCGCGAGAAGTAAACCGCAATAAAGGGCAAAGAGGGTACAGGCACCAACAGGCTAATCGCACAGCTCGGCAGCGGCACAAAGATAAGCCAAAAGCTATTAAGCTGACAGACGACATTAAACAACGTATTTCAAACGATATCCGTTCAGATTGGAGTCCTGAACAAGTGGCTGGAAGGCTTGAAAAGGACGGTGTAATCAAGCTGCATCATGAGACGATTTATCAATTTGTAGCGGATGATAAACGGCGCGGAGGCTCGCTCTATAAGCACTTGAGGCACCAGAAAAAAACTTATCGAAAGCGATACGGTTCAGCTCATAACCGAACCGGTATACCAAATCGGGTTGGCATTGAAGAACGCCCCGAAGTGGTCAACAACAGAGAGCGAGTTGGTGACTGGGAAGCTGATACTGTAATAGGTAAAAATCATAAAGGAGCCATCGCTACATTAGATGAACGAAAAACCAAGCTTCGCCTTGCTGTCCCTCTACCAGGCAAGAAGGCAAAAGCGGTTAAACAGGGAATAATTGACGTACTCAAGCCTCTGAAAAGGTTTGTAAAGACAATAACATACGACAATGGAAAGGAGTTTGTTCAGCATGAATCAATTGCCAAAGCTTTAAAATGTGACAGCTACTTTGCTGCCCCCTACCATTCTTGGGAAAGAGGCCAGAATGAGAATGCTAATGGTTTGCTAAGGCAGTATTTCCCCAAGTCGATGGAGCTTAATGGCGTGACAGAAAAAGATGTCATCATTGCAGTGGATAAGCTGAACAACAGGCCAAGAAAGTGCCTGGGCTACAAGACTCCTTATGAGGCATTTAAAGAGTCAACTGGAATAGATGCAAGAAAAGTCATGGGTTATGCACTTATGACTTGAATTCAGGTGTTTTACTTTCCATCATAGTTCTATCTTTGTCGAGTTCAGCCTGTAACTTTTCGAACTCTGCCATTAGCCTATTTTGTATTTTCTTCCATTCCCTATGCTTCTTAATTTTTTTGATTTCCTTACTATCACCCTGGAAAGCTTCATTGAGAATGTCATTAATAAAAATATTTTTAACTTTATTTATATTTATATTTACTTCTCCTGCTGGCAAATGGCTTTTAACATTTTCCAAACGGTTTCGAGTTGCATGTACCAATAAAGATATCAACAACGCCTTACCCCCTTCACTCAGACCATGACCTTCAGGCAAGTCAACCTTACTGTGATCCGTCTCACTGAATAGCGGGTTTTTTATTTTTAAAATAGCGGGCTTTTCATTGGATAAAAGACCGGGAGTGACAAGTCTGATGACAACGCCTTCAGCATTTTCCTGGGCACCCGGTCTTCTCTCTACACCTTCATTAAGGAGGTTACTTTTAAAAACCGGAGAAACTTCCAGAGCATCTTCAAATGAATCTACCACACTGACCGTCGGTACGGTGAGGATATTAAACCCGGAAGCCCAATTTATAAATTTAAAATAATCTATTTCTTTATCATCAACAGAAATTTCAAAAGCAACAAACCGTAGCTCTTGACCATAGTCAATATTTTTTTTCGTTATGCTCCCTCCGAAAAGTTCCCCTCTAATGGTTAGTGTTTGCCCTTCACTACAATGTTCTTCAAACATTTTCAGAATTTTCTTCTTGATTTCTTCAAGAACCTCACCAGAGTGGTAAAATTGACTGGTATCATCAATATTGCGAGAGCGACTCATGAGTTGCACTTTGTTTCCATCCGTGACTACAGCACAATGGGCTCCATCAACTTTTTCAGATACAACCCAGCGTTGATCTATTTCTGGATTGTCTTTTAAAAAGCTTCGTATAAGCTCTACCGTTTTTTTGTTATCTCTATTTTTTATTTCGGGATATGCTACAAACCTTATCTCAGAAGTAGAAGCTGATGCCTCCGGCTCCTCCGGCTGATTCATAGGTGTTGACACAGCAGCATAGCCAGACGTCGATGGGCTGATCATAGCACTGGCTGTGCTGTGATCACTTGCTGGTGTTGATCTGGTAACAGCTTGCTGTCGGTTCCGGTCAACCTGTTTTTTTTCATTATCTGGTGCCTGAACCATTATTTTTTCAAAAAAAGCCACGTCCTGATGACCATTTGTTCCAGCTGGGTAAATCCGTATGATATCGTCGCTTTCAAATTCAAAATCAACAGACTTACCATCTTGTGAAATTGAAGACGAAGGAGGCATCATAGGAATGGAAGCTGTTGCATAAAGCGTTTTTTCATCACCTTTTAAAAGGTTGATTTCGGATGTAGAAATGACTTCAGTATTGTACTGAGTATAAGAAGTTTCGAGTAAAGGTGTTGCTGACACCACCGTGGATACCAGCTTAATAGTGGTAGTATTCAGCATTTGCAGCCCAGCGGTGCTGTCAATTTCTGGAAAACCTGTCGCGGTTGGTGTTGGCTCAATGAATGCCGGGAGCTTAACAATATACGGTACTTTATTCTGGTCTGGATAAATGGCGATTTGATCTCGCCATACCTTGACCTTCTCAATTCCCTTGCTGTTCATTAATGCGCTAAGCCCGGAATCCTGAACGTCAGGTAATGTCTGTTTTTTTAGTGAAACACTGTCTCCCTGAACTTCTATTTTCACACCGTCTATTCGACCTGCAAAAGTGGTACCGATGGCCTGAGCCTGGCTTGCCGGTATCAAGCTTGTCGTAAGACTGCACAGTAATATGGCTTTTAATGGCATTTTTAAACTCAACTAATAATCAGGAAAATGGAGAATAGTTGAGAAAAAAGAAAAATCTACAAACGGTCAGCCGGTTCTACAGAGCCGACTGTTCATAGATAAACGGGTAGCAGAGTTCGCGGATGTCTTTGGATTTTTTGAGAGCCATAAAAGCATCCTTTGTGAAACCAAACTAAAGAATGTGAAAGTGTTCCCACAGCAACGAGGGAACAGCCAGACAATCAAAGCGATCTAAATCTCTGGAGACCAGATAAATGTTACAAAAACACCTCGGGGCTCATCACGATAACCTAAAGCAGAGGAGTAATCTTTATCCATTAAGTTGGTCAACTTAATCTCTGTTCTAAGCTCTTTAGAGACCTGCACCCCAGCTCGCAAATCCACAGTAGCAAACCCTGAAAGGCGATTAACCGTTCCAGCGTAGTCATTATACTCATAAGAATGCCCCTGAGCCCGAAGTGTGGAGCCCAGGCTATATTGACCAAACTGTTTATCAACATACAGGTTAAACAACTGCTTTGCTCGTCGACCCAAAGTTCTTTTCGCCTTAAGATCTTCAGGATCAACAAAGGTCAGATTTGAATTAATCAACCAACCTTGCCATTCTGTAACGTAAACAAATTCGACACCTCGAATGCGAGCTTTATCAGCATTCTCCATCCGTCCGAAGCTACCAAGGCCATTATTCCATACCAACAAGTCATCAATTTCATTTTGATAAATTGAAACCGACCAGTTAGTCGTATGATTGATCTTGCCTTTAAGCTCTACCTCAAAATTTTCCGATGACTCAGGCTTCAGGTTTGGTGCTTCAGCACCTGGATAGTACAAATCCAAAAAGGTAGGAGCCCTGAACGCTGTTCCATAGGACGTGATCAAGCGATAATTATTTGAAAGATCAATACCCCAAGCAATATTGCCAGTTGTGTTGTAACCATAAGCTTCATTCTTGTCCCGTCGTAAGCCCAGCTGTAAATCACTTCCATCAAAGGTCGTGTGGTTTTGGGCAAAAACACCGACATTATATCTGGAGTCCACTGCATAATTGGAGCTACTATCCATATGCTCTTTGGAATAATCAATACCCGCCGTTAAAAGCTGATTTTCTGACCAGCCAATATCATTCAGCCAGCTGGCAGTATACCGTTTGGATTTACCATAACTAGTAACAACTGGCTTAGGGCTGCCACCTTCTTCAAAGCGTTTGATATTTTCATAGCTATAGCCCAGATTAAGCGCTGCGCTCCAGTCTTCATGAATATTAGCCTTCGCAAAGGTGCTGATATTTGTCAGTTCAAAGTCACTGTATGGCTTGGTATTCGTATTACCAAAGGTTGAGTTATGATCGTACTCTGACTTACCCTGAAAGTGAGAAACCGATGCTCCTACTTCAAAAGTATCGTTAAACACCCGTGAAACCGTCATTCAGCACTTAATCTGAGAATTTCCTAAAACCATCTAAAATGTAAAAAATTTTCAGACTGAGCATATGCCATGCAACCTCATCAATTTCACATTCAACGCATCGACCATACGGGGTTGGTGGCCGGTATGTGCAAAGAGCTCGGGATCGCTAACCTCTTGGATTCTCTGGTTCCCAACCAATCTGAAACCAGAAAGATTTCCTTCGGAGAAACCGTTGTCTCAATGCTGCTTAACGGACTGGGCTTCACTGCTCGCACACTCCACATGTTCCCTGAGTTTCACGCCGACAAACCACTGGATAAACTTATTCGGCCGGGTATAGAGCCGGAACATATCAACGAAAGTGTACTCGGCAGAGCCTTGGATCAAATTTTTGAACTGGGTGTAAGTGAGGTCTATTTATCACTGGCTGTCAAGGCCGTTAATGTCTTGAAACTGCCGTGTAATGCTCTGAATCTTGATTCAACCAGCTTTCATGTGGACGGTCGTTATAACAGTGAGTCTGAAGTCGATGAAGAAGATCTGAACTGCATTAAAATCTGTCGTGGATACAGCAGAGATCACCGACCTGAATTAAATCAGGCGATACTGCTCCTAATGACTGAAAATCAGGCGGGTATTCCCGTATTCATGGCCGCATCCAGTGGCAATATAAACGACAACACTAATTTTAAAAAAGTCATCAGCAAGCATTTGAAATGCTACAAAGAGGCGCTGAATAATCGTTACCTGATCGGCGATGCTGCACTTTATACAACAGACAATGTACAGATATTGCATCAGCAAAAGCAACAGTTCATCACCCGGGTTCCGGCTAAAATAAAATCCGCAAGAGAGCTTGTGGACAGTGTCGCTTCTTGTGCGATGACACCGGTTGAAGATGCCGAAGGTTATGAGAGCTGCGAAGTACTGTCCGACTATGCGGATGTATCTCAACGGTGGGTTCTGATTCGCAGTGAACAGGCTCGGAAAAGCGAACAGAAAACACTGCTCAAAAAACTGTTGAAAAAGTCAGAAAAAGAAGCGGAAGCACTGACCAGCAAGCTGGCGAAGAAACCGTTCAAGTGTGAAACGGACGCATTGCGTGCGTTCAATGAGTGGCAATCAAAAAGCAATTATTGTCAGGCAGAACCTGTAATTACGACAAAACCATGCTATACCAAAGTGGGACGTCCGGAGAAAGACAGCAAACCAGATAGCGTGGAGTATTATGTCAGCGGTCATCCTTGGGTATCCGTTGACTGTCGTAAAGTAGCAGAGGCTTCCCTGGGGTGCTTTGTGTTGGCAACAAATGATCTGGACAGGAGCCGGCTAAGTTCAGCAGAAGTGTTGAGCACTTATAAATCACAGCAGTCGGTGGAGCGTGGATTTCGGTTTCTTAAAAGCCCTGAATTTCTGGTCTCCTCGCTGTTTTTAAAGAAGCCGGAACGTATAGAAGCGTTGCTTATGGTGATGACGCTTTGCCTGTTAGTCTACGCAGCGATACAGCATCGAATCAGGCATGAATTAAAGCGTCAGAGTAGGTTCTTTCCGGATATGAAGCGAAAGCCCTATCAGAATCCGACTGCACGCTGGGTATTTTTTTGCTTTCAGGGAATTAATGTTTTATTGGTCGATGGTCATGAAAAACATGTCGTTGGCTTGCAGGAGAGGCAATTAACCATCATTTCAATTCTTGGTCGACCGTACCAAGAGATTTATTCCTGATATAGGTGCTGAATGACGGGTGAAACACTGGCTGCTATGGATTTATTCCGATACCCGTCGTCATCACCATCCCGCCCTAAAGTAGAATCCGTATGGTCGTAGCCTGCTGTTTCAAAAAATTTACCACTGATATCAAAGCGGGTTCCATCGACTTCTCCACCGTACTTCAAGCCTAATTCGCTAGTACCACGACTCCCTGCCCCGGCTTTAACCTGAAAGAGGGGCTTACCTTTACCTTTGCGAGTAAAAATTTGAATAACACCACCCACCGCATCCGCCCCATAAAGGCTGGAACGCGGGCCGCGCACAATCTCAATGCGTTCAATCTGGTCAGGATCAATGTATTCCAACGGGGCTTCATTACCGTTTGGAGAGTTGAATCGGTGACCATCAATCAAAACCAGTGTTTGTGCGGTTCGTGTGCCTCGTAACATTACGCCTGCTTTACTACCCAGCCCTCCATTAGTCGCTATCTGCAAACCGGGTGTACGTTGCAGGAGTTCAGTCACTGAACTCGCCTGGCTCCTCTCAATCTCCTCACGGGTAATCACCGTCACCGGTGCCAGCGCCTGATCGACGGTCTGAGCGGTTCGCGAAGCAGTGACCACCACATCATCCAGACGATACACATCGTCAGCAGCGACGGAAGTATTAACAAAACCGGCTATAGCCACCCCAATGGCTGCCTGCAATTTATACGACATTTATTGTTTTCCTTGTGCTGTGCTGTTTTCAGCGTTCGACACAGGTGTCAGCTCAGACTTTTTCTTGAAAGCCCTGACATCCTGTAATTGTTGACAAAGAACTTCGGCACCCTTCAGGACTCTGGGGCTTGCACGGGTAATCAGGTCGCCGGGAATTGTGAACAGAAAGCCATTTTTGACGGCTTTTATCTGCGGGTATTTTTGCCAGCGACTTTGGAT
This sequence comes from Endozoicomonas gorgoniicola, assembly GCF_025562715.2. Taxonomy (NCBI): domain Bacteria; kingdom Pseudomonadati; phylum Pseudomonadota; class Gammaproteobacteria; order Oceanospirillales; family Endozoicomonadaceae; genus Endozoicomonas; species Endozoicomonas gorgoniicola. The sequence goes on from NZ_JAPFCC010000001.1 coordinate 4,146,917, forward strand.
GTCGTGTCCGCCCTGCACATTTTTCGAGCTGACGATGGCATCGGGATTTTGTGCCAGCACCGCCTCGATGCCCACCTTGGGAACCCTGGGGCGAGCCGTGGCAAAAACATTGACGCCTCCGCATAACTCAATCACCTGACTGATAATCTGATCACCATTGACCGTCATCAACGGGTTATTCCAGATTTCAAAAAACACATTCACAGGCTCAGCGTCGCTGAACTGTTTTCTGATCGACTCATACTGTTTATAGAAGACATCGGCATTCTTTTCAGCCACAGCCTCTGTGCCCATGATTTTCCCCATGCGTCGTATAACCGACGCAATACCATCAAAATCAATGGGGTCAGCATAGAAGACATTCAGTCCGATGTTTTCCAGCTGAGCAGATAACCGTGAATCATTGCCTCCTGACCAGATCATCACCAGGTCAGGCTTCTTTGACAGAATCGCCTCAACACTGGTGTTCGGATAACCACCCACTCTGGGCAGTGCCTGGACAGCCTCCGGGTAGTCACTGTGATCATCAACGGCTATCACTTTTTCGCCACCACCAGCAGCATACACCAGTTCTGTGACACTTGGGGCCAGAGAGATGATGCGCTGTATGGGTTTGTCAGTACACACTTGCCGGCTCAGGTCATCCTGAACACAGCGGGGCGATTCTGCCGCAGAAACCTGATCGGTAAAACCAGTGACTGAAAGAAGAGATAAAGCCAGAAAGAAAGCAATGCGTTTCATGACTTCCCTGAGGTTGGTCGAAGTTACTTCCCCCGTCTTTCAGGGGGCGCACATCATAACGAAACTATGGTTTTTATGCACCGGGGTTTTTATGCACCGGGGTTTTTATGCACCGGGGTTTTTATGCACCGGGAAAAATTTATAGTTTGCTTTTAGGTGACGCCTGCCATAACACTTCCCCGTCATTCTGCCTCGCACAATGCCGGGACAATACATACATCACATCAGACAAACGATTCAGGTAAGTCAGCAAGGGGGCATTAATCTCTACACCAGACTCCTGCAGTCGTACAACACAGCGCTCTGACCGCCGGGCAACAGTTCGAACCATGTGACAATGACAGGCCGTTGTGCCACCACCAGGCAGAGTAAAATTGGTTAGTGGCGGTAAAGGTCCATTCAATTCATCGATCAGGCGTTCCAGGGCTTTGGTGTGTTCTTCCTGTATCAGCTGATAGCCGGGCATCGCCAGTTCGCCCCCCACATCAAACAGTCGGTGCAGAATCTGCTCAATGGTCGACAACTGCTCCGCTGTCACATCGCCACCGGGTCTTAAGCTGTTTAACAACATACCCATCCAGCTGTTCAGCTCATCCACTGTGCCTATGGCTTCAAAGCGCGCATCGCTTTTGGAAAATACCTGCCCATCGCCCAGTCTGCTGGTGCCTTTGTCGCCAGTGCGGGTATAAATTCGGGTTAAGCGATAGCCTTGTTTTTTATCAGTCATTGTCTAACCCCGTACGAAAGTCCCTGATCCAGATGAAAGAACATTCTATGCCTGTTAGCGGGGGTGGCAAAAGACAAAACCCTGTTTTTCCTTCAGTGGCGCAGACTGGGAAGAGCATAAATACCTGCTTTTTCCCAACCTGCAAACCACTCACCTCAGGGAGATATTACTTCAGAGCGTCCAGCAACGTTGGTACCACATCCATGAAGATCATGGCTACAGTGCGAGTCGCCTGCATTTCGTCCTGCCCACCCGTGGTGGCAACAACGATGCCTGTTGATGGTTCGCCAACCACTACCTGACCGTGGATACCAACAAATGTCATGAAACGATGGTCGCCTACATTAAGAACGCGAATCTGATCTTTGTACCAGGCGTCAGCCAGCAGCTTAGCGAATCCGTCATGTTTCCATGCGCTCTTCACTTCATCGTTACCGTTCATCAGGTTGTCGATGAACGCTTTGGAAACAATCTGCTCACCTTTACGGTTCTTACCGCCGTTGACCATAACGTCCATCATGATAGCTACGTCACGGGTGGTCGCGTTCAGGCCACCAGAGCCAACCCCTTCACCCTGAGAGTTGGATTGCAGGTAAGCGTTATTCTCAAAACCAACACGTTGCCAGAGCTTTTCTTCCATCGCCTCAGCCAGAGACTTGCCAGTGACACGAGTAATCAGCATACCCAGCATTTCAGTGTTAGCACACTGATAATCAAACGCCTCACCGGTTTCTACATCGGTGCGCTTACCAAGGGATTTACCAAAGTCGAGAACAGACTTCAGTTCCGGATAATTGTTCTTGCCATTCCACTCCTGAACATTGGTCATACGTTCATCCCAAATTTTGCCCGGCGTAAACTCGATCTTGATGCCGGAACGCATATCCGCCACCTGTTGTACGGTCGCTACTGCGTAAGCCGGTGATGCTTTCAGCTCAGGAAGATATTGGGTGATCGGCGCATTCATATCCACCAGCCCTTCATCAACCAGTGTCTGCAAAGTCAGCATGGTGAAAGACTTGGTCACACTCATCATCAGGTGGGTATGGTCTTTGTTCATACCAGACCAGTAGTATTCATCAACCAGCTCGCCATTCTTCAGCAGAACCAGTGACTCCATGTTCAGGCGGTCACGCAGAATAACGGACAGTGGATGTTCACCGTCTACGTCAGTGGCACTGACAGAGTCCAGGTCGAAGCCTTTTGCTTTACCCAGATCATGAGTCCAGTCGCCTTTGGACATTTCTACGCTATGGGTGAACTTGTAAGCATTCTTCATGGTCACTTTGGCAGAGCGACCACTGTCCCAGTTCTCCTGGGTAATTCCAACCATTGCCGCATTGTTAATAAACTCTGCATCGGGTTTATGAAACGTTGTCGCCTGTGCGCCAACGGCTGTGGTCAATGCAATAAGGGTAGAAATTACTGTCTTTTTCATACCTGACTTCCTTTTTTACTGCTTACTCCGGAACGTCACTATTTACAGGCCATAGTGCGATCAGCATCAGAGCGATCACATTATGGCTATTAGTGAGTTGGGGATTCGGAGGATATTACTAAATGGAATCAGGCACAATGTCGTAATTATTCAGAACTGCAAGCAGCAAGACAGCCCTGCTGCATGCCTTGATTTATGCTCCTGATGGAAGGCCTCCACGCTTCAGCCAAATATTGGTGATTTGGGTAGTGGGGCAAGGATTACCTACTACCAACCTTTTCATGCTTCGGGGTAGCCAGTTACCGGCCAGGAACGCGTACTATAGGACGATCAACCCACGGCTCATTAATTTGTCCAGTAGCCTCGAGATAAACATACGCAGCTCCTCCCGTATCCTCATAATCAACCATTTTGTCCGCAGGCAGCAAATGTTTAACAGGCGGAAGGAAATTAATTTCATGTAAAAAAGAATCTGGCCTGTAATGGCCACTATTATTATCCCAGGCAAACATGCTGTCATTCTCAAGGACTACCTGTCCTGCGTACAAAACCGGACTGTTGCGGGTGATAGACGTGTGCCCCATTAGAAGCTCAGGAGAATAATCCATTGTGTTGACCTCATCAATGGTGCGCTGGATAATTTGCTGAACGCAGAATACCTTAGTGGGATATGATGGAAGAACCACAAAAATAAATACTTCGGGGCGGGTTACATGGAGTATTTTGTCATCACAAGTTCTTCGTAAATAATAGGTTTCTCCAGATCGACATAATTCGCATAGATACTGTTTAGGTGCGGTTCTATACAATGTCCTGGCGCCATTTATTATCATATTCGGACAGCCACTTTCTATTATGAAAAGTTGAGAGCGAAAGTTCAAAACTTGTTCAAGTGTTAACACTCTAAACGCCTCCCGGGAAGACACTGGCGTCAGTCCTCCCTCATAAAAGTTTATGCCAAATGTAATCTCATGCGGAACTCCAGAAACGTCAAAACCTTAGCCGATGCCAGACAAATCGTTGAAGAACGCAAACCTCGAGTAATGACTATTGGCCTGCTGCTTTGTGACGATGTACAGACTCAGTTTCAATCAGAACACGGGCATTACCCTGATATGTTTCAAGCCCTGCTTGAGCAACATGACCCGACTCTGCAAATCACCACCTATCGTGCGCTTGACGGGCAGCTGCCTGAAAATACAAACGACTGCGATGGCTGGATCATCTCTGGTAGCCGCCATAGCGTTAACGACCCTTTTCCATGGATTTCAGCCCTGGAAGCCTTCGTAAAGCAACTCTACACTGACGGGCAAAAAACAGTCGGCATCTGCTTTGGGCATCAACTGATGGCGAAAGCACTGGGCGGAACAGTCGCCGAATCGGACAAAGGCTGGGGAATTGGCGTATCTGTAAATACATTATTGCAGCAGCCTGACTGGATGCATCCCGCACCTGAATCGCCGGGTACCCTGAGACTGCTGGTCAGCCATCAGGAGCAGGTCAGGTATTTACCAGAATCGGCAAGCCTTCTGGCATCCAGTGACTTCTGCCCTTATTACATGGTGACCTACAGCGATCACTTTCTGAGTATCCAGGGACACCCGGAATTCACGAAAGCTTATATGGAAGCCTTGATTCACAGCCGAAAAAAGGTAATGCCCCGCTCTGTCACACAAAAAGGTATTGAATCCATTAAGCAGCCTGTCGACAGCTCGGTTACTGGACAGTGGCTACTGAATTATCTGGGCGTTTCCTGAGCACTACCTGAACACTACTTTCAGGCTGAAAAACTCGCAGCTTAACCGAGCCAATAACGTCTGGTCGCTGATTCTTTTTCATATTAGAGAAGACCTGGAATGGTAATGTAGCCATTTTGAACTATGCTTTCTGACCTTATATTCAACTTATGAACAATTCAGAGGACAGGCTGATCCGTGAAGTACACTCTTGCATTTTGCCACTACTCTTACACTTATGTTCTGATAGCAATTTTTCTTATAGCTTTTTTTTTGGCACCTATGTCTGAAGCTGCTTCAGTTAATCGCATGTTTAATATTTATAAACTCAACTCTGTTGACAGTAACTTATTTAAAGGTAAAGGAAAAAAGAAATCACAAAAGCAAAATAAGTCTAAACATAAAAAAAATGAAGTTACTGCAATTAACGGCAATGATTCAGTTATTCAGGAAATCAGGCCCGTCTTCCAGAACCAATATCTTTTAACTGAAAACAGGGTAGACCAGGATCATTCTGAATTACGGATACGTACAATTCCAGAGGCTCAGGCTGGACAGAGAGAATGCTGGAGCAATCATTTAATCGCTTCACTGACATCCCACAGAAACTATCTGCTATATAACATTCCTACTGTTAATGGAGAAGATTTACCTCTGCAGAATTCAGTCCTTAGCCATCATTTTAGTGACCTTATTTTATCTTACTCCCCTTCTACTGAAATCCTGAGGAATGATAACACTGGAGAATCGCAACCAATATCACCCCGGTATGTTAGCAGGGAACCGGGGATTAACCCTGTACCTTCCATAGACCCATTGCTGGATGCTCTGGTTTATATACAAAGTCGATTGGGTGACCCATATCAACAGAGGCACTCTGTGACAGACATTATGCGTCACGCTCAACAGTACATGCGTGGCTTATCGGATTATGCAAACCGGATATTGAACATTGATCATCGTTTTCAGGTTTATGCCCTGACCGGTACGCGATCTTCTGAATCATCGGCTTCTGATCCCCTGGACAGGTTTAACCTGAATGAACCCTCCAACCGCACGGCAGGTCCTGCATTACTTGGCTTTGTTATTTTGCGGTCTGATGAATCAGGATCGATTACTGACAGTTATTTACTGGAACTGGCTTTTGACACCGGAAATGCCAATGAACCTACCTTCAGGCAAAGAACCAATTATGGTGACAACGATAATCAAGCTGTTGTAGAAACTTTTAATAACCCATTATGCCTGAGGAGTAGTACTACCAGCGAAAGTCATAGCCCAATCCTCAGCCTGGACAGTCCTGATCTGGAGTCTGCCGTTAGAGACTTCATTCGTGACAATAGTCACCGCGGCTCAAGAAGAAGTAGTGATTCCCGATCTCGATCCAGCTCGATGGCCTCCAGCTCAAGTGGGGGAAGCTATTATAGTGGAGACTATGAAGTACCTGTTGGTAGCAACTTTATTCAAAGAGAGGGTTCCATTTCACAACCCATTAATATTCCAGCGCGAACCGGTGATAACCCCAATCGTAATGCTCGACGTAAAGAAAATTATGGCCAATGGTCTGCCAGCAGCAGTGCGCATTCCTCTCTACCTGACGGGCATTATGATTATGCCTACGGTTTCCTGCCAGAAGGGACTTTTCAGGACACCCGTTCGGGATCTACAACGGAAAACCTCTATTCAGAAGTTTCCGACCAGAATCAGGAGGCATCGGGCAAAAGAAAAAAAGAAAAGTGGCCTGGTATTCTGAATAGGTTGCAAAAGGCAAACAAAGCCGATACCAAAGCGGCAAACAAAAAAACCACCTGGCATTTGCGCAACCCAAGATCCCCTTTACCAATGCCTCCCGTACCCACTCCAGACCAGCTATCAGCAGAGCTTCCCATCCCCGCCTGCCAGAGAAGGTCTGAATCGGACTGCATCTTGTACGAGCCTGCAGCCCCGGCTGGCAATGGCACTGAACAACAACAAAATCCAAATCCGCCTGCAGTAAACGGTCAGGAGAATCTATATGATCCCGTAATTATTGTTGATACTCAGTGGCAGTAAACAACAGTCAGTCTGAAAAGCACCAAAACCTGTTATGATAAAAGGCTTTTAACCCTATGGATAAGTCACACCAACACAGGCATGAATCGCTTTATCTACTCTGCACTTCTCTATCTGGCGACGCCTCTGGTCATGCTGAGGCTCTTTCTTCGTGCCCGAAAAGCCCCGGCGTACCGTCAGCGATGGAGAGAACGGTTTGGTTTTTTTCCCGGTTTGCCAGAAGATAAACCGACTATCTGGGTACATTCGGTATCGGTTGGTGAGACCATTGCCAGCGCGCCACTGGTCAGGGAACTGCTGGAACGTTATTCACAGCATCGGATTCTGATCACCACCATGACACCTACGGGCTCAGACCGTGTGAAAGCTCTTTACGGCGATCTGCTGGGTCACCGGGTTGAGCATGTCTACTGCCCCTACGACCTGCCCGATGTACAGAATCGGTTTCTGAACAGGGTAAAGCCGGAGCTGGCACTGATTATTGATACCGAGCTATGGCCTAACACCATTGCAGCCTGCCACAAACGCAATATTCCGCTCATCATCGTCAATGCGCGACTGTCAGAACGATCAGCCAGAGGCTACGCCCGCCTGAAAGGACTGGTCAGGAATATGCTCAAACAGATAACCACGGTCGCTTGTCAGAATAAAGACGATGGAGATCGTTTTATTCGTTTGGGCCTGCCACCACAAAAACTGACCATTACCGGCAGTGTCAAGTTTGATCTTTCTGTCAGTCCGGAATTAACGGAGCATGGAAGACACTTAAAAAACCGCTGGGAAGAAGGGTTAGGCTACGATCCCATCGTTATCACGGCAGCCAGTACCCATGAAGGTGAGGATCAACAGATTCTTGAGGCTTTCAGCAGTCTGCGAAAACAACACGACAACTTGCTTCTGGTACTGGTACCCAGGCACCCTGAACGCTTTACTTCCGTTTACGAGCTGATTAAAAGCAATCAGTACAACGTTGTTCGACACAGCGAGAAGCAGCCTTTGAGACCATCCACTCAGGTGGTACTGGGCGATACGATGGGTGAAGTGATGACATTCCTTGCTGCGTCCGACATCGCGTTTATTGGTGGTTCATTGATTGAGCATGGCGGTCACAATATGCTGGAACCGGCAGTGCTGGGGCTCCCGGTTCTGTCGGGCAGACATGTGTTTAATTTTCAGGACATCAGTGACTCCCTGATCAGGGCTGGCGGTATGCAGCTGGTCGACTCTCCAAAACAGTTGGCTGAAGCCATTGCCCGGCTCATTACCGACAAACCGCACTATAAGGAGATGAGCCAGAACGCTGCCCGCTTTGTCGCCTCTAACCGTGGCGCACTGGAAAAAACGTTAAGTCTGATTAATCATCAACTACCTGTCAGTGACGTTTCGGATCACATCGATTAATGAATAAACAAAAGCGTACCGAAATTTTTACCCGTTTAAGGGATCAGAACCCAAACCCGACCACTGAGTTAAACTACAGCTCACCGTTTGAGTTGCTGATTGCCGTCATCCTGTCGGCACAGGCCACCGATGTTGGCGTCAACAAAGCCACCGACAGGCTCTACCCGGTGGCGAATACGCCGCAGGCGATTCTGGATCTTGGGCTGGAGGGATTGAAAAGCTATGTAAAAACCATTGGCCTGTATAACGCCAAAGCTGAAAACATTATCAAGACCTGTGAGATGCTGCTGACACTGCACAATGGTGAAGTTCCCGATAACCGCGAAGCCCTGGAAGCACTGCCCGGCGTTGGCAGAAAAACCGCCAACGTCGTCCTCAACACCGCATTCGGACAACCGACCATGGCGGTCGATACCCATATTTTCCGGGTCTCCAACCGCACCGGCATTGCTCCCGGAAAAAATGTGCTGGAGGTTGAAAAGCGACTGCTGAGGCTGGTGCCAAAAGAGTTTCTGGTGGACGCCCACCACTGGCTGATCCTTCACGGTCGTTATGTCTGCAAAGCCCGAAAGCCCCAATGTGGCAGCTGTATTATTGAAGACCTCTGCGAATTCTCTCCATCAAAAAAAAATGTAAAGAAAAAGAAGTAAAAAACCTCAATATTACTCAAAGACTCTAGATGAGTCTTTTTTTTGCCTTTACAAAAGTCACGAAAGTGTTCGCAAACAGGTCAAGAAACAAAACTAGTGTCGTTTATTCGGATATGGGCAGGTCATATGCATCATTCGATCCTATAATGCAAAGCTATATCTTTACGTAAGTACAGAGCTGCCTGACCATTTTATGGCTCAGGCCGTGTTTCTCTTCGACAGGTAAACCCCGCTATGAAAGCTCACATCGCCTTCATCCTGGCAATACTTATCTATCACACCTCAGCTTACGCTGAATATTATTTATACTTCATGAATAATACTTATGGCGAGATAACCCTGCGCAACACCTGTGACCATCGATTAGACAGCCCGTACTGTAGAGCTCTCAACACTGGCAAGCTCGATGCCTTCAAGCGGGTTGAGAGCCATTCAATAAACTATGACTCTGGAATTGACGAAGGTGAGGACTACACCCTGAAAAGCTTCTTTTCAATACCAGGTAGCGAAAATACAGCGGACAATAATTATTTCTCCACGACATTCCATGGTGATTTCTGGGGTAGCCATATCACCGAAGTCAGCGTTTATGTTGATGGAATCCAGCACGTACTGCTTAACAAGAGTTCAGATAACAAGAGTTCAGGTAACAAGAGTTCAGGTAACAAGAGTTCAGGTAACAAGAGTTCAGGTAACAAGAGTTCAGGTAACAAGAGTTCAGGTAATGAGGTTTTACCCGATGAAGTTGGTTCTGTAGCGATTCGTCATTCTGATGGAAACACCTACACTTTTTACGTTAACGCTCAGAAAGATATGGCTTCGATACAGACAATCGACCACCTGTTTTACGCCATTGATAAAAAGCCCACGCTCCTGTCATCGGAAAGTGATAATGAACTGACTGTGATCACCTACAACATTAAAGCTTTTCCAGACTATATTGGCCTGGTCCTGGACTTGAATAAAGTGGATTCAAGAGTCCGTTACCTGTCTCAGGCAGACGCTTTGAGAAAGGCCGATGTTCTGGTGTTTCAGGAGGCCTGGGATAGCTATAGCCGCGATACACTGAAAAAAAAGCTTCATGATATATATCCTCACAGCTACGATCCAATACCAGAAAGCTACCATCTAAGGCCTTTAGGCAGTGGCTTGCTGGCTTTAAGCCGATACCCAATCACAAACACCACCTTTGTTAATTACCAGGATTACCAGGACCTGCAAGGTGATGATGATTATTCCAACAAAGGCGCAGCGTACTTTAAAATAGATAAAAATGGTAAAGCTTATAATCTTATTACCACGCATGCACAGGCAGGCGGTGGTAATAACTCTATAGCCGCCAGACGAGAAGAGTTCAGAATAATCAAGAGGGAAATCATAGACAGTAAGGCACTGGCTATACCCAATCATGAACCCTTATTAGTTCTTGGTGATTTCAACACCGACTTTTACGATAAAAAGCAGTTTGGCCACCTGCAATCAATTCTTAACCTGAACTCAGAAAACGTGTTGAACAACCTGTTCAAGACACCAAAATTCAGCGCCGACTCAGACTTGAACCTGATGATAGCCCCCGAAGACCGCTCACATTCAATACTCGATATGGTATTGCCTGTGAAAGACTTCTTACAACCAGTAAGCAGCCTCTCTCAAATAACCCCGCTCAGGGCATTAGACGACAATCGTATGTATCAACGATCCTATAATGCGAAGCTCTATCATTACGGAAATGTTGAGTTATCTGATCATTTTATGGTTCAGGCGAAATTTACTTTCGCTGAATAACCAAACGCTAAAAACCAGCCTGCACAGTCTTATGCTGTTGTGTCTGCTGATTGCAGGCGTGAGCGCCCGGACCCTGGGAGCAGATTGAGTAGCTTCCACAATAAACATGGAACCAGTGCTACAATCGACGCTTAATAAATCATAAAGACTGAAGAATCTGCATGACTTCTGAAACCCTGAAACTCGCCATGGATTTGATCAGCCGTGCTTCCGTCACACCGGAAGATAAAGGCTGTCAGGAACTGATGATCAGCCGGCTGGAACCTTTAGGGTTCAAAGTAGAGCGATTACGCTTTGGCGAGGTGGATAATATCTGGCTGCGCAAAGGCGACACTGGCCCTGTACTCGCCTTTGCCGGCCATACCGATGTGGTTCCCACAGGTTCTGAAGACAAATGGGGCAATCCACCCTTTTCCCCCATCATTGACGACGAAGGCATGCTGCACGGTCGTGGTGCTGCCGATATGAAAGGCAGCCTTGCCGCTATGGTCACTGCCTGTGAAGCATTTCTTCAGGAATCTCCCGACCACGAAGGTTCCATCGCTTTTCTGATCACCAGCGACGAAGAAGGGCCAGCGAAACACGGCACCGTCAAGGTAATTGAGCATCTGGAAGCCCGTCACGAAAAAATTGACTGGTGTATCGTTGGGGAACCTTCCAGTACCAGTCTGGTTGGTGATGTAATTAAAAACGGTCGTCGCGGCTCCATGCACGGTCATCTGGTGATCAAGGGTATTCAGGGACACGTGGCTTATCCGCACCTGGCCAGAAATCCGGTACATGAAGTAGCATTGGCACTGTCTGAGCTGACTGGCGAAGTCTGGGACAATGGCAACGAGTACTTTCCGCCCACCAGTTTCCAGATCTGGCATATTCAGGCGGGTGAAGGTGCCAGCAATGTTATTCCGGGCAAATGCGAGGTAAACTTCAACTTCCGCTTTTCCCCGGAAGTCACTGCCGAACAGCTGCAACAACGCGTTCTGACCATTCTGGACGCCCACAAACTGAGCTATGACATTGAATGGCATATCAGTGGACAACCGTTCCTGACCCAACCCGGCGCCCTGGTTAATGCCACCCGTGAAGCTATCAGGGCGATTACCGGCAGGGCTACCGAGCTGTCGACTTCCGGCGGAACATCCGATGGTCGATTTATTGCGCCAACAGGTACTCAGGTCGTTGAGCTGGGACCTGTGAACGCCACCATTCACAAAGTCAATGAGTGTGTTAAAGCGTCTGACCTTGATGATCTGAGCCAGATTTATCAGGGCATTCTGACCCACTTGCTGACCGATAAGCATTAACTGCTGACAACTGATATGACAACGCCTGATACGATTCAAGACATCGAAATTTACGCCAAAAACCTCAAGCTGGCTGATATTCAGAGCTGGCTTGAAAGCTGTTTTTCTTCCATTGAAACCGTGCAGAGCGGTAAGGTGATTCACGATTTCGTCCTGAACGGGCATATTCCCCTGATGATCGTCGAGAATGCTGTGGGCAAAGCCTGGACCAGCATCTGGTTCAAATCACCTCAAACACCCTGGTCTGATGACCGGGAGTGCGCCCGAAGCCTGCAGGCGTTTGCCCGGTGTCGGGTTCGTGCCAATGCGGCACCCTGGTCAGATGGTGAAGATATGGATGAGTGGTGGCAGATCACAGAGTCCGGAGAAGAGGGCACCCTGTCCTGGCCGAATGCCGGGTAAATACATAATACAAACTGCTATGAGGGGGAAAAGCGGCTTTCTTCACCACCGGTGATGAAAATTATATTTCTATAGAGAAAAAACTGACTACACTTCCAGCTTCCTGAAAGCTCTGTCATACAAATAGCAGAAAGGAGCTGAAAGTGTTAAATGGAAAAATACCTGGTTTCCGAAGCTGTTTAATTCTGCTGTTGGCGCTTTTCTGTCCGTTCTTTCAGCCTTTGCTTTTTGCAGAGCTATCTACGACCACTGCTGTCCCTCACCTGCCCTTCAATCGTATTGAAGCTTCATGTCTGACAACAACATTGCCACCTGAACTCACTGACCAAAAGCTGTCCACCCTCTTTTCTCATTACCCGTTTCATATTGAAGACCAGGGATTCGGTTACACACTTCATAAGTGCAGATTTCACTTTTATTTTCCGGGGGTCAGAAGTGCTGTTGCCACGATTCCGTCTTCTGGCTTGCTCTCTGGCGAAAGCTATTCAGCGACGTGGCAGACGATCAGGCAGGTTTCATTGATGTTGATGACTTGGGTGTTTTACCAGAAGCCATCCCGAATGGATCAGTCGGATCAGGAAACCCTGTTGTTTCCCGAATATGAGCAGACCGCTGTCACCCAGCCTACTGACATGACCACTCAGCACCCGCCAGGCCACGCCTATTGCTATTCCGGCGAATCAGACTCAACCTGCCCTGCCGGCCATTGCCCACTGGTATCTCTGTGCCTCAGACACCCCTGTCATCACGATGACGGTGACGATAATGACCCGACCTCTGACCACACCTATAATCCGACAGAATATTGCCCCAAATGCGGTACGACGCCTTGCCAGAAAGCCTACCCCGACAACTGGGGTACCTTGCTTGATTTTGATTATGAATGGTTGTTCAAAGAAGAGGAGGAGGAGATTATTGATGTAGTGTCCATTCAGGCGCTTTCCACATCTGCTGATCTTAGTGTATCCACGCATTTTGAGCTTGAGTCACTGTTTTGCACAGAGGAAGAGTCTGGCAGTACTGAGTCCATGGACATACTTCCTGACTGTGAGTCATTCATAAATTTTGAAAGTAACCCTGTTGAATCAGCTTACGCCAGTGGAGAAACCAGCAGCAGTGAGGAACCCTGCGACAGTGAAGATACCAGCATCAGTGAAGATGCCAGCGACAGTGAAGATACCAGCGACAGTGAAGATACCAGCGACAGTGAAGATGCCAGCGACAGTGAAGATACCAGCGACAGTGAAGATGCCAGCGACAGTGAAGATACCCGGGACGATGATAACTATCGCCCCAGATTGCTTTTGCTCCCTTTTTTATGGCACCTCGTTGATAGCGGTGAACATCCGGATATTATTGAATGGTGCAATAAAGATACAGGGCTGTTCCGTATTCTCAGCACTCCCGGGTTGGTCAGGCTATGGAATATTAATAAAGGGTACAAGGGAAACAAGGTATCTTATGACAATCTGTCCAGAGCAATGCGCAATCTGCAGAGATGTAGTAAAGGACTTGTCCCCCTGAAAGAGCCGAAAATGTGTCATTTCCAGTTTGACTTGAAGCATCCGAAGGTTTCAAACCTACAGTCCCAGTCCCGCCAGGCATCACATCAAGACTAAAGTCAGAACAAACAGACATAAATGCATTTTCATGATAACTACCCACAAAGGAATTGATCTGCCACTTTGCGTCATCAAACACAATCAAGCTAAAATCACGCCATTTGCAAAGGTGTGCGACTTGACCACCTTTTACCCGACCAAATTCATCTGTTTTGCAGGCTATAGCCATTCCATGCATAAACCCATTACACTCAGCCGCTATGTTTTTCACAGTTTGCGTAAACTGCTCGCACTGGTGACAAGGCCTACGGTTCAAAACAATAGCGCTGAAGCCCTTGGCCTTCAGCCTGACAAGCCGGTTTGTTACGTTCTGCGCAACCGTTCCCTGTCTGACTTGCTGATGCTTGAGAACGTCTGCCGGAAAGCCGGTCTGCCTCGCCCTTACGCTTACATTGATGCCGATGCCCGGGAGGGCGACCGGGCTCACTTCTTTCTGACCCGGCAGGAAGGCCTTATTTTACAACGGGAACGCCCAAAGCACTCCAACACTCTGGAAAACCTGCTGAAGCGGGTAGAAGAACAGGAAGGCAGTGACGTTCAGCTGGTTCCCGTCAGCGTGTTCTGGGGGAGAGCCCCGGACAAAGAACATTCAGCCCTAAAACTTCTCTTCGACTGGAATTTCAGCCTGGGTGGCCGGTTTCGCAAGTTTATTGCCATCCTGCTGCATGGTCGCCACTCCATGGTGCATTTCAATCCAGCCATGTCTCTGCGCGAGATTGTTGATGAAGGTCAGGATCACCCGCGAACCCTGCGCAAAGTTGGTCGGATACTAAGAGTACATTTTCGCCAGCTGCGCGAGTCGGTAATAGGCCCCGACCTGTCCCACCGTCGCAATCTGGTCAATACCCTGATCCATACGCCACAGATTCGTCAAGCTATTGAAGCCGAAGCCGCAGCCCACGACATCACACTGGTAGAGGCAGAGCAGAAAGCCCGCTCCTATGCCAACGAAATCGCGTCGGACTATTCTTACCCGGTGCTGCGCTTTCTGGATATCGTGCTGACCTGGTTCTGGAACAAACAATACGACGGCGTTTCTATTAACAATGTCGAACAAATCCGCGACCTGGCCCAGACCCACAGCATTGTGTATGTTCCCTGTCATCGCAGCCATATCGACTACCTGCTGCTGTCGTATGTTTTGTACTATGAAGGTCTGACACCTCCACATGTTGCCGCAGGCATCAACCTGAATATGCCGGTGGTCGGCACTATTTTGCGCAAAGGCGGTGTCTTCTTTATGCGCCGGACCTTCCGTGGCAATCCGCTATACAGCAATGTGTTCCATGAATACATGCACACTCTGTCGACCAGAGGCTTCCCGATTGAATACTTCGTGGAAGGTGGCCGTTCCCGCACCGGGCGAACCCTGAATCCGAAAACCGGTATGCTGTCGATCAGTATGCGCAGCTATGTTCGTGACAGCCGCAAGCCAGTAACCTTTGTACCGGTGTATATCGGTTACGAAAAACTGCTGGAAGTGAAAACCTATCTTGGAGAGTTGCGTGGCAAGTCCAAGAAAAAAGAATCCCCTCTGGACGTTTTCAGTACCCTTGCCGCGCTCAAGGATCAGTTCGGTAAAGCCTGGCTGAACTTTGGCGAACCCATTGACCTGGGAACCCTGCTGGACAAGCAGGTGCCGGACTGGGAAGACCACACTTCTGTCAACGAAAAACCAGCCTGGCTGAAAGACGCCACCAATCAGCTGGCTTTTAATATCGCCAGTGGTATCAACTCCGCAGCCGTTCTGAACCCAATCAACCTGGTGGCGATGGCATTGCTGTCCTCCCCCCGGCATGCGCTGGGCGAGCAGGAACTGGTTCTGCTGCTGGATACTTACTGCCGAATCATGAGCCAGTGTCCATACAGTTCACAAACCGTAATGACCGACCTCGACGGTCATGCCATGCTGCGTTATGCGGAAAAGCTGAATGTTGTCACCAAAATCAGCGACTCTCTGGGTGATGTGTACAGTCTGGACGAAAAAACCGCTGTCGCCATGACCTATTATCGCAACAACGTATTGCATATGTTCGCCGTGCCATCGTTGCTGTGCTGCCTGTTTGTCAACAACGACTGTCTGACTCTGCGTGAAATTTACCGCGTCTGTACGATTCTGTACCCCTACCTGAAAGCGGAATTGTTCCTGCACTGGAGTGAGCAGGGCTTTATGCGAGTCGTGCGCAAGTGGTTAAACACTCTGGTGGACGAAGGGCTGATTACCGTTGACAGTGACAGGGTCTACTACCAGCCAGAACAGAGTTCATCCAAATATGTGATGCTGACGGTTCTGTCCCGTGCTATTTCCCAGACCATTGAGCGTTTCTACATGGTCATCAGTTTGCTGATCAGTAATGGCACTGGCTCCATTGAGCAGGAGACTCTGGAAAACCAGAGCCGTGACCTGGCTCAGCGCCTGTCCATCATTCACGGCCTGAATGCTCCGGAATTCTTTGATAAAGCCCTGTTCAAAGGCTTTATCGGGCAGCTACGCCTGAACGGTGTACTGGACATCTGTCAGACCAACAAGCTGAACTTTGGCGAAGACGTTGTGATGGTGGCTGAAGAAGCCTTCAAGGTGCTGACCAGCGAAGTACGCCACAGTATTCTGCAAACCACGAAAAGTCAGCCGGTGCCTGTTTTGGAACCGGATCAGCAGTGAATCACTGCAAGGCCGCCGCCCTGTACGACACAGGGCGTTGCAGCAGTCTGTTACTGTTATCGCACTTTTATTTATCTTTACCAAATGCTTTGAAGGCATAAATATCATAACGGCAGGCTTTGCCTTCCAGACGATACGTTGGTTCTTTGCCAGAAAGGTCTGGCGCATGCTTCGGGCGTTTAACCACCACCCGGTATGCTGCCAGAGCTTCTGCCGGTGCCAGCAGCTCATCGGCATCAGGGTCACCGCTCAGCAAATCCTGAAAAATGCGCATCTCTTTTTTCACCAGTGCCGACTTTTCCCGGTGGGGAAACATCGGGTCAAGATAAACGACATCAAACTGTTGACCTTCGGCAACCATGGTCTGCATAGCCTGACGACTGTCTTCGTTTATCAGTTTCATACGGTTGGCAATAGCGGCCACCTCCGGGGCCAGTCTTGCTCGATCAATACCGTCCTGTAGCAGAGCCGCAATCACCGGCGAACGTTCAATCAGAGTCACTGAACAACCCAGAGTGGCCAGCACAAACGCATCACGCCCCAGCCCTCCTGTACCATCAAGCACATGAGGGGTTACGCCTTTATTCAAACCGACTGCTTTGGCAATATCCTGCCCTTTACCACCACCAAACTTGCGGCGATGCCCTGCCTTACCACCAACAAAGTCAACAAATACCGGTTTTTCCTTATCACCCGCACGACGCAGACAGAGTACATCCTCCTCAAAGCCCAGGATTAATGAGCCTTTAGGCAAGCTTCTGGTATCAGTCACCCATTCAGAGCATGGTACTTTATCATGCAGCTTTTTAAGGCAATGATATTTTTCCAGCCCTTCAACCAGACCGGAACAATCAATATAAAGAGAAAAGGACATCCGCAGCTTTCTCATTCAAACAGACATAAGCGAAAAAATGGGAGTTTAGCAGTTAAGGGGGGCGGAGCGTACCGCTCAGCCCAGCATCACCCAAAGCAGGACAGCACCAAGACAGAACCGGTAAATAACAAACGGCATCAGCCCGATACGGTTAATAAATGCCAGAAAGTAATGAATACAGACCCAGGCGCTGACAGCCGCAACCACTGCACCACTCAACAGTACTGACCAGTCAACCGGAGCAGCATCCTTAACCAGATCCAGAGTGAGCAGAGAGCCTGCCCCAAGGATGACCGGAATGGATAACAGAAAAGAAAAGCGGGCAGCAGCTTCTCTGGTCAATCCCAGCATTAAACCGGCGGTCATGGTGATACCGGAACGGGAAGTCCCAGGAATCAGGGCAATGGCCTGAGCAAAGCCTATGATCATAGCCTGCCTGAATGTCAGCTTTTCCAGAGGTTGAATACGCTTGCCTTTAAGGTCTGCCCAGCCAAGTAGCGCACCAAAAATCAGAGTGGTTCCGGCAATGACACCAATTGTCCGCATGGCTTCATCAAGCCCAATGGCTTTCAGGGCAAAGCCAAATGCCACAGCGGGAATGGTGGCAAAAATCAGGTACCACCCCAGACGGCTGTTAAAGGTTGAACCTCTGCCCACCAGTGAACCCAGCCAGTCGATGGCTATTTTGAGGATATCGTTGCGGAAATATCCAATGACAGCAGCCAGCGTACCGATATGTACCGCCACATCAAACGCCAGCCCCTGGTCACTCCAGCCCAACAACTGTGCCGGAAGAATAAGATGCCCCGAGCTGGAAACCGGCAGAAACTCGGTAATACCCTGTATCAGCGCAAGAACAATAATCTGCAAAAAATCCATGAGGGTGCTCCTGAATCCGTTTGTAACGTTATACAGTATGTCGCCCACCGCAGTGCTATCTCAAGCCTGTTTTGGCTGTTTTCTCAGATTGGTAGTCTCCCAATAGATAGTCTCCCAATAAATTGCAATCACAACTCTGTGTTAATGAGGAAATGTTCAAACAACATCCGCAAAAATCGCTAGTATTTTCAATTGTGTCTCTTAATCACCCCTGAGAAGTAACACTATGAAGATCTGGATTACCTCAGTGTTCAGTTTTTTAACACTGTTTTTTTCAGCAGCGCATTCAGCGCCTTTTGAAGAATATTCATCCAATGATTTAACCAGTTATGCACCTCAATACACAGAGCTTGAGTTCCAACAGTTCCTGGAACAATTTAAACAACCCTCAGAAAGGCCAAAACGCGGCACCTCGGAATACGAAACCCGCAAAGCTACTTTTTTTGAAAATATGGCTGACGCCATGAAATACAACGCCAAAAGTACAGCCGAAGGAAGGTATCCAACGGCAGGCATAAACAGCCTGTTTGATATTGGTGTCGATGACTTTGAAAAAAATCATTTTGGTTATGACAAATCAGGTTTCAAACATAAAAAGGCATCAACCAGTTTTACCAAAACGATAGTTTCATCTTTTAAATACAGCGGTAAAACATTGCCCAGTGCCATTGACTGGAGGACAAAAGGAGCGGTGACTCCGGTCAAAAATCAAGGACAGTGCGGAAGCTGCTGGCTCTTTGGCACCACAGGTGCATTGGAAGGCTACTATAAGCGCCTGGGAAATCCTTTGACATCCTTTAGTGAACAGTACTTTGGCTCCTGCAATGGAGCAAATCCTGCGTGCCAGGGAGGTACTGCACTTGATGTTTATGCTTATCTGAATGCCAATAACTACACCTTATGCACTGAAGAAAGCTGCCCCTACACCTCTGGCTCTGGAATCGATTACCCTTGCACTCTGGAAATGATGAACAAATGCAAACAAATTCAAATCCCAAATGGTTTAAAAATCAGGACAATAGAGCCAGGAGATGATTTGGCTGTCATGGAAGCATTACTGGATGGTCCGGTTTCAGTGGCCATTAAAGCCTATTTAAAAAGTTTTATGCTCTACAAAGAAGGCATTTATGATGATCCGGAGTGCTTAAAAAACAGAGTAAACTCCCTCGACCACGAAGTGCTGTTAGTGGGCTATGGTGTAAATGAACAAAATGTGCCTTACTGGATCGTGAAAAACAGCTGGGGAGATCAATGGGGCGAAGGGGGATATGTCATGATGAGGAGGGGGAAAACAGGTGAGATAAACGACCAATATAACGATTTTTGCGGCATTACACTGGATGCTGTTCAACCCATCTCCCCGGGAAAATAAACCCTTACGCTATCGTTCACTCTTCTTGAGTGCAACTTTGTCCCGCAGGTAAACGGGCATCGCCTGTTCCGCTGAAACAGCGTGTCCGTTACCGTAATGATCAGCCGCTAATGTCGCAATGTCTCCGGCACGCGGGTAACTGTCAACAAACTCAAGTCTTTTCTGGCTGAGTCAGGCAGGCTGTGATATTTGCAGAACTTCAGACTATTTAGAACTGAATGGAGGGTTGTGATAACCAGGTCTGTAATACTGGCTCTCTGCTCCGTATATGCTGCGACAGAACATGCAGTGGATTTGCGGGTAGGGATGGCCTGTGTGGTAAAGCACATTGAGAACTTCCTCCAGGGAAATGCCTTTGGAACCGGATGGTTCTGTAGTGACAACGTCGTAGACTCTGAACGGGTGCTGAGCAAAGGATGGGGTAAAATCATATCGGCCATCAATGAGGTCTATATAGATAGCCTCGTCCTTTAAAGAAAAATCCTTACTATCAAAGAACAGCTCATAGTTGGGTGTCTTTTCATTGGGCAATACAGCCTCCAGGGGGGGGTATTTTCCTCTCATTAACTTACTTAAACTGTTGTTAGTAAAAAGTACAAAGCCAGCAGGCGCATAAAAAAACAAGGTTGTCCATACGGGAATGGTAATATGTCGACTCACCTTGAGAGCATTAGATTTTTTTATTCCTCCATGGGCTAGAATAATCAGGTTCTGGACATTCTCTTTATGCCAGTTCAAACCAAACAGGTTGAGTTTTCCATCCAGTAACTGCTTGTGCATTTCCGGGGCAGGGTGTGAAACAGTACTCGGATTCATTTTATTAGGTTTGCATATAATTGAAGGCTAATAACAGAAACACTATAGCATCCATTTTCTTCAACGAAGCTTGCGAAGTCCGTTAAGCCACTGTCAAACGTGGGCTGTCAGGTGTCAGCCCTGCAAAGGTTAACACAAACAGGAACCACTGCTAGCTGCCTGTGTGGGTTGCCACCTTGACACCAAAAGCTACCAGAACACCACCGACTAATTTTTCAATGGTATTTTTAGACTTCTTAAACGCTTTAAGCAGTTTTGGTTGAGTCAAAAAAATTGCCACGCAAGTAAACCAAACCAAATGAGTAAAAGATATGATTGCCCCGTACATTATTTG
Source organism: Endozoicomonas gorgoniicola (assembly GCF_025562715.2). Lineage (NCBI taxonomy): Bacteria > Pseudomonadati > Pseudomonadota > Gammaproteobacteria > Oceanospirillales > Endozoicomonadaceae > Endozoicomonas > Endozoicomonas gorgoniicola. The sequence continues at coordinate 4,167,712 of NZ_JAPFCC010000001.1, forward strand.
TATGGCTATTGGGGTTTCTGGTTTAACAACTTGAGTAAATATGCTGAGAAAAAAGACAGTGGCTTTAGGGTTTAATGCATTGGTTATAAACCCAGTTTTAAATGCTGAGAATGAACTCATTAAGCCTGTTGTTCCGCATATTTCAATATCACTTTTAGATTTAAATGTCTGCCAGCCTACAAAAATCAGATACGCTGCCCCCAAATATTTTATTATGGAAAAAAGTAAGATCGATTTTGAAATTATTACGGCAAGCCCTGCTATTGAATAGGTAATATGTAGCCAAAGAGCAGCACTCACACCCAAAGATGAAAATATTCCAGCTTTTCGGCTAAAAAAAATACTGTTCCGGGTGATCATTACAAAGTCAGCTCCCGGAATGATCGCCATGAAAATAGCAATCATCGATACAGAAACTAATTCAGGAATATATTCAGCGAAGTTTATTATTTCCATTTTTACTCCGATGTTGAAGTTTATTGCAGCTGACAATCATTAGACATGCTCACCCACACTACTGTCAAACTACCCAGCAGCTGAAGCAGCCAGAGTGGGAGCTGAAAGGGTGAGAGTTTGAAGGACTGTGATAAACCTCTGGGTCATGAGGCATTGTTAGAAGGGTATGGCAAAACTGACAGACATACCCCCCTACAATTAACGCTCACTCTTCTTGAGTGCAACTTTGTCCCGCAGGTAAACGGGCATCGCCTGTTCTGCTGAAACAGCGTGTCCGTTACCGTAATGATTAGCCGCTAATGTCGCAATGTCTCCGGCACGCGGGTAACTGTCAGTATGACAGTCCCGTACCGACGCGGCTGTTTTCTCACGAAAAACCCAGCCAGTCCCCATGCCCAGCCACTGGTCATCACCTTCTGGCACCATCACTTTTTCCGGAACAATGACCACTTCATCCTGAAGCGGCTGCATTAAGCCATTCTGTTCCCTGAACGCACCCCAGTAGACCTCATTCATGCGGGCATCAATAGATGACAGCACGGATGTTGCTCCGAAACGACGCAAGCCTTCCTGTGCCAGCGCCGCCAGTGTGGAGATACCAATCACCGGCTTATCCACAGCAAATGCCAGTCCCTGTACCATGGCGGTTGCAACCCGCAAACCCGTAAATGCTCCCGGTCCCCGACCAAAAGCCAGGGCATCAATCTGGCTTAATGTGAGACCTGCATCTCCCAGAATTTGCTCAACCATCGACAGCAATTCACGGCTGTGACGACGAGGCAACATCTGAAAGTTTTCAATTATTTCACCATCGAGGTTCAGTGCGACAGAGCAGGCCTCGGTGGCAGTATCCAGCGCCAGTAACTTCATGAGTTTCTCTGGGTTGTTGTCTTCAAGTGGGTTTTCTTTAACATAAAAAGGACGCATCAAGCGTCCCTTTTATCAGTTTCGACTGACTCAGCTCAGGTTGTTTATACAACAACTTATGCTTATGCAGTCACCGGCTTCAGCGTAACCAGCACTTTGCCTTTAATGTCGTCAACGCTGCCAACACCTTCTACACAGGTGTAACGGGTTTCACCTTCAATATTCTTGTAGAAGTCCACCAGCGGAGCAGTCTGTTCGTGGTATACACCCAGACGGTGACGTACGGTTTCTTCTACATCGTCTTTACGCTGGATCAGGTCTTCGCCGGTTACGTCATCCTTACCTTCAACCTTCGGCGGGTTGTAAACGACGTGGTATGTGCGACCGCTGCCGGGGTGTACGCGACGACCACCCATGCGCTGAACAATTTCTTCGTCTTCAACGGCAATTTCAACCACGTGGTCAATTTCAACACCGGCATCGCGCAGCGCTTCTGCCTGAGGAATAGTACGAGGGAAACCGTCAAACAGGAACCCGCTGGCGCAGTCGGCTTCAGCAATACGCTCTTTCACCAGGGCAATAATGATGTCGTCAGAAACCAGGGAACCGGAATCCATGACTTCTTTCACTTTTTTGCCCAGTTCTGTGCCATTCTTGATCGCGGCACGCAGCATATCGCCAGTAGAAATCTGGGGAATACCGAATTCTTCCATGATGAACTGGGCTTGTGTACCTTTACCTGCGCCCGGGGCACCCAACAGAATCACTCGCATGAATAATGCTCCTGTCTAAAACCTGCCTCAGGGTAAACATACCCGGAAGCCTGTTTCGTTTGACCTATGTCTAAAAAGGCACACAGCATATACACACCCGCAGTGTGATACAAGTTCAGCCCTGAATTTCAGAAAGGGAAGTAGTGAATTGCTCAAATTCTCCTGCAATTCTTGCTGTGCATACTACTCTTGCTTCAGCTTTCTGAAAATACATAATTAACACCCTGCATCAGCCTGGTTATTTCTAAGCATGTTTTTGTTTTAGCTTTCCCGTTAATGCGCCCGATAAGAGTTCTTAAGCCTCAACTGTACGGGAGATTCGAAGCAAATTGTAAGATATCCGGATGATGCAACAATCGTACATGAGAAAATTTATGGCCGGTAATCATAATTCACGTTATTTCGTTCTGATTGTTGCCTTACTTTTCATTATTATCTTTCCTTTTCATAAAGCCTTTCCGGGCGGACTTGGCATCAGCCACATTGGGTCTATACTGCCAAACGGCTATTTGGCGCTGCAGTATGCACACAAAGAAAACAAAGGTGCCGAACCTTATCCAGTATTTGAATCCGGTAGTCCTGAGTGCCTTATGCGTACAGAAAGAGTAACCGGGCAGTCCATTGATGCACCATTTAAAAAAAATATCGGTCTCCCGGGTATCTTCCGGCCTGTTCCTGTGAAGCGACTGGAAGTCCTCATTCGCTCCGCAAAGAACTTTCAAACATTGCAAGACACCTCATTTATTACGATGGCTGATGCCCGGGCAAAGCCCTACAACCATCCACCAGAGCACGATTTAGAGTTGCTTATAGGCGTTGATGCCGGTTATTGGGTTTTCTATATCGTCGAGACAACCCCATCAGGAAAGCCTGTCGCTGTGCGAAAAGTCAATACAGGACAATATTATTTTGCATTAGAGTACCAGTCGCTTTGGCAATGGTTGAATGACTTGAGTTCAATCAGGATTAAATCCAAATGCAATGAGTGGCAAAAATTACTTTATGAATTCAGGTTCGCATCAAACGCCGAGCCTGATCCGACCAGGTTGGCGCTCTTCAAAAAGCAGCTTATGGAGCTGGTACACAGCATTATCATGACTCCCCCCCAAAACACTGACAATAGCAAGGCTGATAAAAAACCCGTGCTTTACTCCCTTCCTAAAACACCACCTTCGTCTTCCTCCCCGCAACCAGACTCTGATGATCAACCGTCCACCTCAGGAGCAACCGGGCAAGAAGGCACATCCAGTGGATTTCACAAAAAGCCACTATCCAGATGTGATCAGGAATTAGAGGATGCCCTGCACCTGCTTGGCTTAGAAATGGATGCCCTGAAGCAACCCGACGCCGCTGAGGTGATTAAGAGTCATTTTCGAAAAGCCGCACGTAAGTATCATCCTGACAAGGGGGGAACTCATGAACAATTTCTGAAGCTAAAGAGCGCCGCTGAATGTCTTGGAAATCATTTAGGCCATCGTGGCCTGATTTCTATAGTGGATGACATAACTGATCTGCTCCGCGATTATGAAAAACAGTCAAACAAAGTTTTTGACTCTATGCATGAAAGGTTAGATAAAATGCGCTCTGACGTTAAAGAGCTGAGCAATTGGATGAACTCGCTTCATCCTGAACCCAGCCACAACGATCATCCACGCTCTAAAAAAGCTCGTCGATAACGCCGTATACAGCTGACTAAGAAAGCATCTGCCAAAATTCGTAATGCAGACCTGGTCAGACATTGGCAACGACGGCAGAACCTTCAGGCATTTTGAATGCTTACAGTCCAACTAATTATGCCGATAGGTTATTTAAGATTTAGCTAACAGGGACGTAGCTATGCACAGTCATTGGCTCAGGACTCAACTCAAAGCAGTCTTGCTATCTGTGTTTTTTTCAGTATTAACTCTGCTGCCTTTAACTGCACAGAGTATTCCCAACAGCCGTATTAAAGGCTATCCCTGGCTGCTGTCCGCCATCAGAAATAATAACCTGCCCAGCGGCTATCTGGATCTTGCCAAATGTCGCATGACGAAAAATATCAGCGATATGAAGGCAGATCGTCGCACTTATGGGGTCAGGTTCACTGATAACTTCTCCTTCAACCCGGACAACGGAGAAATTGTCACGATCATGAATATCCTTTACCTGCAGACCAAAGACCTGAACGGAACACCTGTATTAATGAACCGCCCGGCCACCACCATTCTGTCAGGCAAACCACAGAATGACTTTCTCAACTACCAGATTGTTATGAGTTTTGATGGCAAAACGTTGATGCAGCTTTATCAGTGTCCCTGGGACAAAGCGGTTTTTCTATGGAGATGATCAGGCTTCCGTAACGGTATACCGAAGCCTGATACAAGCTGGACTCAAACAATACAGATCTATTCAATCAGCCCGGGGTGGCTTCATTTGAATCTTCAACATCCAGCTCCTCAAACTGAGTGTCTTAATCAGGTGTTGCTATGTTTTAGGGCTTCTTAAACTTAACAAAAAGCTTGGGCATTTTTCCCATGACAGGGATTCCAAGCAGAGCTTTGGCATTGTAAGCCAGAACGAAGTGGGCAGGTTCAAGGTCATAAATCTTATTGAAAGCTTCGATCATCCACCAGAGATTGCCATGTTGATTCTCAGCATAAATTATTTGCATGCTGCTAAGAGAGTACCCCATCTCTTTATACATCAGAAAGACCATCAGCCCCTCCAGAACATGCTCAATACCCGAGTCGCTTTCGGCCAGTTTCTCCAGGTTCGTTTTGTAGCCAGCGTAAGGAACCGAGTCAGGGAGTAACGCTTCGGCCACAGACATAAAACCCTTGACACTACCCATGGCCAGCTCCGTTAACTTCTTGTTTTCTTCCTTAATTTTCTTGATTGCGACCTGAGCAAAAAGCCTCACTGTCGCATCGGTCACCGCCTGACCAGTAGGCATCCGGGCATCCAGCAGTGTCATACCAGCATACCGCTTAACATCAATATCTGTTTTAGGGTGATAGATGACCACCCCCATGTCTTTTTGATTAGCGTATGTCAGCAAGCTTGCAAAAGATACCTTCTGCTCTTCAGACAGTTGCAAATATTTCCTGATAACACCGCTGAGTTCATCAGATATTTTTTTAGGGTTAACACCATTTATCTGTGCAAGTGCCTGGTCATGAATCACTTTGATATCCATTTCAAATTTGACCAGCTCAGTACCCGAAACACCTTTGGCTTCGCGTTCTTTCTGTATCTTATTTTCAAGCTGCGCGACTTCACCTTCAGTGAAAGACTGGCAGTTTTCAAATTGCTGATCGGGATATCTTTCTTGCAGACTGGACTCAGGTTGATTGTAGTGAGTGTAACCAAGTCCCTCTGTATTATGAGTCCCCGCCAGGTTGTTGTAACGCTTATAGGACAGCCCCAGCTTTCTCAGATGTTTGGTTTTCTCTACTGCCCTCTGTCCTTCAACAAATAAATTCCATTCTTTTTCTGTGAATTCAATGGGCTTTCTCACTGGAGACTGTTGATTGTCTGTATTTCTGAGAGCCACTGCGGACTCACCTTGTACCGTTACTGCCTGTTTCACAACAGGCATCTTCACCTGTTCACCGGTGTTCTCTGATGACGCAGGGGGCAGAGGAGTACCTGGTCTTATCCTGACGGTTACATAATCATCAGTCTGTTTTGGTGTCCCATAACAGTCTGGCTGATAAAGCGAAGGGCTGAGAAACGCTTCAGGCCCCTGATTTGGATCATCCGGCAAAGCAGGTAACAGAGGCTCAATGTAATCGCCGGTTTTTGTATCAAGAATGCCAGCCAACAACTCACGATCCAGTTCAAATTCGCCAGATTCCGATACTTTAAATGTAAATACTTTTTTTCCTGTATTAAATTTAAGTACTTCTGATCCATCTTCCAGCTCTTCTTTATAGCCAGATATTTTATCGTCAGCAAATGCTGTATGGATGAATGACAGGCTCAGCGCTGGTATTAAAAGAGCCAATCGAAAGGCTGGTTTCATTGTAATTCCTCACCATTATTTTTCATCAAAAGGTCCATATACACTGGATCTGTAATATTGTTAGTTAATATCCAGAACAGCCAAGTATAGACCTCATTGACAAATGTGCTTTCGACCAGCGGGTTGGAATTCACCCTTAAAACATAAATTGATACTTATTCACTCTGGCTATACTAATAAATCCAAGGACAATAAAAGGATGTACCGTCATGAGTAAAAAGAAAGACGTCCTGGTACTTTGCAAAGACGATAAAGCCAGCATTAAAAGCCCTGTTGAAGAATATTTCGCCTATCAGCTTGATTTTGAAGCTTTCAGGAAATGGCGGGAAGGTAAGAATAAATGGCCAAATGGCATCATTATCAAAGGTACTGGAAAACCACTTTACAAAGGTGCTGTTTTTCCATTTACACAAAGTAAAGGCAAACCCGTTACCGCTGATTTAAGCGAATGGAAAGAATTTGCCAATAATTCTCCGGATTTAAACCCGAATCCAAGAGTCATTAATCCCGATTCTTTATAAATATTTATTTTTAAATTACAGCAGTTATAAAAAAGCCCGAATGCCTTTTAGCATTCGGGCTTTTTTATGGCGATGAGAAAGCTGCCTCATTCAATGCAGGAGCTGGGTGAGCTTCTTAAATCCCGACGGAATTAAGGCAGCCAGTCATCATCCACAATCCGCTCAAACGACCAGGGGCATTCCTCGGGAAAACTATTCTGGTTCAGTCGTTTCTTTTCAGAGCGAATGTATTTGTTCAGTTCCGCGACAGCCTTGTTTTTGGCACGGGGATACGCTGCCTGCAATACCCGGGCTGTTTTGTTTTTCAAATGCGGGTTTTTGCTGGTCAGCAGCTCGATTTCGGTTCTTGGGTTGTTGATACTGGGTATCCAGGTATGAATAACCTTATCCTGAATCCACGGGTCTTGCAGCACCCGCATCTGGTAATCGTACTTGAGCAGGTGCAGGAGCAGGATGATTAAATGGGATTCCAGCTCGTTGACTGCATCACCCATTCGTTGCTCCATTGCCTCAAGTAAATTCGGAATATCAAGCCTGTCAAATTGACCATTAGCCAGAAGGTGTCGTTGCTGGTTCAACCACTCTGGATAATCAGTATGGTAAAGGTTGTCCATAATTACGCCTCCGTTTGCACTCCACTTTAGACTCCCTTTTTTATTACCTCAACATCAAAGCAGCAAAAAACTGGCCGGTGAAAGCCCCGTAAATCTACGGGGCGTAACAGACGGCTAACCATCAGCCAGTATTCCGCATTCCGGCGGCTATACCTGCCACAGTAATCATCAGTGCCTGCTCCAGATTCTCACACTCTTTATCTTCCTCCAGGTGGCGGAGGCGATAGAGCAATTCAGCCTGCAGAACATTCAATGGATCAATGTAGGGGTTACGCAGCGTAATACCTTGCTTATTCATAGGATGAGCAGACATCAGATCACTGCCACCTTTCAGCTCAAGCACGCTGTTAATAGCACTGTCGAGAAGCATCCGCAGCTTATCACCAAGATGCTGCAGCCCCGTTGGCACCAGACGATCCTCATAATATTCAGCCAGCTTTGGGTCGGTCTTCATAAAGACCATTTCCAGCATTTCCAGACGCGCTTTGAAGAATGGCCACTGCTTCATCATTTCTTTCAGGGTATCGCTCTGCTTTTTATCCAGTGCATTCTTCAGTGCCACACCGCAACCCAGCCAGGTCGGCAGCATCAGACGAGTCTGAGTCCAGGCAAAAATCCATGGAATAGCACGCAGGCTCTCTACACCACCATCAGGCTTACGCTTGGCAGGGCGAGAGCCCAAAGGCAACTTGGCCAGCTCCTGTTCAGGGGTAACGGCCCGGAAGTAAGGCACAAACTCAGGTTCGCCCCGAACCATGCCTCGATAAACTTCCAGAGAGTCACGGGACAGCTGATCCATCATATCGCGCCAGCTCTGTTCAGGAGCCGGAGGTGGCAGCAAGGTGGCTTCCATAGTCGCACTGGCGTAAAGCATCAGGCTCTTTCTGGCCACATCCGGGAAACCAAACTTGAAACGAATCATCTCACCCTGTTCAGTAACACGCAGATGACCATTCACAGAACCCGGTGGCTGGGACAGAATCGCAGAGTGAGCCGGACCACCCCCACGACCAATGGTGCCGCCACGACCATGGAAAAAGGTCAGGTTTACATTGCGTTTCTTACACACCTCAGTGACTTCTTCCATGGCACGGTACTGCGCCCAGCCTGCAGCCATCCAGCCAGCATCTTTGGCGGAGTCTGAGTACCCGATCATGACCATCTGGCCATCGGCACTGTAACCACGGTACCAGGGCAAGCTCAGCAGTTTTTCGATACAGTCTGCCGCACCGTCCAGAGCCGTCAGTGTTTCAAACAGAGGCGAAATCGGCATTGGGAAATCAACACCGCACTCTTTCAACAGCAGCGCGACTGCCAGAACATCAGATGGGTTGTATGCCATGGATATCACGTAAGCTCGCAGGGCTTTTTCCCCTTCGCGGGCAATCACACGACAAGTATCAACAACCTCTTTCACATCCGGACTTGGCTGCCAGTTATTGGGCAGCAGTGGGCGAGGATTCTGCAGTTCACGCAGCAGGAAAGTCTGACGATCATTCTCATCCCAGCTGGCATAGTCGCCCATCCCCAGGGCGCGGGTCAGTTCGCTCAGAACTTCCGTGTGACGATCTGCTTCCTGACGGATATCCAGCTTGATCAGAGTCAGCCCAAAGCTGTGGGCGCGCCGGATCATATCCAGCAGAGGACCATCGGCAATCACACCCAGTCCCACCTCTTTCAGAGAGCGGTAGCACAATTCCAGAGGTTCAATCAGCTCCTGGTTGTCGGTCATGATGTCGGCAGCGTCAGCCATCTCTACCAGTGAACGCTCACACCAGCTGCGGGTATGACGCAGACGCTCACGCAGTTTCTTCAGAACCGCGCGGTAAGGCTCACGGCATACGCCCATTACCTGCTTCATCTCTTCGCTGCACGCGGTCATGGACAGCTCGCCAATCAGAGGCTTCAGGTCTCGCAGATACAGGTCAGCCGCCACCCAGCGACTCAGCAGCAATACTTCCTGGGTCACTTTGGAGGTCACAAACGGGTTACCGTCACGGTCCCCACCCATCCAGGAAGAGAAACGAACCGGTACGGCATCAATAGGCAGACGAATGCCGGTATGCTCTTCCATTCGCTCATCCATAGAGCGCACAAAAGCAGGAATGGCTTCCCACAAAGAGTGTTCAATGGTGGCATAACCCGCTTTGGCTTCATCAATAGGAGTCGGGCGCTGGGTACGGAATTCCAGTGTGTGCCATGCCTGTGACACCAACTGCTGCAGACGATTCTCCAGGCGTGCCTTGCGGCGCTGGCTCAGGCAGGTGTTTTCCAGTTCAGTCAGGCACTCAAAAATCGATTCCTGTTTCTGAATCAGTGTACGACGGCTTACTTCTGTAGGGTGGGCGGTCAGCACCAGCTCCATATCCAGCTGGCTGATGCTGCTGGCAATCTGTTCGTTGGTCAGGCCCTTGTCTTTCAGGCGTACCATCAGCTCATCAAAGTGATCAGGAACATCAAAGGCTTCTTCACACTCTTTGGAAACACCATGAAACTGTTCGGCCAGATTCGCCAAATTCAGAAAGTGGCTGAATGAACGGGTTACCGGCACCAGCTCATCATCCGACAGACCTTTCAGCTGGTCCAGAAGAACTTCACGATCTTCTTCATTACCAGCGCGGGCTGCTTTAGCCAGCTGGCGGATGTTTTCAATTTTGTTAAAAAATTCTTCACCATGCTGATCCTTGATGGTTTGTCCCAGCAAAGACCCTAATACGTTGACATTTCGTCGCAGGCTGGCCTGACTGTCTGCCATAGTGTTTATCCCTGAATAGTTTTAAATGAAAAAGTATCTGCCTATACATTCTGAAAATAAGTGACCAGGAGCCTGTCGGACTTAAGCGTACGTAGCGAGGATTGCAAGAAATTGAGGATAAAAATTTCTGATTTTGAGGCGAATAGCGAGCTATTCAACAAGAAAGCAGGAATTTTTAGACCAATTTATTGCAAACGCAGTAGGACAGTCTTAAGTCCAACAGGCTCATAGGTGAATGAAATGGCTCATTTCAATCAAAGCGATCACTTCAGAACCCATAAACCGATACTTTTCATACTGGTTAATACCCGAACAGCCACTTCGGAAGTTCCGAGCCTATAACAGAATTTCCGAATTTTAAAGCATTATCCACTTCGCCCATACAGCAACAAAATCAAACAATTACGCAATTCGGTTCGTGATTTTTGTTGACGCCTTTTGTTAACATATTAATAAAATACGCAGAACAGAAAATAAATCTAGGTGGGGCAGTAATTGATGTAGATATTAACTGTATAAATTCTTCGCAATTCCCCGATAGGCGACACATTAAAGGCTCTCTATCCTCCTTGACGGATTCTTTTTAGTACTAACGTTCTTTAAATAGAAAGAATTCAACACTCCAACACAACATCCAATGAGTTTTATAATGAGCGCTACTGACGATCAGAAAGTCACGCTCGGAAACTATCTTGCGCTGGCTTTCGCCGTCGTATTTTTTTCCGGCTTACTGCAATCTAGTGAATGGTACGGTGTATTCGACTTCACTACCCTGAACGGTACATTCGGTTCTATGGCCGACGGTGTTATGTTCCGTGGTAAAGGTGGCAGCGGTGCCCGTGACGGTTTCCTGTTCGCCCTGACCCTGGTGCCTACCTGCATGTTCGCCCTGGGTATGATTAACGTTCTGGAACACTACGGTGCCCTGAAAGCTGCTCGTAAGCTGCTGTCTCCTCTGCTGCGTCCTCTGATGGGTCTGCCTGGCTCTGCGGGTCTGGCTATGATTGGCTCCCTGCAAAACACCGATACCGGTGCCGGCCTGACCAAAAACCTGATTGAAGATGGCGAACTGAACCAGGAAGAAGCTGAAATCTTCACCGCTTTCCAGTTCTCTGCCGGTGCGACCATCGTTAACTTTTTCAGCTCCGGCGCGGTGCTGTTTACCCTGACTAACGCTGACGGCTCTATGGCGGTACCGACTTCCATCGGTCTGACTGTCGCCATCATGTTCGTCTTCAAAATCATTGGTGCAAACATCCTGCGTCTGGTTCTGAAGGCTCAAGGCAAGAAAGTTAACACACAGACGAAGGCGGCATAATCATGGCTCAAGCTAGCAAAAAGATGATCACTGACGTCTTTGTTGAAGGCGCGCGCAAGGGTTGGAACATCTGTGCGATGAGTACCATCCCTAACGTAATGATGGCTTTCATCATCATCAAAGCCCTCAATATCACTGGCGCCCTGGGCGCTCTGGGTAATCTATTTGAGCCGCTGATGGTACTGGTAGGCCTGCCCGGTGAAGGCGCTGCGGTTATCATGGGTGCGATCATGTCCATGGGCGGTGCGGTGGGTATCGTGATGGGTCTGTTTTCTGAAGGCATCCTGACTGGTGAACACATTGCCATTCTGGCTCCGGCTATCTACCTGTGTGGTTCCACTATCCAGTACGCAGGTCGTATTCTGGGTGTAATCGGTACACGCGGTAACCTGTACCCGATCATGTTCGCGATCTGTATCGCTAACAGCTTTATGGCGATGTTTGTAATGAACCTGTTTTTCGTTTAAAACGGCTGTCAAACTGACAACCACGCCATATTGATGCGTTGAGCCCATATCCGGAACTCAACGCATCATCACTCTGATTCAAACCATTACCGCGTTGATTGTTTTAATAACCAGGCTGGATAAAACTTCATACTGGCAGCCGCTCTGGCATGGCTCTTCTTATTGCGAAACTGATAAGTCTCAAGTTTGACAGCAGTTGCAGGATTTTTCTTTAAAAGTCTCTTCAGAGCCAAGGCACTACGCAAGTCAATGACATTATCGTCATACATTATTTCAAAACCGATTCTTTTAGGCCCTTGTGAATGGGGAGTTATCTTGTCCATATAGTGTATTCCATCCAGAACAAATCCATCCTGCATCATGGCCAGAAAAACAGCTTCTTTTTGTTCATTAAATGTCTTAGGAACGATCATGCGGCGGAAAAAACCAAGATCAGTCCCTAAAGTAAACATCTGCCCTATATTGACCCCACCCGTTTTAAAATACGCGCTTTTTACATTACCTCTCGCTACAGCCAGCTGCCCCACTATTGCTCCCAGGCTTATACCGAGATAGCTGACTCTTTGCTGGTCAAAATCAGCTTTACCATTTTCTGGAAATAAATCCAGTGAACTCAGGGTTGTACCCAAAGCATGAGACAGCGAAAGCATATCAGCCGTCCCCTGATTGAACAGGTACAATATGCTTTCAAGATCAACCCCCAACACCCCCCTGTTACCGTGGTAAGGAAGATCTATACCAATAACGGCATAACCCTTTTTCAAAGCAGGGTAAATGTATTTCATGCTATCATCAACAGAGCCATTTAATGGAGGAGCAAACAATAATACCGGCCCCGGATCTTTGTAGAAGCGAGGGTAAAAAACGGAAAACTGTACACAGTTGTATCGTGTTTTATCTTCTGAAATTAACCAGCCTTTTTTTTTGTTGAAAAATTTACGAAATGCGAGCTTACCGGTAGCTTTGTGGTACCGTAATGATTTTTCAGTATGCATCGTCGTCATTTCAGCCAGCATTTTAGAGGCGTCACTATCACCACAGAAACTGGGAACAGATGACTGTATTTTACTCACTATTGAATTAACGGGTTGCAGGTAAGCATCTTTCGAGGCAACGGTAAACGTCTTCAAATCGATAAGGTTATCAACCGGAATCCCCCGCTCAGACAGGAATGCAGTAACGTCAGAACGCTTCGAATTTACATCCATAAAAGGTGAAGTTTCAACAGGTACACCACCACTTATCAAATCCTTTGTAATTAAGGCGACATGCCTGCCTGACGCAAATTTACTTTCAGGGTAGATATAAAGAATACTGACGTCATCAGTCGCCCGAACACTGGTAACCGATGTATTAACTTCTTCACCGGTTGTCATGTTATAGATTTTGACAGGGTTAGCGCTTTCGCCTCCTCCACGAGCAGGCAATGAACCTTCATCCGGGTGGGCTGCCACCTCAAACAACACCGGCCCTGCTGGTGAAAACCCATTCCTGCCATTGGTATTCTTGATATTCAACCCTTCAAGAGAGATTTTATTTGAGAAACGACTCTTTCTGAAATCCACGACCAGTCCGGTTTCCGATTCAGGTTTCCGCCTGGTGTACAGGTCATCATCAGGAAAACGCGCCAACACCGAATCAGGATTAATACTCGTTATTATTTCGTCTGACACTGACGGTTTTTCTGACGTTAATGGCTTTGCATCAACCGGCGAAAACCATGGCCCCGCCAGCCCCAGGAAAATGAAGCTGGAAATGGCACCTCGCCACAACCGGGATACCCTCCTTACCCGACAATACGAAAAACGCGATGTATCGATGATAGTAAAATGATTCTCAGGATGCCTCACAATACAACTCTCCCAAAAGCTCCGGGGTCTCCAGCATGTGTCGTCTGCTTTGTGAAAAACAACATGAACAACACCGACTAAACCTAGTACAACCTCTTATTTTTTGCTCATAGGAGCCTGTCCCCAATCCTGTTCAGGATCTGTATCGCAAACGGTTTCATGGCAATGTTCGTGATGAACCTGCTGGTTTAACGGTTTCCGCTTACCGAGGTTTGGTATAAGATGACTCCGCCCCGTGAGGCTCCATTAGGCTCCTTGAGACTGGACAGGCGCAATGCTGACAGCTAACCGACTCTGTCTGATTCTCTGCCATAACAAAACTAAAAGCCGGGCCAACTGCCCGGTTTTTTTATGAGGTACGTTCATGAAAGATACCGGCGATTACGAAAGCGTTGCCTGCAACTGCGTTGAGGTTGGCACACTGATCCGGGAAGACGACACCCTTCTGACACTGAACTTCTGCGACAATGACCAGATGTCTGCCCGAGAACAGTTCACCCGGATGGAAAAAGATGCCCGATCCGTTGGCTCCGGCAACTGCCAGATTAAGTCAGAAGTCATAGAAGAAGGCGGCAAGCCTTATATTCGTGCCATGTTTGACTTTGACTGTACGGCAGAAAAGCTGATCTTCCAGATGAAGCATAAGTAAGGGAAGAAGCTGACAAGACTATACCCTCGTCATTCCCACCTTCGAGGCTGGGAATGACGTTATTCCGGCTTTACAACAGACAGAACCCATGCCTGCTTCTGAGTTCATTTCTGCAACTATTCCTGCAACTATTCCTGCAAAAGACGCACAACTGCAGTTCTGGTCAGAGGCATTAGCGCCTGCTGAATCCAGAAAATACTTTGACGACCTGATCGCCAGTACGCCGTGGCGGCAGGATAAAATCCGGCTGTTTGGCCGACACGTTGCCATTCCCAGGTTACAGGCATGGTATGGTGATACGCACTGCCACTACAGTTATTCAGGGTTGCGCCTCGCCCCTCTGCCCTGGGCACCTCAGCTCCTGCAACTCAAAGCAAGGGTTGAGCAACTGTGTCAACACAGGTTCAACTGCGTCCTGCTCAACCTGTACCGGAGCGGAAGTGACAGTAACGGCTGGCACAGCGACGATGAACCGGAACTGGGGCTGCAACCCGTCATTGCTTCCCTGAGCCTTGGTGCTACCCGCCGGTTTAAACTACGGCACAAATACGACAACACCGTAGCAGGCATTACGATCGACTTGAGCAATGGCTCACTGCTGGTTATGTCTGGACATTCCCAGTCACACTGGCAACATTGCCTCCCGAAAACGGCTCGCCAGATTGAGCCTCGTATCAACCTGACCTTCAGGAATATCCTGCATGGCCCGAATTGAGTGTCCTCGCTGCCTTCGCCCCTTATCTGCCTGTTACTGCAAAGGGCTGGAGCCAGAAAAAGCCTGTATCGACCTGCTGATCGTGCAACACCCTTCCGAAACCCGCCACCCCATTAACAGCGCCCGCATTGCCAGCCTCGGGATCAGTAATTGCACTATTCTGATCGGTGAAGACTTTACTGCATCTAAAGTGCTGGAAAAACAATTGGCAAACCGGCACGCCTGTCTGCTGTTTCCTTCAGAGAACGCCGTTGCCGTTAACACCTACACAGCAACCCATGCAAAACCGGAGCTGTGTGTAATTCTGGATGGCACCTGGCGTAAGGCGAAAAAAATCTATTACCTGAACCCTGTTCTACAAAAGCTGCCCGCGCTCACCCTCTCAGAAACGCACACATCGGCTTACACCATCAGAAAAACACCGGGAAAAGGCGCCCTTTCCACCATAGAAGCAACGGTTGCCCTGTTAAGGGAGACCAGCCAGAAGCCTGATGAGCATCAGAACTGTCTGGATGCCTTCAACCGGATGATCAATGCCCAGATTACTGCCATGGGAAAGGATACCTTTAAAAAAAACTATGCCAATAGAATCAGCCGTCCTGAGCGGTAAAATGCAGTTTTGTCACCACTGGTGATGAAAATTGCATTATTGTAGAAAAAAGTCGCGACGAATAAGTCAGAATTGTTCAAACTGTGAATTAACAGAAAAATAAGACTCTTATACAGTCTGAGTGGACTAATCTAAATCGTACTCAGGCACAGGGAGCAATAACAAGAATGACCCCAGACAGTCACCCTTCAAAAAAACTCTGGCTCTACGGTACGGTCATTATTGCCGTCGCCCTTATTATGCGTCTACTGTCGCTGGGAACCTATCCGCTGATGGATACCAGCGAAGCCCGCTACGCCGAAATGGTGCGCCTGATGGTCGAGACCAATGACTGGATCACCCCCTACTTCGATTACGATGTGCCATTCTGGGGCAAACCGCCCCTGTTTATCTGGATGTCTGCCATCAGCTTCAAACTCTTCGGTATCAACGAGTTTGCCGCCCGCCTCCCTTCCCTGCTCGTCAGCATTGGTACCCTTTGGCTCACCTGGAAGCTAACGTCCTTTCAACTCAGTCGGCAGGCTGGAAAGCTGGCCATTCTGATTCTGACCACCAGCGCCATGTTTCTGGTTCTGTCCGGTGCACTGCTGGCAGATCCGGTTATGGTCTTCAGCATTACTCTGTGCCTGACCGGTTTATGGATAGGCTTTCACAGCAACAACCCAACACAGGCCAGACGCTGGAGCTACCTGTTCTTTACCGGGTCAGCTCTGACGCTGCTGTCAAAAAGCCTTGCCGGACTGGTACTGGCAGGGCTGCCCATCTTTTTATGGTGCCTGCTGCGAAAACAGTTTTTGCAACTCTGGCAGCGCCTGCCCTGGATCAGTGGCAGCCTGCTGGCGGCCATTATCGCTCTGCCATGGTTTATTGCAGCCGAGCTAAAGACTCCGGGTATGCTGGAATACATGATCATCGGAGAACACTTCAGCCGCTACCTGGACAGTGGCTGGGAAGGTGATAATTATGGCACAGCCCATATTCGCCCTGTTGGCATGATCTGGCCTTACTTTATTGCGGGTGGCTTTCCCTGGTCTTTAATTCTTGCCGGTTATGCCTGCCAGTCATTATGGTTAAAACTCAGGCACAGGCGACCTCTGATACTCTCTGAATGGGGGTGGTTCCTGCTGTGCTGGCTAATTTCCCTGCTGCTGTTTTTTACCTTTGCCCGCAATATGATCTGGACTTACGCCTTGCCCCTGATGCCACCTTTAGCCATGGCACTGGCAACCATCTGGCATAATCACCTGATTCCCGCCCTGCATCGTCGCGTTGTCGCAGGCGCATGCATCACACCCGTGCTGATGGCTATCACCATCTATACACTCATAAACGACGGAGGCAAAAAATCCCAGAAAACCATGATTCAAGCCATGCACGCTGAAAAAGTCAGCGACCCGGGAGAGCTGCTCTATTTTAATAAGCGTCCTTTTTCTTCACGCTTTTATTCCCATGGAAAGTCTGTACTGGTTGATACCGCAGATGAGATAAATGCCCTGATTAATAATGGTAAAACTGATTTTCTGGCAACAAGAAAAGGTGATTTTGAATACCTGCCAGCTTATTTGAAGAAGCGCTTCATCGCTATTTATCATTACCGGGAATGGACACTGTGGAAAGAAAAACCAGAGCATTAAAGCAATAAATGTTCACGGTAAAAAATAACTGCTACATTGGAGTGACACGTTTTTAAATCAATAGCGTAATGGGAAGACATTCTAATTTTGAGAAAGAAACCGTACTGAAAAATGCTCTGGCCTTATTCTGGTCAAGAGGTTTTACTGCGACGTCCCTTCGACAGCTTGAGGAAGTAACCGAACTGCACCCGGGAAGCCTGTACCATCATTTTAAAAATAAAGAAGGCTTATATATCAGTGTGCTGAAGTACTATCTGGAACATGATATGCAGATTCGCATCAACCGATATTTAACCGGCGATTCCCCACTAGACGGAATTCGTCGTTTTTTAACCACCCGTTATCGAAATCATCAGGAAGAACACTATCGCAACTGTTGTTTTCTCGCCTGTTCGAGCGTCGAACTCCACCAGTTACCTCAGGAAGCCCGTGATCTGGTAAATAAAGGCATTACAGACATTCAGTCCGCCTTTGAAAAACAGCTCAGTCAACTCGCTGATAAAGGCTATAATTCTCTCCCAGAAGACTCTTTCCCAGAAGACTCTCTCTCAAAAGGCTCTCTCTCAAAAGACACTGCAGAAAAGGCAAGACAACTCACCTGCCTGTTTCTGGGATTACAATTGTTTGCTCGAATCAGACCCAATCAGCACCAGCTCGATACGATGGTCAAAAGTAGCCTTCAGCGTATTTTAATGCCAGATAACCACTGAACAACAATCTAGAAAAAACCATGGATGCCTACACTGTTATTTCCAGCCTGCAGCAACACCTCGCTTTCATGGATGGTTCATTAAGAGCCTTATCCAGCTACGGTTACTCATACCATTATTTACTCATCGCTGCCGTCATATACTGGAGCGGCTATACCCGTATCGGTGGCAGGCTGGCAATGGGCACAATGATCAGCAGCATTGCATTTGGTAGTTGTCGTCAGTTTTTTACTTCACCCCGCCCATACTGGAGCCATCCTGAACTATTTAACGGAATGGTAGAAAAGTCTTACGGAATGCCATCAGGCCATACCCAGAATGCAACCCTGTTCTGGGGGTTGAGCGCCTACAGTCTTAAAAACAAGTGGGCATGGTTTGTTGCAGGTCTATTGATTCTGTCTGTTGGCCTTTCCAGGCTTTATCTTGGGGTTCATTATCCCGCACAGGTAGCCTTTGGGCTGCTACTCGGCTTAATTCTGCTTTTTCTGTTCATTACTTTTGAGCAACGGGTTATCGATTATTTAAAACCGCTGGCAGGCTGGAAAAAAATAGCCCTGACAGTATTCACCACACTCCTGCCGCTTATTTTTATCCTCATTTGCCGGGAAGTCCTTCATATAGACCCTGTCAGCAACCATCAGCACCCTTACAGTACATTCCTGAAATTCAATGGGGTACTGACCGGAGGAGCCGTTGGCTTGCTGTTTACTATTCAGGCTACCCCATCTTTTCGCCTGTTTTTCACCCGGGCAGTTCCTGGTGCTATCAGCGTCATTGCCATCTGGCACTACCTGCCCGACCTGAGCGAACTACAGAGTGAGCCGTTACTTTACTACTCTACCCGCTTCGGCTTATTCGCCGCTCTGGCTCTCTGGGTAACCTGGCTGTGGCCCTTGCTACATAAACGGTTACACAAGCGGCTTGCACAAGCAGTTAGATAAACAGCTATGCTCCCGTTTCAACTGACTGTAACATTAACCGATTACTGAACGTCGATTTCAAAATACCCCATGGCTATAAAACAGATCCTTGTACATCAGCTGGAACAAAATCCAGAAAGCAATGCCCTGACCACAACGACGGGCCATCTATTGCCACCCACACCGGCTCTGGAAGCCATGCTGGACGACCTGCTGCAAACCTATAACAAGAAACAGGACAAACGGTATGGCCAGTTTTCAGAAGAGCCAGAAAGCTCATTTCCGTCAGAGCTGAACCAGTACCTGAATGACGAGCTGACCTTTGAAGAAATGACCGTTCATACCCTCAGCCAGATCAGTGACAAGCTGGGAGAAGCAGGTGCCCTTGGCGGTGGCTATGTCCTGTTTGCTGACTATCAACAGGGGCTAACCCGCTACCTGATACTCTGTATGCTGAACAGCAATATCAGTGTCACTGTCACTGAAGACCTTTCAATACAGGACTGCGCCTACCTCGACACCGGTAAAATGTCACTGGCCTGTCGCATCAATGTGACCGAATGGCAGGGCAACACGAACAGTGGTCGCTATCTGTCCTTTTTGCGACCTCGTGGCGGTCGACGCCTCAGTGATGTTTTCCAGGAAGCACTGGGGTGCAGCGAAACCAGTGGCAGCAAGGAAGAGGCAGATACTCTGGTGAAAGCCGTTAAAGACTTTGCCAGCGAAGCACCGTCGCTGGAAAACCACAAAGAAGTAAGCCGTCAGGTATACGATTTCTGTCAGACAAAAGTGGATGAGGGCGATGCCCTGACACTTGAAGAGTTAACTGGCTACCTGAGCGAATCCGGGTCTGATGAATTTGCCCGATTCGTTAATACCCGCGACTACGACATGACAACGCCAATGGCTCCCGAGAAACGCACCCTGACCAAACTGGTTCGATATACCGGACGAAGCAAGGGATTAACCCTGGCATTTGATGCAGAACTTCTCGGCACGCAGGTGCATTACGATGAAACCAGTGACCAGCTGGTTATTAAAGGTGTACCGGAAAAGCTGAAAGAACAACTGAAAGGTCAATAAAAAACGATTTAAAAAGCGGTGGCAGGGAAAATGGCTTTTCTCTGTTGCCAATACTTCCCCTATGCTGAATCGCCGCGCTATTCATGCGATGATGATTAAGTTCGCCCTGAGTGATCCGATACAACAGGCATCAGTCGAATAAATACACCCATGCCGGAGCGACCTGTTTTGCAGCCACTCTATTCCATACTCCTGTCCTTCCTTCTATTAAGCGCACCAGCCAGGGCTTTTACCGAAACAAGAGGAGCAACGCCCCTGACCGCAGAACACATTCTGCACCAGGAACTCCTTCTTAATCAGCTTATTGTCAATATCTACCTGCTGCAGCTCGATTTTCTCAACAGTGACGCCCGAGAAAAAATACAAGACAACCTGACTCTGCTCGACACAACTATTCCCAATCTTCCCACTCAGGGTAAAGATGGAGAAACCAGCGGCCTGCTGGTCACCACCAAAGCACTCTGGCCAGTCATCAGTCGCCATACGACCTGGATGGGCAATCTGCCCAAACAGTCACGCCCACCGGAAGCAGACAGCTTGCTGATGGCTCTGACGAAACTGGATCGCCAATTACTACTGCTGAGACAGAAGCTGATGACCCAGACGCCCAGACAAAAGCCTGAGCTGAATATACTCGAACAGGCATTATTGATGCAGAGACTCTCCAAAGAGTATTTAGCACTGGCCATTTATGACCAGTCATCCGATATTGCCCGATCCAGCCGGCAGCAACTCCAGACACTGGCCAGACACTTTGATGAACGCATGAACCGACTGAACGACCAGTACCAGAAGCACCCCTATGCGGGTAAGCCTATTCGTCAGGCACAGACGACCTGGCTGTTTATCGCCAACAGCATCCAGAGCCACCGGCAAAAAGCGATCCCGGAAATGGTGGCAATTTATAGTGATCGCATTGTCGGCAAACTGACCTCTGTTCATAAAATGTTCTGACCACTGATAACTTCCTGAACATAAACGTCTGCCCTGCCCCACGGAAAACAAACTTCAAACTGGTCTACCAGGGCAAAGACCGGCCGCTCAATATAAGGCTGCAGAGGATAACTAACGGTGACAATGCGGGTACCCAATGGCAGGGCTGCTAACCGTTCCGCCAGCTCATTAACGATCAAATCATCCAGATTGGAAGCAAACAGATAGATAACCGTTGCGTTTTCAAGAGATGCCTTCAGGTAGTCCTCACAACGTACTTCAATACCCGAAAGCTTTAAGACCCTGACAACCCAGTTCAATCGATACACAAAACCAGGCACCCACTCAATAGCGGTCACCCTGCATCCTTTTACCAGACTGAGCCAGAGAGCAGTAAAGCCACTGCCAGCCCCCAGCTCAAACACATGATCTTCTGCATGAATGCCAGTACGATCTGCTATCTCTGCCAGAGACGTCAGAGGCGTTTCACCGTAGCTGTATACATCGTCAGCATTAATCCACTTCAAATAACGACGACTGACAGTGTAAGGGCTGGAAAAAAGATAGAGAGCGGCAAGCAGGCAGTAGCCTGATAAAAATGTCTGACAGGATCGAAACCGCCACAGCACATAGACAAACTCCCTGCACTCCTGCCATTTAACCTTAAGACCGAGCCATATCAGTTTCAGCACACAGTTTACCGGTTATGTTCCAGCTTTTATTAAATCAGCCCGGAAGCACTATTCCAACCGCGTCATTTTGATCCGACACTACAAATAAAAACAGAGGTTTTACAGCCTGTCCTGACACAAGGTATGGTTAGATTGTATGCGTAAGAAATATGTACTACCTTACCAGACAGTTAGGGGATTTTAATGATGGACAGAACCCAGACCCGACTGAAGCCGGAAGATCAGGCAAAAGTAGATGCCTTCCTGAAACAGGGCATAAACGCCACAGAACGCAGTCGCTTCAAGCCCTTTAAGCTCATGCTCTGGCTGGCAGCTGTTATTCTTGTGCTGGGTCTGCTCAGCAGGGCTATAGGTGTTTTTATTCTGGGATAAAGCCTTATCAGACAGCCATTAACCGTGTGATAATCAAGTGAATAATGTAAATAACAATGACCTTTTACACCGGATTGTAATTGTCGGCGGTGGTGCCGGAGGACTGGAACTGGCAACCCTGCTTGGAAAATCTCTTGGCAAAAGGAATAAAGCCTCCATAACGCTGATTGATGCTCAACGCACCCATTTCTGGAAACCGTTACTGCACGAAGTGGCGGCGGGTTCTCTCAATGCCTTTGAAGATGAACTCTGCTATTTAGCGCAGGCCAAATGGAACCACTTTCACTTTCTGCTCGGGCGAATGACCAACCTGGACAGGGACAGTAAAACCATTGAGCTGGCTCCTATCTGCGACGATTACGGCGACGAAGTGGTGGCCAGTCGCACGCTGGAATACGATACTCTGGTACTGTCGGTAGGCAGTACCGCCAACGACTTTGATACACCTGGCGCACCGGAAAACTGCCTGTTTCTGGACAATCGCGAGCAGGCCGAACGCATTCACACGACTCTACTCAATCATTACCTGCATGCCCAGGCTTCAGGCAGCCATCAGTCTGAATTGAATATTGCCATCATTGGTGCAGGCGCAACAGGCGTTGAACTATCAGCGGAGTTGCACAATGCTGCGATAGAGCTGGTTCACTACGGATTAGACGCGATATCCCCGAAAAATGTAAAAATCACCCTGATCGAAGGCGCTTCCCGCATCCTGCCGGTTCTGCCAGAGCGAATCAGCAGCAGTGTGCATAAACAGCTGGAAAACATGGGGATTAACATTATGACCGGGCAGCTGGTGAGCGAAATTCATCCGGGCTCGCTGGTTACCCGCAGCAAAACAATCCTCAAGTCAGACCTCAGTATCTGGGCCGCAGGCATAAAAGCACCTGTTTTTCTGGGAAAACTGGCGCTTGAAACCAATCATATTAATCAGTTGGTCGTTCGTCCTACATTACAAACGACACAAGATGATCATATCTATGCGTTTGGCGACTGTTCCAGCTGTACCGTGACCCTGAAAAATGGCGATAGCACCACCATTCCTCCCCGCGCACAGGCTGCCCACCAGCAGGCATCACTTCTGGCAAAGAGTTTGAAAAGGGTTGTGGCAGGAAACAAGCCCATGAACTTCACCTACAAGGACTACGGCTCTTTGATTTCACTGAGTCGCTTCAGTGCTGTTGGCAATCTTATGGGGGCTGTCACCGGTGATATGATGGTGGAAGGCGCTCTGGCCAAGTTGTTTTATATCAGCCTTTACCGCATGCACCAGACAACCCTGTTCGGAAAAGCCCGAACCGGAGCGTTAATGCTGAAAGATGCCCTGGGAAAAACAACACGGCCGCATCTGAAGTTGCACTGAGGCCAGTATCTGCAACGATTTTTAAATTGGCAATCATGATAAATCTGAAAAGCACCGGAACTTAACCGACGAGTACCGGTCAAAGTTTCTGCATTTAGTACTTTCCTACTGCCGGTAACAGACCAACACTGTAAAAAAGGCTGGAGATAAAACAACTATGCAATAATAATTTATTGGCTGTTAAAGGGAGAATTAATAATATGGATATTTCAGGTAGCGTCAGCCCGACAAATAGTAGCATATCTTTTTATTCGGACGAGAAAAACTCAGAGCTAAACATTAGAATTGGTTCAGCTAAAACAAACAATTACTTACCTTCATCATCTTCATCTGAAGGATTTATTGAACACCACACTCTTTCTGACTTCAAAATTTCAACAGGCACTGCACCGAATGTAGAAACATCTATTCAGGCAATTAAAAAACTGTCTATAAAACTTGTTGGTTATATAAATGAAAAATATAAAGCTAAGACTGAATTTTTTTTCGAATTAGAGCGGGATGACGAAGAAAGACCTTTGACCCTGAAAAAAGCCATGGCAACAAAATATGCCTCTAAATATATTCGTGAAAACTACCATAGACTAGCTTCTAAGTTCATTGACACCTCGAATGAAAGCAAAATTGTAAATCAATTCTTGAAAGCTGCCAACGATGAAGACAGGATAACGTTTTTTAGTCGCGCACTCGCTGAATCCTCTGTGCGTACCGCCACCGTTGAGAGCTTTCACAACAAAATGCTTTATGGCGATCCTGAACATAAAGGCGCTACTGATTACCTGTCAAAAGCTTACCAAAGACTTTATTCGGATAAGACAGGAAGAAAAAATATCCCAGAGGGTGGTAGGGTTCATGATACAGTTCCCGTTAATTTTATCTGGCTGGGTGGTTTATTACCAGATCGTTATCTGGAAAACGTTAAATCTGTAGCCTCAGCAACTCCACAACGGGAAGTGGTTATATGGATTGATCGGAAGTGGATGACCCGCGATGAGTATTCTCAAATGATGGCCTTGCCAGAATTACCAGAGTTAAATGGGCTTAAATGTAAAGTTCTGGATATTAATGATGCTGGTTTAACTGGTATTATTCCAAAGCGTAAGTCTGAATTCAAAGACGCCTTAAAATTTATAAGAGAA
Organism: Endozoicomonas gorgoniicola; assembly: GCF_025562715.2. Classification (NCBI taxonomy): domain Bacteria; kingdom Pseudomonadati; phylum Pseudomonadota; class Gammaproteobacteria; order Oceanospirillales; family Endozoicomonadaceae; genus Endozoicomonas; species Endozoicomonas gorgoniicola. Next base: position 4,192,156 of record NZ_JAPFCC010000001.1, read on the forward strand.
AAGTGTGACCATAAAGCAATGGCAAGTGATTTAATCCGCTATGCTCTGCTTGCAAAAGGTACTAAAGCTATAGATGAAGCCAGTCATTCAAAAACTAAGCATGCTACAAAAGGCATGATCTATATGGACACAGACAGAGGTCCAACAAGCTCTACTCCTTCTGAGTGGGGTGATATGGAGGCACCAGCAGGTCTATTGTTTCCAAAAGACGGCAATGATGTACTGGCTACAACCTTTAAAGAACACCCGGTTTTTTTATCAGCACTGAATATGGCTATTGATCGTTTACACAAAAATAAAGAACAGCTTACAGGAGATGATCCTATTCGTTCAGTTCTGAACACTACCGGTCCTGGTCTATTTTTAGACGCAGTATCACAATTCACAAACTGTGATACACCTTCTTTTTTCGCAAAACACCTTGAGCTTGACTCTCCTGTTGCAGGCTCATTCCAAAGTGATAAAACGTGGGTACCCGATGCTAAAAAAGTCGACCTATCTGCAAGCTGGATGTCAAAACTACCTGAACAAAGAAACCAGCGAAACGACTCAACACGGTCTTGCTGTTTAATATCATAATCAATTAAAGCCCTTATGAGCTGAGGGCCTGGTACATATCTTCAGCAACAAAAAAAGCCGTCCTGACGAATCAGAACGGCTTGAAAAATGGTGGGTCGTGTAGGATTCGAACCTACGACCAATTGGTTAAAAGCCAACTGCTCTACCAACTGAGCTAACGACCCACAAGTTACCAATCACGCAAACTGCCAACTTCAAATTGCTCTCTATCTCTCTTGTTGAGAAATAACTCTCTGAGAAATAAAGAGTGGTGGGTCGTGTAGGATTCGAACCTACGACCAATTGGTTAAAAGCCAACTGCTCTACCAACTGAGCTAACGACCCACGCCGCTTGATGGATACGCAATCCAACAAACAGATTAACAACTCATCCTGAAACAGGAAAGTTGTTAAAAATGACTCCTCGTTCACAACTCGCTGCGAACCAGAGCGGCGCTAATATTATCCATACCCCACCACCTTGTAAAGCCCCGGCTGATAACTTCTTTGTCAGTAAAAACCGTAGTTTAGTAACAAAACCATCGTTTCTTCAAAGACATAGCGTTTGATGAAGTAACAGTCGCACTGACCGTGGACTGCGTCGTGACAGACTGCGAGCCTTTTAAGATGCAGGCAGAAATGGTCGTTGTTAGTTGCTGGCTACTGACCGTCTTTCAACCAGACAGGATTTCAACGTCTGAATGCCGGGTTCAAGGTTTGGATCTTCAATCCGGTCAATCAGCGTATTAGCCGCCAGTTTTCCCAGCGCTCCCTTGGGCTGGTGAAAGGTCGTTAGTGGAGGCGAGGTGTAAGCGGCCAGTTCAATATTGTCGTAACCGACCACAGAAATATCACCAGGTACGTTGTAACCCTCACTTTGAAGAGCGCAGATGATTCCCATTGCCATCAAATCATTACCGACAAATAAAGCCGTAGGCAGTTCACCGTTATTCAGCAATTTATTCAGCAATGCCTCAGCCGCCTGATAACCGCTTTCAGCCGTCAGATGTCCTTCTATAACCCATCGCCTGTCGGGTAAGATTCCTGCTTCTTTCAGCGCCCGGTAATAACCGGAAAGCCGCTGACTGCTGGGGGAAAGGTCTTTCGGCCCGGAAATACAGCCAATGCGGGTATGCCCCTTTGCCAGAAGATAACGGGTTGCATCGTAGCCGCCCTGTTCAGGGGCTTCCATGATGATATCCGCATTCAGGTTGGGTACATGGCAATCCAGTACAGCCAAGGGTACAGAACAATGGCTTTTCAGCAGCTCAAAAAAATCCGGAGTGCTGTGTCCAGACATGACCAGCAAGCCATCAATGCGTTTCGTCGCCAGCGTTTTCAGATAGGAAGCCTGTTTCGACAGGTTGTTTTCGGAATTACACAGTATCAGGTGATAACCCCGGTCATAACAGCCTGCTTCAACACCGTGAATCACTTCCGCAAAAAAAGGGTTGGTGTTTGAAGCCGTGAGCATTCCCAGGGTATAGGTTCGACTGGTTTTAAGACTTCGGGCCAGGGCGCTGGGTTTATAGTCCAGCGTCTTAACCGCCGTTCGCACTTTCAGGGCTTTGTCTTCACTGACAAACCGGGTGCCGTTTAAAACGTGGGAAACGGTCGAAATAGAGACACCGGCGTGTCGTGCAACATCCTTGATGGTACTCATTTTGATCGCGCATCCTGTCAGTCATTCAGGAACTGGTCGGTCTCGGCCCTGGTGGGTATGGAAGCCTGAGCGCCATTTCGGGTGACGGATAATGCCGCAGCACCATTGGCAAAGCAAGCCGCTTCATCGATTGGAAATCCTTCAGCCAGAGCCACAACCATCGCACCATTAAAGGTGTCACCTGCGGCGGTGGTATCCACTGCCGTCACCTTAACACTGTCAATCATTCGTGTGCCTGAGTGATCTGAAATAAAAGCACCCTGTGAGCCCATAGTAATCACAACCGTACCAATGCCTTTACCGTGAAGTACACTGGCCGCCTGTTCGGCACTAGAGAAGTTGTGTACAGCCACGCCGGTCAGCACTTCAGCTTCCGTCTGGTTAGGGGTAATAATGTCGATGCAACCCAGCAGGTCATCCGACAATGGTTGTGCAGGTGCCGGATTTAATACCACCGTCGTATGGTTATTCCGGGCAATTTCTGCGGCGGCGAAAACGCCGTCAAGCGGTGTTTCAAGAGACACCAGCAGAAAACCGGCTGCCGCAATATCCGCCTCTCGGCTCTTTACTTTTTCCGCAGTCAGTCTGGCGTTGGCTTCAGCTGAAATGCCGATGCAATTTTCACCCTGCTGATCCACAAAAATAAGGGCTATGCCCGTATTGCAGCCGTCAATCTGTTCAATGAGGGAAGTATCTATTCCGGTTTCCCTGAACGACTGAACGAGACTGTCACTGAACGCATCGCTGCCCATACAGGCCATGAAACGGGTTTTGCCCGCTAGCCTGGCGCAGGCTACTGCCTGATTGGCTCCCTTGCCCCCGGGGAAAATACTATAGCCCTGTCCGGAAATGGTTTCGCCGGGGCGGGGAAGAGCTGGCGTATTCAATACATGGTCAATATTGACACTGCCCAGCACAAAAATCGGATTCTTCATAAATTGCTCAAACGGCTCTGAAAGGGAGAATCAGATCCTGACTGAAGCTGAGATAACCCAGCTTCGATCAGGGACATTGTGATCAACCACTGGTTACCAGTCGCAGCTCAACCGGCGTGTAGGCTTCAACCGGTTTTTCACTGAGAGCCTGTCTGGCTATTTCAATGCCTATCTCTCCGATCATTCCAGCCTGCTGGGCGACAGTTGCCGCCAGGTCACCGGATTCAACGGCTTTGATACCTTCATCAGTCCCATCAAAGCCGACCACAATAATGTCTCTTTGCGCCGCTTTTACCGCAGTGATAGCACCCAGGGCCATTTCATCATTCTGGGCAAATATTGCTTTAACATTGGGATGAGCCTGCAACAGATTTTCAGTGACGTTTAATGCTCGTGTACGATCAAAATCGGCTGGCTGACTGGCTACCAGAGTCATGTTGTGGGTGGTGACTGATTTCATGAAGCCCTCACCACGGTCACGGGCAGCGGATGTTCCGGCAACCCCTTCGAGCTGCATAACTTCCCCGCCTGCAAAACCTTTCTTCTTCAGCTGTTCGGCAATAAAGTCACCAGCCAGTTCACCACCTGCAACGTTATCGGATGCCACATGGGACAGCACTTCGCCCCCTTCAGCACCCCGGTCCAGAGTAATCACTGGAATATTCGCACGATTGGCAGCTCGAACGGTGTTACCGGCTGCAGAAGAGTCTGCCGGATTCAGCAAAATGGCACTGACCCCGCGAACCGCCAGATCTTCAACATTGGTCATTTCCCGGGCTGAATCGTTCTGGGAATCCAGCACCATCAGGTTGTAGCCGAACTCGTCAGCTTTTTTTTCTGCGCCTTCTTTAAGGGTGACAAAGAAAGGGTTGTTCAGGGTCGAGACCACCAGAGCAAGAGATGGCTGGTCTGAGTCAACAGCCGCATCATCGTTCTTGCTGCAACCGGTCAGAGCCAGACTTGCTGTGAGTGCAGCAGCCAGCAATTTCCTTGGAGACATTATTGTTGAAAAGTTCACGGACACATCCTCATGGTTTTGTTTTAAAAGGCCGGTAAAAACCGACTCACAGTTATTTTTGTCCGGACTGCTTATTTGGCAGATCGGGTATCCACCAGAACCGCCAGCAAAATAACCAGAGCTTTGGCAATAAGCTGATAGTAAGACGACACGTTCAGTAGGTTCAGTGCGTTATTCAAAATCCCGATGATCAGGACACCCACCAGAGTACCCATAACCTTTCCCTTGCCACCGGTCAGGCTGGTGCCACCGAGTACTACCGCTGCAATCGCATCCAGCTCATAACTGGTTCCTGCCGTGGGCTGTGCTGACGCCAGACGACTGGTAACAATTAAGCCTGCCAGGGCCGACAAAGCACCGCTGATGGAATAAACCGCCAGTTTGATCCGGTCCACATTAATACCGGATAGCCGGGTTGCCGATTCGTTACCGCCGAGTGCGTAAACATAGCGACCGATGCGTGTGTGGTTGAGTACGAACCAGGCAATGGCGAATACCAGGGCCATCAGGTAGACAGGAACAGGGATGCCAAACAGATAGCCACTGCCAATAGTGGCGAACGCTTCTGAGGCTGCCCCGTTAGTGGCGGAAACAGGTCGTCCGTCGGTGAAAACCATGGTGGTGCCTCGCAGCAGTGTCATGGTGACAAGCGTGGCAATAAACGGCTGAACCTTGCCCTTGGCAATGACCAGCCCACTCAGGCAACCCATTGCGGCACCAGCTGCCAGAGTGAGCGACACGATAGCGAGGATGTTAAAGTCCATGCCTACCATAGTCGCAGCCAGTGCGCCGGTCATTGCCAGAACCGACCCTACTGACAGGTCAATACCACTGGTGAGAATGACAAAGGTCATGCCAACAGCAATAACAGCATTAATAGAGGTCTGCCGTAAAATATTCAGCAGATTGCCAGTGCTGAAAAAACTGTCGCTGATGAGAGAAATAATCAGCATGAACCCCATCAAGGCAATCACCGATTTATACTCAAACAGCCATTCACGGCTAATATGGAACGACTTCTTTTGTCCCGGATGTTGAAGAGTTGGCTGTGTCATCATCATTATTCCTTCTATGCCGCCTTGCCGACTGCACAACGCATCAGTTTTTCCTGAGTAGCTTCTTTGCGGCTGAACTCGCCGGTTATTCTGCCTTCGTGCATAACCATGATGCGGTCGCTCATTCCCAGAACCTCAGGCATATCGGAAGAAACCAGTAAAATGCTCATTCCCCGTTTCTTAAACTCGTTAATTAACAGATAAATCTCTTTCTTCGCCCCCACATCGACACCCCGGGTCGGCTCGTCAAGAATAAGTACTTTCGGGCTGGTCATCAGGCCTTTGGCAATGGATACCTTTTGCTGGTTGCCGCCACTCAGGTTCCCGATTAACTGATGCTCAGAAGGGGTTTTGATATTGAAGCGGTTGATAAAATCTTTAACACTGTCGTGTTCTTTACCGCTGTCAATTTTTCCTGACGGAGCGGTAAACTGACTCAGGCTGCACAAACTCATGTTGTCGCGGACAGAAAGCCCGGAGATTAGCCCATCACCCTTACGGTCTTCAGAGATATAGGCAATGCCACAGGCAAGTCCCTCGGAAGGGGTTCGGATGCTGATTGCCTCTCCTGCTACTTCAATACACCCACTGGTTGCCCTATTGTCACCGTACAGAGCTTTCATAAGCTCGGTTCGACCCGCTCCCATCAAACCTGAAACGCCGAGAATTTCCCCCTCGCGAAGGGTGAAGCTAATGTCATGAATGCCCGGAGCATTGAGCTGACTCACTTTCAGAGTCAGGCTGCCGGGGCTGGAATCTATTGCGGGATATTGTTCTTCCAGCGAACGTCCCACCATTTGCTCAATAATCCGATCCTCGGTTAATTCAGATACCAGTGCCTGCTCAATAAAGCGACCATCCCGCATAATCGTGGCGTCATCACAGATCTGGAAAACTTCCTGAAGTCGGTGAGAGATATAAACGATGCCTTTACCGTCAGAACGCAACTGGCGAATAACCCTGAATAGGCTATCGGTTTCTTTGTCTGTCAGGGCATCAGTTGGCTCATCCATAACAATGACTTTTGAAGAAAACGACAGTGCTTTTGCAATTTCCACCATTTGCTGAACACCGATGCTGAGTTTTCCTACCGGTGTCGAGGGTGGGTAATCCACTTCCAGCATGGTCAGAAGCCTGCTGGCTTCTTTCATCATTCTGTTCCAGTCAATGCAGCCAAAACGACCTGTGGGCTCTCGCCCAAGAAATATATTTTCTGCAATGGACAGCTCAGGTATCAGGTTGAGTTCCTGGTGAATGATACTGATGCCCTGCTGCTGAGAATCCCGGGTGTTTTTAAATTCAGTGTCTTTGCCGAGGTATTTCAGTGAGCCGCTGTCCTTTTCATAAATACCGGTCATCACTTTCATCAACGTCGATTTTCCGGCACCGTTTTCACCCAGAAGCGCCATAACCCGCCCCGGGTACACGATCAGACTGGCATGATCAAGCGCACGAACGCCCGGAAAGGTTTTGATAATGCCACTCATTTCAAGAAGCGGTTTAACCGATGGGGAGTTGGACAAGGCTTTTTCTCCTAGCCAGTGAATAGTCAGAAAGCCACACCAGACTTCAGGATCACGTTGGCATAAGGCGTACATTCACCCGTACGGACAACTGCAAGACTCTGGTCAGATAATTGCTTGAATTGCTCATGGCTGACCTCAATCAGCTCTACGGCTTTTCCCTGTTCGGATTCCAGCTGATGGATGCGTTCAATAAAACGGTTGTGAGTTTCAGGGCTGATCTGCAAAAACTCTTTTGCAATGATGATTTGCTCAACCACGGTTTCCGAGAGAACGACATCTAGCGTCTCCAGAAAGCCCGGTATTCCATGAGTCAGTGCCAGGTCAATACGGTCAACATCCGTGCTAATCGGTAAGCCGCAGTCGGCAATGGTGAGTCCTTGTCCGTGGCCAAGGCTGGCAACGACTTTGGATAGCTGAGGGTGTAAAAGTTTGTTTTTCTTCATTCAGTAGTACCAGTGGGCAACAGTATGCAGTCGCAACGAAACGTTTGCGCAAACGTTTTTCTGGGCTGAATGTAACAAACCAGGCATTAATAACTATTGATAAGGATCAAGAGTTATCAAATCCCATCAACAAATTTCACCAATTATTCTCATGTCGTTATAAAGTCTGACAACGCCCGTCAGGTAAAAACATCCGTTTATGAGAGGCAGGAAAACGTGCTGTTGCGCTCAACGAAAGTCGGAATCAGAACATGTTCGCAGGCAAGTAAAGATTGATCAGGTTCACCCTTGCCAGTCAGTTGAAGTGACAGCCTGGTGGCTTGCTCCGCCATGGCTGCTGCAGGATAGCGTACGGTAGAAAGCTTTGGATTCAGATAGCCAGCGATAATCAGGTCGTCAAATCCAACCACAGAAACATTTTCCGGGCATTTAATCCCGTTTTCCGCCAGTGCCGACAGAGCCCCTGCTGCCATCATATCGTTGTACGTGACAATCGCGGTAAGAGATAGCTTCTTGGCAAGCAGATTATAAGTCCCCAGCCTTCCACCCTCCTCGGAAGGGTAGCAGGTAGTAATAAACTGTTCATTAATACCAAGCCCGAACTCAGCCAGAGCCTTTTTATAACCCATTAACCGGTGAACGGCGTCATCAATATCCTGTTCTGAACATAAATAGCCAATGCTCCGATGACCCCGGTTCAGCAAATGTCGGGTTGCAATATAACCACCGTGGATATTGTCGAGGGCAACACAGCGGTGTCGGATTGATTTGATGTAGCGATTGATCAGTACCAGACCAGGCACCTGGTTAGCGTATTCTATCAGTTCATCATCTTGCAGCCATTTGCTGTGAATAATGGCATGGTCGCAGTGACTCAATAATTGGTTTATGGTCTGTCGCTCTGTTTCAGCACTGTATTGACTGCTCAGGGCGAGAAGCCGCTTGTCGTTTTTTCTGGCAACCGTTTCGACGCCTTTGAGTATTTGACCAAAAAAAGGCTCTGATACATCTGAAACCATGACGCCAATCAGGCTTGCCGAGTGTTTGTTGCCGCTCGTCTTGTAACCCAGTCTGGCGATAGCCTCATGAACGGCTTTAGTGACTGCCTGGCTTGTATTTGACTGGCGATTGATAACCCTTGATACGGTTGCCGTAGACACATTGGCTTCTCTGGCAACATCCTTTATCGAAACCATACTTTTTCATTAACCATTCGTTTTTCAGTACCTGTTTAGTTAACCAGTCAGAAACGACCGGGCTTCATCTGATTCAGTGTTTTATACCTTTTGAGGTATCTGGTTGCAAACTAATGCTGATTATATAAACGACAACTTTTCAGCTTCTTAATACGCCTCCGGCTTGTTAAACGATGTGTCTTGTTGTAGCGGAGCGCATGTCCGACGGTAGATCGATCCACAACAGAAAATGTAACGGTTACATCTTTTGTTGCATAAGTATAGGGCACCTTACGGAATTCTTACTTAGTGTTTGCAACTGTTACATAAAATTGATCTGTATCACAATGTTCACAGCCCCTTAAGTGTATGATCGCTTTTGAAAAGCTATGAGCGTTTTGGAGCAGCGTTGTTTGTGCATTGTTGATGTACTTGCCTGAAACGGCTTCGACCAGAATATTTGTAACGTTACATACAGCGACTGATTACAGGGTAAATAATGAGTTTGTTGATTCGCCGGGATTGGGAAAATCCAGAAGTAACCTCCTGGAACCGTTTGAAAGCGCATTCGCCTTTGCAAAGCTGGTCTTCAGAAGTTTCAGCATTGAACGGTGTCGTCAGTGACAGAAAAATCATTTTGGATGGCGACTGGGATTTTGGTTTATTTTCTTCGCCCGAATCGGTGCCAGCCAGTTTTCCTGAAAAGGGTGTAACAGAATCCCAAACCACGATAAAGGTTCCCGGTAACTGGCAAACCCAGGGGCACGACAAGCCCATTTATACCAATGTCAAATACCCTTTCCCATGCAAGCCTCCATTTGTCCCTGAAGACAACCCCACCGGTTGTTACTCAACCACCTTCCAGCTGCCAGAAAACTGGGAAGCCGACAGTCAGACCCGCATTATTTTTGATGGCGTAAACAGTGCATTTTATCTCTGGTGTAATGGTGAAATGGTCGGCTACTCGCAGGACAGCCGTCTGGCTGCGGCATTTGACCTGACGCCTTATCTGCAATCCGGAGAAAATCGCCTGTGTGTGATGGTCATTCGCTGGTCCGATGGCAGCTATCTGGAAGATCAGGATATGTGGTGGCTCAGTGGTATTTATCGCTCAGTCACCTTGCTGAACAAGCCTGCCTGCCATATTGCTGATGTACGAATCACGCCGGATCTGGATCATTACTATAACAATGGTTCTCTGAACATTGTCGTCGATACCTGTCAGGGGCAAAACCTGTCGGTTCGAAGTACCCTGTACTTCGGCGAGACCGTTATTGATTCGAAAACTCAAACGGTCGGAATCCCGCTGGTGGATGAAAAGGGTGGTTACGATGATCGCTGTGCGATCGACTTTGATGTTACTGCTCCAAAATTATGGAGTGCTGAAGAACCCAACCTTTATCGTCTGACTGTTACCCTGATTGATACTGACAGCGGTAAAGCGTTTGAAACGGAAGCTTATGATGTAGGGTTCCGTAAAGTTGAAATTAAAAATGGCCTGCTAACCCTGAATGGTTCACCGCTGATGATTCGGGGAGTGAACAAGCATGAACATAACCCTGCCACTGGCCACTTTGAAACCGTCGAAGACGTAAGAGAGCACCTGCTGCTGATAAAGCAGAGCAACTTCAATGCCGTACGCTGTTCTCATTACCCACATCAGCCTGCCTTTTACCAGTTATGCGACGAACTGGGTCTTTATGTTGTGGATGAAGCCAACATTGAAACCCACGGCATGACCCCAATGAGTAAGCTGGCGGATGATCCCCGCTGGCTGAGTGCGTTTATGGAGCGAACGACTCGCATGGTCGCCCGGGACTTTAACCATCCGTCCATTATTCTCTGGTCGCTGGGTAATGAGTCGGGTTACGGTGCCGCCCATGACGCTATGTACCAGTGGATTAAACGAACCGACCCTTCACGCCCTGTGCAGTATGAAGGTGGTGGTTCCAATACCGCCGCGACAGACATCATCTGTCCAATGTATGCCCGAACGGATCAGGACCTGCCGCAGCCGTGGTATGACGCACCGAAGTGGGCATTGAACAAGTGGGTGGGAGAGCCCGGCGTAAATCGTCCCATCATTTTGTGCGAATACGCCCATGCCATGGGTAACAGTCTGGGTGGCTTTGCCGAGTACTGGGAAGCATTCCGCAAGCATGAGCGTTTGCAGGGCGGCTTTATCTGGGACTGGGTTGATCAGGGTCTGGATAAGTACGACGAGAACGGCAAACACTACTGGGCTTATGGCGGTGACTTCGGCGATGAAATCAATGACCGTCAATTCTGTATTAATGGTCTGGTGTTCCCTGACAAGACCCCGCATCCAACGCTTCATGAAGCCAAACGAGCGCAGCAGCCTTTCACCTTTGAATTAATTGAAGGTGATCGCCTGATGCTGATGGTAACCAGCGAATACAACTTCATTAAAACAGAGAATCACCGAATCAGCTGGGAACTTATCGCTGATCAGGAGGCTGCTGGTGCAGAGCGTCTGACAACCGGTGAAGCGAAGCTGAATATCGCTCCGGGGGAATGCCAGCAGATCATTATTGAACTGCCTGATACTGAACTGGGGGCGCTGCCACGTCTGGATATCGCCATTACCCAACCTGAGGCAACCACCTGGTCAGCAGCGGGTCATGAAGTGGCTCGTCAACAATTTATGCTGCGTGAGCCTCTTATGGTTAACAAGCGGTCTTCCAGCCGAAAAGCTGCCGTGATTCGTGAATCTGAAACGGATTACTCCATTTCTGCAGGCAACAACCAGTGGCTGTTAAACAAGAATAAAGGTCAGCTGACCAGCTGGATTAAAAACGACAAAGAACAGTTACTAGAACCTCTGGAAGATAACTTCTTCCGGGCACCGCTGGATAATGATATCGGCGTCAGTGAAGTTGACCGGCCTGATCCAAACGCCTGGATGGCGCGCTGGCAGAGAGCCGGATTATTTAATCTGGTGCATCGCTGCGTTGCTATAGAGTGTGACCATGAGCAGGGCATCGTCACGGCTCATCACGAATATTTTGCAGCAGAGCAGGCTGAACAACCGATTATCAAAACACTGTGGACTTATCGGTTCTCGGCGGATGGTGAAATGGAGATTGCGGTTGAAGCTCAGCTTGACCCATCGTTGCCACCACTCCCGCGTGTGGGTGCCAGCCTGCGATTGAAGCACAAGCCTGAGACGGTCACCTGGCTGGGGCGTGGCCCTCATGAAAACTATCCGGATCGCAAGTTAAGTGCGGATATTGGGCAATGGACAGAAGCAACCGATGCTCTGCATACGCCTTATATTTTCCCGAGTGAAAACGGCCTGCGCTGTGATACCCGCAACCTGTCGTTAGGAGATGTCACCGTGAAAGGTGATTTCCACTTCGGTGTCAGCCCTTATGGTCAGGCACAACTGGCCAGGGCGCTACACACCAATGAACTGAAAGAAGGCAAAGGCCTGTTTGTTTATCTGGACGGTTTCCATATGGGAATCGGTGGCGATGATTCCTGGTCACCGAGTATTCGTCCGGAATACCAGCTGAAAGATTCCTCCTACCAATGGTCGTTTGAATTGTCCTGAGTTGTGTGGGATCGGGGTCACCGCTTCAGGTGGCCCCCGGTCGCATTGAACGCTCACGATTGCAAGTTACGAATAAAAAGATTTTCTTCACCGTTTTGGGTAAGTACTAACCATGAATTATCGATAGATTTGTTCCGTTTCGTTAACTTCGTATTGATATAAATCATTATTTCTCACTCCTTGTTCACTTAGTATCAAAAGTGACCATCGGGTTGCACAGGCTCCCCCTCTTAACAGACATCAGTTACTCTGCGTCTGTTAAGAGGGGGAGCCTGTGCCTGTTTAAGAAAAACGAGATTAAAATGAAAAAAGCAAAAGTACTGGCCGGGGTGTTGACAGGGTTGGCGATGACCGGCGCTGTCCAGGCAGCAACATTGGGTGTAACCGTTTACCGCTATGACGATAATTTTATGTCCGTTGTTCGTCGGGCTCTTGAACAGGAAGCAAATGAAGAGGGTGTTGGTCGTTTGATGATGAACGACTCACAAAATAACCAGTCCATGCAAAATGACCAGATTGACATCATGCTGGCTCGTGGTGTGGACGCACTGGCCATTAATCTGGTCGACCCGGCTGCTGCACCGGTTATTATCAGCAAAGCGAAAATGGATGGCGTACCGGTTGTCTTCTATAACAAGGAACCGACGGCTGAAGAATTAAAGAGCTATGAGTATGCCTATTATGTGGGTACAGACTCTGCGGAATCAGGCATTATTCAGGGTGAGCTGATTGCCAGTCACTGGGATGTCAATCCACAATGGGACCTGAATAAAGATGGCGTGATTCAGTATGTTCTGCTGAAAGGCGAGCCAGGTCATCCGGATGCCGAAGCACGTTCCTCCTATGTTATCTCTACCCTGAATGACATGGGCTATGAAACCGAAAAGCTGCATCTTGACACCGCTATGTGGGATACCGCTATGGCTAAGGACAAGATGGATGCCTGGATTTCCGGCCCGAATGCCGAGAAGATCGAAGTGGTTATTTCCAATAATGACGCCATGGCGATGGGAGCCATCGAGTCTCTGCGCGCTGCCGGACGATCTGATATTCCTGTATACGGCGTTGACGCCCTGACAGAAGCCGTTGCTTTGATTAAAAGCGGTGAAATGCAGGGTACCGTTCTTAATGACGGCATTAATCAGGCGAAGGCAACACTTCAACTGACTCACAACCTGGCTCAGGGCAAGGCTGCCGGAGAAGGTACTGACTGGGTGATCAAAGATAAGGTGGTTCGTATACCTTATGTGGGTGTAGACCGCGAGACTCTGAAGCAACAGTAATCTGTCGTTTTTAGCTTTAATACACTGTCGTACAAAACGGGTTAGGGACTCAGGCTGTCTTCTGATTTGGATGGCAGAAAGCTCTCTGCCCGTTTTTGCGCCTATACGCCTATATAAGAACGAAGCTTATGTCCAATAATGAAAAGCAGTTCCTTCTTGAAATGACTGCTATCAGCAAGGAGTTTCCCGGGGTCAAGGCACTTGACCGGGTTGATCTCAAAGTTCGTCCGCACTCTATTCACGCACTGATGGGGGAAAATGGTGCAGGCAAGTCCACACTCCTGAAATGCCTGTTTGGTATTTATGAGAAAGACGAGGGTGAAATCGTCTTTCTCGGAAAACACGTCCATTTCAGCTCATCCAGAGAAGCGCTTGATAACGGTATCTCGATGGTGCATCAGGAGCTGAACCAGGTACTGCAAAGCTCAGTCATGGATAACATGTGGCTGGGGAGGTATCCGAAAAAAGGTGGCTTTGTTGATTACTCAAAAATGTACAACGATACCAAAGCCATTTTTGAAGAGCTTGATATTGATGTAGACCCCAAAGACAGGGTTGCAAAGCTTTCTGTATCCCAGCGGCAAATGGTCGAAATTGCCAAAGCCTTCTCTTACAACGCACGTATTGTCATTATGGACGAGCCAACCTCGTCCCTCACCGAGAAAGAAATCAAACACCTCTTTACTATCATTCGCAAGCTGAAAGACCGAGGCTGTGGGATTGTTTATATCTCCCACAAGATGGAAGAGATTTTTGAACTGTGTGATGAAATTACCATTCTGCGTGACGGTCAGTGGGTCAGTACCCAGCCACTGGAAGGCCTTACCATGGATGAAATTATCAACATGATGGTAGGGCGTGAGCTGACTCAGCGTTTCCCTGAAAGAGATAACACGCCTGGTGAGGTCATTTTAAAAGTCAGCGGTCTGACTGCCAAAAACCAGCCTTCTATAAACGACATCAGTTTTGAATTGCGTAAGGGGGAGGTGTTAGGTATTGCCGGTCTTGTGGGAGCCAAGCGTACAGATATTGTAGAAACTATTTTCGGTGTCCGGGAAAAGGCAGGCGGCACTATTCTGCTGAACGATCAGGAAGTGAGCAACAAAGATGCCCACGAAGCTATAAAGAATGGCTTTTCACTGGTCACTGAAGAACGACGGGCGACGGGTATTTACGCCAAGCTGGATATTACCTTTAACTCCCTTGTTGCCAATATTGAAAACTACAAAGGCAAGTTCGGTCTGCTTTGCAACAAGGAGATGGGCAAGGACACGCAGTGGGTCATTGACTCCATGCGGGTAAAGACACCGGGGCATCACACTCATATCGGTTCGTTATCCGGCGGTAATCAGCAGAAAGTCGTTATTGGGCGCTGGCTGCTGACTCAACCTGAAATTCTGATGATGGACGAACCCACCCGGGGTATTGATGTAGGCGCCAAGTATGAAATCTACCAGCTGATTCTGGATCTGGCGAAAAAGGGTAAGGGTGTGATTATGATTTCCTCGGAAATGCCCGAGCTACTTGGTACGACAGACCGTATTCTGGTAATGAGCAATGGGCGAGTCGCAGGTATTGTTAATACCAGAGAAACCACACAGAACGAAATTCTAGAACTGGCATCACGCTACCTGTAATTGAAGGAGTATTCTCATGGGCAATGCAACAAGCCTTAACCGAAAAGGCTTTAACGCAATGCAGATGATCAAGGAAGGTGGTATTTATGCCGTACTTCTGATTCTGCTGGCTGTTATCATTATTCAAGAACCGTCGTTTGTTAGTCTGAGAAACCTGAGTAATATTCTTACCCAGTCGTCAGTACGGATTATTATTGCTCTGGGTGTTGCAAGCCTGATTGTGACCCAGGGAACCGACCTTTCTGCCGGTCGTCAGGTCGGACTGGCAGCCGTGATTTCTGCCACTATGTTGCAGGCACTGACCAATGCCAACAAAGTGTTCCCGGAACTGGGTGCTATTCCCATCCCTGTGGTTATCCTTCTGGTCTGCTCTATCGGTGCCATCATCGGGCTGTTAAATGGCTTTGTGGTCGCTTATCTGAAAGTGACCCCGTTTATTGCCACGCTGGGCACGATGATCATCGTCTACGGTATTAACTCCCTGTACTTCGATATGGTGGGAGCCTCGCCCGTTGCGGGTTTTGACCCCCGGTTTTCAGAGTTTACCCAGGGTTTTATCCGGCTAGGTAGTTTCAGGTTGTCGTATATTACGTTTTATGCCGCCATTGCTATTGTTATCAGCTGGGTGATGTGGAACAAAACGGTCTTTGGCAAAAATATCTTTGCCATCGGTGGTAACCCCGAAGCCGCTAAAGTGTCCGGTGTCAACGTGACTTTGACGTTGCTGAAAGTGTACGCATTGTCTGGTGTTTTCTATGCATTTGCCGGTCTGCTGGAAGCGGGTCGAATCGGCAGTGCCACGAACAACCTTGGCTTTATGTACGAACTGGATGCGATTGCAGCCTGCGTGGTGGGTGGAGTGTCCTTTGCCGGTGGTGTGGGCAGTATTGCCGGCGTGGCAACAGGCGTATTAATTTTTACCCTGATCAACTACGGCATGACTTATATCGGCGTAAGCCCTTACTGGCAATACGTCATTAAAGGTTCCATTATCATCTTTGCGGTGGCTCTGGACTCAATGAAGTACGCTGAGAAGAAGTAAGGAGAAAGGCAGACAGGAATGAGGAAAACGCCCTTGTCTGCCGCTTCGAACTATAGACGTACTCAGGCTGAAAAGGTTGTCTGCAATCTCAACACTGGTCTTGCTGTAGGCCTGAGAGCTTTAGAAGTAAAGAAGTCGAAGGACTGACGCTGGATTTGAAATTAGCGATGCGATGATCGACGAGATTTTGATATACGATGGGGAGATCAGGATATTCTATGATCCCGCTGTGACTATCGACTCAACAGCTCGACTCAACAGCGGTTCATAGTAGAAGAAAATGGCTCCCCGAGCTGGACTCGAACCAGCGACCAATAGATTAACAGTCTACTGCTCTACCAACTGAGCTATCGGGGAACAAAGATGGTGGGTCGTGTAGGATTCGAACCTACGACCAATTGGTTAAAAGCCAACTGCTCTACCAACTGAGCTAACGACCCACAGACAACCAGCTACGCAAGCTGATCATTCAAAAGTGGCTCCCCGAGCTGGACTCGAACCAGCGACCAATAGATTAACAGTCTACTGCTCTACCAACTGAGCTATCGGGGAATAAGGCCAGACAACTTAACACATAAACGCGAGAGAAGGAATGGTGGGTCGTGTAGGATTCGAACCTACGACCAATTGGTTAAAAGCCAACTGCTCTACCAACTGAGCTAACGACCCATGCCGCTCATCAGATACGCAACCTGACAAACCCTGCCGCACCTCAACCGATCAAAATCTAACCAGAAAGAAGTGGCTCCCCGAGCTGGACTCGAACCAGCGACCAATAGATTAACAGTCTACTGCTCTACCAACTGAGCTATCGGGGAATCGCGTTTGGTGATGCGTTGTCATCATCACCTGACGGCAGCGAATATTAATGAGATTTCCGGCTGAGTCAACCCTTAATCCAAAACAATGTGTAAAAAAGGCTCAAAAAATTTTTTTGAGATAACAATGAGATATATCAGAACCCTGCGCCACCAGCCGGTAAAGTTTCCAGACCTGATGCCGGAGTAGGGCTGCAGAGTCAGTGTGACTGCTTTTAGGTTATTTTATCTATTTTGTTCACGCAGAGAGCTTTTCATTATTGCCCTGAATCAATGCCTTACTCATCAAACTCAACCACTATGCCCGGCAATCATCCAGGGGCTTTGACAAACCTCCGTCATGACTCCCTGGGCAAAGGCCAGAAAGAGTGAGTCAAATGCTGTTTGAACAGGATCGTATCGAAATCATTACTGCCCGGAAAAAAACACAGGTTGAGGAGTTCCTGAAGGTCAGGGGGTTAACCCTTGAATCAGACATTGAACTGACCATCGGCCTGTTCCGTGACAAAACCCTGATCGGAACCGGCTCCATCGCGGGCAATATAATAAAGTGTGTCGCAGTATCCTGTAAGGTGACGGGTGAAGGCATTGGTTTGAAACTGGTGTCCGAACTGGTTAATCACGCTTACAGCATGGGCCGCAGAAAACTGTATGTTTATACCAAACCCCAATATCGCCCTATCTTCAGCGGTGCGGGTTTCTCACCTCTGGCGGAAGTTCCCGAAACTGTGACATTACTGGAAAACAGCAGCAGTCGTCTGGCTACCTATATAAAGGAACTTGAGCAATACCGGAAAACGGGTACCAATATCGCTGGTATCGTCATGAATGCCAACCCGTTTACACTGGGTCATCGCTACCTTGTGGAAAAAGCCTGTCAGGAAAACGACTGGGTTCACCTGTTTGTGGTGAAGGAAGATGCGTCAGAATTTTCTTACGATGTGAGACTTCGTTTAATACTGGACGGTCTCGAACATCTGCACAACGTCACCGTTCACGAAGGCAGCGATTACATTATTTCAAAAGTGACCTTCCCCACTTACTTTATTAAGGACAAACAGATCGTCGAGGACGCCCACGCCCGGCTGGACTTAACCCTGTTCAGAAACCACATTGCCCCGGCACTGGGCATCAACCGTCGCTACGTAGGCAGTGAACCTTTCTGCATAGTCACCAGCCATTACAACCGCGTTATGAAAGAAGTGTTTGATGATAGCGCCCTGCCCTGTCCGGTCATTGAAGTGAAGGAAGTTAGACGACACGAGCAGTCAGGGCATGCCGTCTCCGCCTCCAGAGTCAGGGAGCTGATCGGTTCAGTTGAGCTGGATAAACTGTCAGCACTGGTTCCGGCCTCCACCCTCAGTTACATCAACAAAGAGCACGTCAGTAAGGGGCACACTAATAAAGGGCACACTAATAAAGTGTACCCGGCGAACCCGTTTTACACGATGAACTGAAGGCTGGTTGTGTTCATTCTGATCATAAGTTTTTTTTTGCCAGACAGCGCCAATGATGTGTATCAAAAAAGACTCGACTTCATTTCAATAGGGTTGACGTTGATTTCATGAGTCCTGTTCTGCAGGATGCAACTATTTTGAAACCTATTTTGAAACCTATTTTGAAACCTATCATGGCGGGTTGTCACACAGTGAAAATTACAGAGTCTGCATTTGCAGGGTCACTGGAATCCAGTGACCTGCTGGTTCAAATTGAACCGAATAATGAGGGTGGCCTTTTTATAGACCTTGAGAGTTCTGTAGAAAAACAGTTTGGTCAGGCTATTCGCAAAACCGCACTGGACACTCTGGAAAAAATGGGTGTCACGTCTGCCCGACTGACCCTGCAGGACAAAGGCGCTCTTGATGGTGTTATACGAGCCCGTATTCAGGCAGCCGTGCTGCGCTCCACCGGTGAAGAAACGATTGACTGGAGTCGTCTGTAATGAGTGAATCCATGCAACTGCGCAGAAGCATGCTGTTTGTTCCCGGCCATAATGCCGCCATGCTGGCAACGGCGCATATCTACAAACCCGATACCATTATGTTCGATCTGGAAGACTCTGTTGCACTTCGGGAGAAAGACACCACCCGCCTGATGGTGTTCCACGCCCTTCAGAACCCGCTTTATAAAGACATTGAAACAACGGTTCGCGTTAACCCTCTCTACACGCCCTACGGTCATAAAGATATTGAAGCGGTGGTTCGTGCCGGTGTTGATGTTGTCCGTTTGCCGATGGTGTCCACCGTCGAGCAGGTCCTTGAGGGCGACCGGCTGATTACCGAGATAGAACAGTCCTGTGGCCGTGCCGTTGGCAGCACGAAGCTAATGGCCGCCATTGAGTCGGCAGCAGGCATCGCCAATGTTTTTGAAATAGCAAAATGCTGCCCACGCCTGATGGGCATTGCCCTGGCTGCGGAAGACTATGTCACCGACCTGAAAACCACCCGCTCAGCCACCGGCGAAGAACTGTTTCTTGCCCGCAGCCGTATTGTTGTGGCGGCGCGTGCTGCCGGCATTGCCTGTTACGATGCGGTGCACTCTGACGTGAACGATGAAGAAGGCTTTATTACCCAGGCCCGGCTGGCGAAACAGATGGGCTTTGACGGCAAGAGCCTGGTCAACCCGCGCCAGATTGATTTGCTTCACGGTGTCTACGCACCAACAGAAGACGAAGTCGACCACGCCATTACGATTGTTGAAGCAGCTACCGAAGCGGCAAACAGAGGCATTGGTGTGGTCTCGCTGAATGGGAAGATGGTAGACGGCCCCATTATTACTCGTGCCGAGCGCACGATCGCATTAGCCAGAGCCTGTGGAATGAAAGTGGAGCTGTAAGGGATATGAACAAGAATTCTATTGGCCGTGAAATACCGGTATCAGGCGTTGAGCTGTTTGGCGGGCCTTTCCAGAAAACCCCCTACCTGCCCCGTGAAAGCGGCATTCCGTCCCATAACCGCAATGGCAAAATTGTCGACTCCCTGGAACAGGCGATCATTAACAGCGGCCTTAAGGATGGGATGACCATCTCCTTCCACCACCATTTCCGTGGCGGTGACAAGGTACTTAACACGGTCATGGCAATCATTGCCGATATGGGCATAAAAGACCTGACCATTGCGCCGAGTTCTTTGCTCGATCACCATTCGCCGGTTATTGAGCATGTAAAGAACGGTGTCATTAGCAAAATATACACCTCCGGCATGCGTGGTGAGATTGGTCAGTTCATCTCTGAAGGCGGGATGGAAGAACCGGTCATCATTCACTCCCACGGTGGCCGGGCGCGAATGATTGAGTCCGGTGAGCTGACCATTGACGTGGCTTTTCTTGGTGCGTCAACGTCCGATATTTTTGGCAACGCCAACGGCCAGAGCGGCAAGACCCGCTGCGGTTCCCTCGGCTACGCCAAGGTGGATTCAGCCCACGCCACTCACACCATACTGCTGACCGAGCAGATCACGGGTTTTCCAAACATCCCCAACAGCATTCCCCAGGATCACGTGAACAGCATTGTGGTTCTGGATGAAATTGGCGATTCATCCAAAATCAGCCAGGGGGCGGTGCGGATGACTAAAAACCCCCAGGAACTGCTTATTGCCCGACAGACTGCCCGGGTCATTGAACACTCCGGCTTTTTCAAAGACGGCTTTTCATTCCAGACCGGTTCCGGTGGTTCATCACTGGCGGTTGCCCGTTTCCTGAAAGACATTATGGATCGCCATAACGTTAAAGGCGGCGTGGCGCTGGGTGGCATCACCACTCCACTGGTTCAGCTTCATGAGGAAGGTTATTTCCCCAAGCTGATGGATACCCAGTCTTTCGACGGTGACGCGGTGGAATCCATTGCCCGCAACCCGGACCATCTGGAAATTTCCGCCTCCCAGTACGCCAGCCTGCACACCGGAAGCTGCTCCGTGAATATGCTGGACTTTGTGGTGCTGAGCGCTCTGGAAGTGGATACCGACTTCAATGTTAATGTTATGACCGGCTCCGACGGTGTGCTCCGGGGAGCTTCCGGCGGGCATTGCGATACGGCGGCCGGAGCCAATGTCACCATTCTGGTAATGCCACTGGTGCGTGGGCGCATCCCCTGTGTGGTGGATGCCGTTAACACCGTGGTCACACCCGGTTCTACTGTCGATGTACTGGTTACAGACCAGGGCATTGCCGTGAATCCGGCCCGAAAAGAATTACAGGAACGACTGCGGGCGGCAGGCTTACCCGTGGTCAGCATTGAGTACCTGCACGAGCGAGCCATCAGCATTACCGGCAAGCCTCAGCCTATCGACTATAACGACCGTGTTGTCGCCCTGGTTCAATACCGTGACGGCACCATTATCGACGTGGTTCGTCAGGTGGCTTCCTGAGTGTGCGGCCAGTGACCATGAGCAGGGTAACACTTCAGGATATGCTTCAGGCACGGGACTGGCGGCGTGAGCAGCAACAGCGACTGTTAACACAGCACGGCGGCTCTCTGATCTCCTTCACCATTAATATGCCCGGTGACGTGAAAGACTGTTATGCCAGCCGGGTTGCCTTTGACCAGGGGCTGAAAGCAGTGCAGACGCTGTTGCGCAAAAAAAACTGGCACTGTGTGGTTACCCTGACGGAGCGAAAAGCCACAGGGCCATTGGCACTGGTGGCTTTGGCACAGCCGGATGCAACAGCGGTCAAGCAGGCAATGATCGAGCTGGAAAATGAACACCCGCTGGGGAGACTGTTTGATCTTGATGTTCTTGACCGGGACGGACGAATTCTTTCCCGGAAAGAATTTGGGGCTCCGGTGCGTAAATGCCTTGTGTGTCATCTTGATGCGGTTATTTGTGCCCGTTCACAACAGCACGACATTCAGCAGCTTCGCGCTCATATTCATGAGCTGGTTGTGTTACAACAAACGACTGTTGACGAATAATTAACTGTCTCGCCTTTTCTGAAAAATTCAGGAAAGGCGAGCTTTCCAAGTAGCCTCTCATGATCGAATCCCTTCTTGAAAAACCCTCAGAAAACTTCTGTTCTGACCCGTCTGACCCGGCGCATTTTATTGCCGGACTCGCCTACGAGGCGATGCTGCTGGAAGTATTAACCACCCCAAAACCCGGACTGGTTGACCAGGCTAACAGTGGTTCACATAAGGATATGAACCTCTCAACGTTTATTGACAGCGCCGGGGCTATTCAGCCATGGCTTAATCATTTTGTGTCGGCTGGAATGAAAACGGCCCATGCACCGGCAGAAACAGTGCTTGCCAGTATCAGGCCTCAGGGTATCGCCTGTGAGCAGGCCATGTTTAGTGCCACAAACGGGGTTAACACCCATAAGGGCATGATTTTTTCCATGGCTATCGTCCTTGCAGCAGCGGGTCGACAGCTGACACTGGAAGGGAAAGAAGGACTGAACAGCGAAAAGCTCTGTGACCAGGTCGCCGCAATGACAGCAGGGCTGATTGAAAGAGAACTGTCGTCTGTCCTGAAACCCCGGACTGCCGGTGAACGTTTGTTCCAACAGTTCGGACTTACCGGCATCCGGGGAGAAGTGGAGTCCGGGTTTGCAACCGTTCGGCAGCACGCCCTGCCGGTGTTAACCTCTCTGCTAAAACACGGCCCCCGAAATATTGCACTGCTACAGACACTGCTACACCTGATGGCCCACAACAACGACACCAATATCGTTTCCCGTGGGGGAATGCTGGCTTTGAAATACACTCAGAAACGGGCTCGCTCTTTGCTGAAAGAAGGGGGCGTACTGGCAGACAATGGCCTGGCCAGCTTGCACGCGTTTGACAGGGACATGATCGCCAGAAACCTGAGCCCTGGTGGCAGTGCCGACCTTCTGGCTCTGACGTGGCTGATGCACAGGCTTGAAACGATCAGCAGCCCATTGAGCAATTATTGACCAATCTCATGGTTTACTCAGCATAAGCACTATATGATCATCAGCACCATGGACTCTTATAAAACGTGAACGGCCTTGCTCGACAAGATAAAACCCATACTGAACTGGTTTTCAGGTTCAAAGTTTCAGCACCGTATCTTTCTTATCCTTCTGTTAACCAGTCTGTTTGAAATTGTCACGGTCAGTCAGGGAGCCTCATCCCTGATAGACGACATCATTGCAGAACAGGCCAGCCATAAGGCATTGAGTCAGGCAAAAATAATAGCCCGCATTCCCCTCATAAAGAGAGCGCTTCAGGAACAATCTCCGGAGTTAATTCAAGACCTGATGCGTGACATTCAACGTTCTTCAGACACCGCTTTTATTGTTGTTGGCGATTTACAGAGTGTACGGTACTTTCATCCAAACCCTGGTAAAGTTGGCCTGACCATGACAGGCGGTGACAATAACTGGGAAAAGCTAAGCCTTGGACAACCCTATAGCTCGATCAGTACCGGCAGTATGGGGCTTTCGGTCCGGGGCAAAGCCCCTGTGATGGACGAACAGGGTCGTCTGGTGGGCATTGTCTCGGTCGGGTATATGGTGAGCCAGATCGACAGCCGTATTGCCTCAGATGCTGCCCCTGTTATTTACCTGACCTTCTTTGTTGTGCTGCTGGCGCTCTTTATCGCGTTTGTTATCTCATGCTATCTGAAAAAGCAGCTTCTGGGCATGGAGCCCGAGAGTATTGCAAGACGCCTGCAGGAACGTACCGCAATCATGCGGTCACTCTATGAAGGCTTTGTGGCTGTAGACGACAAAGGCATAATTACCGCTGCCAACCCATCGGCCCGGGAAGCCCTGTCCCAGGGTGAAACCCCGCTGCGGGGGAGGAATATCCGTGAGTTCCCGCAATTTATGGAGCTGGTACAACGGAAAGAACTCTGTCAGGAAAAAGATCTGCACATTACCATCGACGACACCATGCTCATTTGCAATGCCACACGCTACGGAACCCCGGGTACTCCTTACGGAACGGTGATCAGCTTCCGCAAACAGGAAGATATTGAATTACTGACCCGGCAGCTGTCACAGGTCAGGCAGTATGTGGAAACCCTCAGAGTGCAGGCTCACGAGTACGCCAACAAGCTCTCTGTCATTGGCGGCATGATTTATATGCAGGATTATGACCGGGCACTTGCCTATATAGAAAGCCAGAGTCGTTCACACCAGCAAACCATTGACTTTATGAATCAGAACATCTGTTTCCCTAAACTTCGGGGGTTACTGATGGGCAAGTACCATCAGGCTCAGGAACTGGGAATAGAATTTATTATGGACGACGGCTGTTGTCTTAATAAGCTACCAGAGACGACGACCGAGGAACAGGTGATTGCCATTGTCGGTAATTTACTCAGTAATGCTTTCGAGGCAGTACAACGCCGTGTCACCGGAGAAAGACAGGTAACGCTTCTTATTACGGATGTCGGTGACGATCTTGTTATAGAGGTCGAGGATAATGGCCCGGGCATACCGGATGATAAAATCCCTGACATTATCCGCAAAGGCGTGACTTCCAAAAAGGGAATAAACCATGGTGTCGGGCTGTTCCTTGTCAACAGCATTATCAATCAGGCCAATGGTCACTTGCTGTTTGAACCGGCACAGCCATCAGGGGTCGTTGTCACTGCCGTTATTCCGGGGCATTCAACCCGTTGTCGGAATGGCTCTGAACATTCAGTTTCTTACCAATAAAGCTTTTTTATGGAACGTATTAACACTCTTATCGTTGAAGATGACCTGAATATTGCGCGGCTGAACAGCTTTTGTGTAGAACAGATGTTCCGCTTTAAAGAGGCGGGTATCGCATCCAATACCGAAGAGGCCAGAAATATGATTAACATATTGAAGCCTGATCTGGTTCTGCTGGATAACTACCTGCCCGATGGCCTTGGCATTGACCTGGTCAAAGAGCTGGGTAGCAAGGAAGAAAAGCCCGACATTATTCTCATCACCGCCGCACGGGACGTAGAAACCATTCAGGCAGCCATGCGCAATGGCGTGTTTGATTACGTTATCAAGCCCATCGCCTACAGCCGACTGCAGGAGTCATTGCAGCGATATCTTGATTTCAAGCTTGCCAGAGGTGAGACAACCCTGACCCAGAATGCGATAGATAACCTGTTTGGGCATACCTCCCACAGCAACACGGGTAAGGAGTACCCCAAAGGTATTGACCCTATTTCACTGGAGAAGGTACGACAGGCGCTGGACAACAGTGAGACGTTCTCAGCAACTCAGCTGAGTCAGCTGATTGGTGTCAGCCGAACCACTGCCCGCCGCTATCTCGAATATTCTGTCAGTGTTGGTATGGCGACAGTAGCGGTTTCTCATGGTCATGTAGGAAGGCCGGAAAGGCTGTATAAAAAAGCCCGGAGGTAATAATAGCCCTGCCCCGTCACCACAGCCCGGCAAGGGGAATGGAGACAGGGCAGAAAAAGTCAGACAGAGCGATACTACAAATCCTGTTTCCAACCTCTTGGATCAAGAGCTTTATTTACTTCTCTATTAACGGCAGTTGTATTTTTGTTCCAGCTTTCAATGGCTTCATTCTTTTGAGAAGATGGCTCCCTGCCATGGTAAAGGGGGTTTTCGACTGAA
This sequence comes from Endozoicomonas gorgoniicola, assembly GCF_025562715.2. Classification (NCBI taxonomy): domain Bacteria; kingdom Pseudomonadati; phylum Pseudomonadota; class Gammaproteobacteria; order Oceanospirillales; family Endozoicomonadaceae; genus Endozoicomonas; species Endozoicomonas gorgoniicola. Next base: position 4,217,412 of record NZ_JAPFCC010000001.1, read on the forward strand.
TAAGAAAAACTTCTATTTTTAAAACCCAATATTCCATTTACACGAAATCTATTCGCATAAACTGCTCCTGCAAAAGATTGATAAATATTTCTATCTCCATAATTACCCAAAACAAAAAACTTTCCCAGAACGTTAGACTCCAAACCTTTTACCGCAATGAGTGATATAGGTGATCCGAACATTGTCAGGCTGCCATTTTCCCTAACCATTGTACTAATTAATTTACCGTCACCTGCGTCAACGCCAATTTCATTTTTAAAAACCTGATCTCCTGAAAACTGGACCGGCTTATAGTCAAGATCAAAGTAAATGGCCTAATGAGGACAATTTGTTAGTTTTTTCGCACTGGCTTTCATAGCTGATTCAATAGCACTACAGCTATTACGAAGAATATTAATTCTAAAAAAGTTAACTTTCTGGCCTAAGTCCTGATCATTCTTATCGCCAAAATCGATTTCAGATTGAATGGTCGACGTATGAAATTCATTTTCATAAACATTGTAGTTATTAATTTTACTACCACGCCAATCAATTTTTTTGACATCCAAAACATTAACATTATCAAGACCATACGATTGTAGTGTACGTTCAAAGTCCTGGTACTGAGAAATAGCTTCTTCACTCAAACCATAGGAGTCATACCATAAAAACACCTGTTTATCAGGGTTGTAAAAAGCCCAGTCATAAATCGTTTGCTGGTGCGGCAGAAGATCGGTGTTAGGTATTTCGTGTCCCCAGCTTGTTTTGCGCCCGGTCAGCCTGAACCAGATCAGGTGGATAGATACGTCACTATTATTTTTCGACTGTTCATTTTTATTTTTTTTCCCGGATAGCACATAGGCAAAATCTTTCCGCACAGAACTAACAGCATCAAAAATATCATCGTCTGTATTCTTTTCAATGACGACAGAGAGCAGCCTCACCATTGCATCAATAATATAAGGGGTATCACCATCTTCCAGAAACCTTCGTTTTCCTTTTTTTGACAGGCTATTTTTTATTTCATCCAGAAGACTTTCCTCAACATCCAGTTCTGAAAAAACTTTATACCATTTACTGTCTTCAGTACTAAAGTGCAAAACCAGATCTGTAACAGCTTCTCTTGATAATCTATTCTCATCACTGTATTGCGAATTTTCTATAAGGCTATCGTGGCTAAAATATTTATCAATACTCACATTTATTGCTTCGTACAGATGAGTATCTTCAAATTTTATTGAGTGAATACTGTTATCTGAAAAAGACAGTGAAGAAAAAAACAGACAGCAAAGAAAAACAGTAATACCGTTTCGCACTTTTGCTGTCAGTATACATCGAACAAATTTCATTTATTTTGCCTGTATAGAAGATTTATTAATAAGCACTCTGACAGTTACTTTTTCTTATTAGTTCCACACAGGGGCAGCATTTTTTGGAAAAATATAAAAGAGCCTTAACCTTTTTCTCTGCCCCGTCACCACAGCCCGGCAAGGGGAATGGAGACAGGGCAGAAAAGTCAGGCAGAACGGCACAGTTTCAGCCGATCAAGCCAGAATACCAAAGGCGACAGAAGCAATAACGAGAACAATCCCGCCACCGAGGCGTGATGAAATCTGGGCATAGGAGATCAGGTGCATTCGCTTGGATGCAGCCATCACTTCCAGGTCGCCGGAGCCACCACGGTTAGCCATACACAAACCGGCGGTAATAGCGGTTTCAATCTCATAGAAACCAGCCACTCGCCCGCCCAGGGCACCTCCGATAACAGCACCCAGCACAATCATGGTTGCCATGATAATGTTGGTCAGGGAAATCGCCGCAATGATTTCGCCAAGATCGGTATAAGCAACACCCACACCCACCATCAGAACCCAAAGCATCTGCTTACTGAAAAACTGGGACATTTTCTGGGCACCGATTTTCAGTTCCACAGGAACAATGCCAGACATATTCATCACCGCCACAACGATGACCATGTAGGCGTACCTGTGAATACTGACACCCGCAAAAGACGGTACTATTTTGGACAGAATGTGACCAAGGGTATAAGCCGTACAAGCCAGCAGCAAACCAACGGCGAGATCCCGTGGGGTAATTTTACGACCAGGCTTGTCGTCTTCAGGAATCTTGAACTTACCCTTGCGAACCAGCTCACCATCACCGGTCAGGTTTGAGTACTTTTTACCCAGACGGTCCAGAATGGAAGCAGCAGCAATAGCAATGATATTGGCAATGGTCAGAATGGAAATCGCTACAGAGTAGTAAGCTTCGGCAGAATTTCCGGTGGCCTGCTGATAAATCTCTGCCAGCGGAACAGCGCCAGCACCATTGCCTCCCCCCATAATGGGCAGGACATACAGCATAATCGTTTCACCGGGTGAAATGCCGAACATCATTCCGCAGGCAATCCCAAGGGCGGCAGCACCGGCAACCGCAAACAAAATGGAAGGAATATACCCAACCAGAGAACGACGGAGCAAAACGCGGTTTACCGACAAAATACTGCCCGTAATCAATACGGCAATGAACAGGTCAATAAACTTATAGTTTTTGATGAAGTCCGTAATCACCGCCACTTCGCGCTCTGACATCAGGCCAGCGTACACAAGCCAGGCCGTACCCAGAAAAATCAATACCGGGGCACCACCAATGTAGCGGTTCCAGAAAGGAAGCCGCTTGCCAATCTCCCCAAAAACGGCCCCGATGACAAAACTGATTGACAGGCCGCCCACCAACCCCCCAGGCAGGACATCAAAGGCGTGCGCCACAAGAATGACGGTGGCCGCTGCGGCAAACAGGTGAATAGACATCCCGAACACTTCAAGGTTCATCAGTTTATCGGGTAAGGACTCACGGGACGCAGCGTTAAAATGCTGATTGGTTTGTGTACTCATTAGAATTCGACCAGTAATTATCAATTATCCGGCATTCATCCTAAGGAAAAAAAATCAGCACTTATTGATAGATATCAACGATAAAACAGGCACAAAATAGGCTCATTGAACACAATGAATTAAATTAAAAAATATTATTTAAAAATAAGGCGCTACCAACTGATGGCAACGCCTTTACGTTCTTCAAAAAAGCTTATCAGGCTGGATTCAAAAAACTTACAACTCTTCCGCGCTTTCAGACAGATAGCTGGCTACACCGTCAGGAGAAGCATTCATCCCCTTGTCGCCCTTATTCCAGCCAGCGGGACACACTTCACCGTGCTCTTCATGGAACTGAAGTGCATCAACCAGACGGATCAGCTCGTCCATATTACGACCCAGTGGCAGGTCATTAATGATCTGGGAGCGTACAACACCTTTGTCGTCAATCAGGAAAGCACCACGGAAAGCCACACCGCCTTCGGACTCAACATCATAGTCCTTGCAGATCTGATGAGTCATATCCGCAGCCAGGGTATACTTCACCGGACCAATACCGCCCTCGTTAACGGGCGTATTGCGCCAGGCGTTGTGAGTAAAGTGAGAGTCGATAGAAACACCAATCACTTCAACTTTACGTTCTTTGAATGCGTCTATACGATGATCCAGGGCAATCAGCTCCGATGGACAAACGAAAGTAAAGTCCAGCGGGTAGAAGAACAGAATACCGTATTTTCCACGAATGGCTTCCGAGAGGGAAAATTCATCAACGATAGTACCATCACCCAGAACCGCTGGAACGGTAAAATCAGGAGCCTTCTTGCCTACCAGTACGCCCATTTATTCATCTCCGGTTAGTTAACTATGTCCAACAACACGTTCAACAACACGCAGATTCAACCTGTCCGCGTTGGCTGATACGTCTGCGTTGGCTGATACGTCTGCGTTGGCTGATACAGAGCCTCAATGTTCTGAAGCCGTTGCCAATCATACACGGCATGAGTATTCCTGCCTACTTGCACAGTAAAAATAACCACAAACCCTACCATCCATTGACACAACTCATGCCGGACATAGGGATTATTTACCTGGCAACCACAAAAATGCACCTATACTTCTGTTCCTGAAAGGCAGATGCAGGGCAAGGCTATGTCACAGCCAGAAAAGCTCTACCACAAAATGGCACACAGGGCAGGTGTGGCATTCTCCGCTACCAACCCACTGATTGACCACTGGCTGGGCAGTTGGAACCATAGCAACCCCTTGCTGGATATTGGTTGTGGTAACTGTCACAACAGCCTGGTAGCCATCAACAATGGTGCCAGAGTCTATGCCACCGAGATTGACGAGGGCAGCCTGCAGTTGCTTCAGCAGGAGCATCATGACAAAGCCGAACGGCTCAGTTTTCATCTGGCTAAACTACCTGACAGCATGCCCCTGCCTGATAATTATTTTTCAGGCATACTCTGTTCGGAGGTCTTCCACTTTCTAAACCACGAAGAAACCCTTGCTGCAATACAACAACTTCGACGTTTATTAATTCCCGATGGGAAGGTTGTATTAACCTGTGGCTGTGAAGACTCGCAAATGTTTAAAAAAGTTAACCTGAAAGGAATAAAAGTCGCTCAGCGGAAAAAGCACCCTGACCGCCTTGACCCTGTTGATGGTATTCTCAGTCTCATTGACGAGGCGTTGAGTCATTACGAACCTGATCCTGAAGCCAGAGAATTGAGAGACTTAGCCTACTCAATAATGCCCAGAAGCTATTTCAATTTTTTTAATCCCGACCAGCTGGCTCATGCTTTTTCTGATGCGGGTTTCAGTATTGACCTGATCACAACAGGCCCGGCACTTCATTATCCTGCACTGGAACATGGAGATCACGATCAGGTAAGACTCGTGGCTGGCAAACTTTAAAATCGCCTGAATTCAAGTCATAAGTGCATAACCCATGACTTTTCTTGCATCTATTCCAGTTGACTCTTTAAATGCCTCATAAGGAGTCTTGTAGCCCAGGCACTTTCTTGGCCTGTTGTTCAGCTTATCCACTGCAATGATGACATCTTTTTCTGTCACGCCATTAAGCTCCATCGACTTGGGGAAATACTGCCTTAGCAAACCATTAGCATTCTCATTCTGGCCTCTTTCCCAAGAATGGTAGGGGGCAGCAAAGTAGCTGTCACATTTTAAAGCTTTGGCAATTGATTCATGCTGAACAAACTCCTTTCCATTGTCGTATGTTATTGTCTTTACAAACCTTTTCAGAGGCTTGAGTACGTCAATTATTCCCTGTTTAACCGCTTTTGCCTTCTTGCCTGGTAGAGGGACAGCAAGGCGAAGCTTGGTTTTTCGTTCATCTAATGTAGCGATGGCTCCTTTATGATTTTTACCTATTACAGTATCAGCTTCCCAGTCACCAACTCGCTCTCTGTTGTTGACCACTTCGGGGCGTTCTTCAATGCCAACCCGATTTGGTATACCGGTTCGGTTATGAGCTGAACCGTATCGCTTTCGATAAGTTTTTTTCTGGTGCCTCAAGTGCTTATAGAGCGAGCCTCCGCGCCGTTTATCATCCGCTACAAATTGATAAATCGTCTCATGATGCAGCTTGATTACACCGTCCTTTTCAAGCCTTCCAGCCACTTGTTCAGGACTCCAATCTGAACGGATATCGTTTGAAATACGTTGTTTAATGTCGTCTGTCAGCTTAATAGCTTTTGGCTTATCTTTGTGCCGCTGCCGAGCTGTGCGATTAGCCTGTTGGTGCCTGTACCCTCTTTGCCCTTTATTGCGGTTTACTTCTCGCGACACGGTAGGCTGTGAACGGCCAAGCTTTTTAGCAATTTTGTTTTGTGAAGTCCCATTTTTGAGTTCAGTTTCGATATAATATCTCTCTTCAGAGCTCAGGTGTGTATAGGCCATCCTTGGCTTCCTCTGTATGGTTTGGTTGCTTTACAGAATACCCCTGAGTTCTGATTCACTTCAAAGGTTCTGAAACAATCCTCTGGTTACAGAGGTTATGCACTTATGATACGAATTCAGGTCGTTTTAAATTAAGCTCTGAATTAATTAGTGCCTGTCCGAAAACCCTCAAGCCCTTGAAAAACACAGCCTGAGGCCAAATATAATACTCGAAGATTTTCCCAGACAGGCTGTTTTCGAGTTTATGCGTCAAACCATTAATCCACAAATGCAGTTGGGCGAGGTTGATATCTCCGCCATCACATTCAACCCCAAGTCCAGAGATGATATTCCCCGGCTTTTGCGGGGCTTGCAGCACATATGGGTTACACCTGATCTGAGAGAGCAGGTCTTTCAAGTTCTTGAAAGTATGATTCCTGCCAGCAGTAATAATGGTCGTCCCGGTATGGATCTCTGGAACATACTGGTGTTTGGCACCCTGCGGCTGGTCACTAACTGTGATTATGACCGTCTTCAGGAGCTGGCCAATGAACACGGCACGCTACGGAAAATGCTTGGGCACGGTCCTTACTGCACGCACTCTTATCATATCCAGACATTGCAGGATAATATCAGCCTGTTCACGCCCGAAATACTGGACCAGGTAAACCAGATTGTCGTGGCAGCAGGCCATCAACTGGTTAAAAAAAAGATGAGCCGCTATATGGCCGTGCCGATTCGTTTGTAGTCAAGACCGATGTTCATTTTCCCACAGACATCAGCCTGTTAAACGATGCCTGTCGTAAGGCTATTGAGTTTGCGTCCACCCTGGCTGGCCAGTACCAGTTACCAGCGTGGCGTCAGCGGGAATACCTGAAAAAACAGCATCGAAAGCGCTATCACAAGGTGCGGAATCTGAAACATTCCGTTGCTGCCTGCGAGTTTAAACAGCGGTCACGTCAGCACGATATTGAAACGGCACACCTTGAATACATTAAGTACAGTCTCGACATTATCCGCAAGGCAGAAAGCACAGCTGCCCTGGTAGAAAAAAGCGCCCCCGATGAGTCTGCGCTGGAGAATCTCAAATACTACATTGCCCACAGTCGTCACCAGATTAATCTGATTTATCGTCGGGTGATCGAGCATCAGCAGATTCCTCACAGCGACAAGGTGTTCTCGATTTTTGAACCCCACACAGAATGGATCAGCAAGGGTAAAGCCGGAGTTCCTGTAGAGTTGGGGTTGCGGGTATGCGTACTGCAAGACCAGTTTGGCTTCACGCTGAATCACCATGTGATGCAAAAGCAGACAGACGATCAGGTTGCAGTGCCTATCGCAAAAGGAGCAAAACAACGCTTTCCCATGCTGAGCCAGGTCAGTTATGACAAAGGGTTCTGGAGCCCCGCCAACCTTGAGGAACTTGATGGCTTTCTGGAACGAACCATTCTGCCGAAGAAAGGCAGGCTTTCCGCAGAAGACAAAAAACGAGAGCACCACCTTGAGTTTACCCGGGCAAAAAGAAAGCATTCCGCCGTAGAGTCTGACATTAATGCTCTGGAAGCCAATGGCCTCGATAAATGTCCGGACAAGGGCATTGATGCCTTCAAGCGCTATGTTGCCCTTGCGGTTGTGGGTGGCAACCTGAAGCGCTTGGGCAGGATTTTACAAGAACGGGATTTTTAGCCCTACTGACAGCAGTCTTTTGCCGTCCGAAATTTGATCATGGGTGCATGAGGGTTCTGCACGTTCGTAAAATGGCAGTTTTGGCTATTTTGCAAGCACTTTGATCAAGAAGTGCCCTATAAGCGAGACTCTGATAATGCTTGCGGAGCAGTTCTACTGTTTGATGAATGTCAGTGACTCAATTTTCATAGGTTTTCTGACAGGCACTAATTAGTGCTTTAATTCAAAACACCAAATACAAATGATAAATATTATTGTTATCTTTCAACAAGATAGCATTGAAAAATAGTTTTTGACAGATGGTGATGTCACATCATACTTGATAAGCGTATGGGTAACCCTTTCCTATTTTTCCTCTAACGGATATCTATCATGACTGGTGACCAAACTGTTATCGAACACCTGAACAAGGCGTTGATGAATGAGCTGACAGCCATTAACCAGTATTACCTGCATTCCAGCATGCTGAAAAACTGGGGCGTTAAAAAGCTGGGCAAAGAAGTCTACAAAGAATCCATTGAAGAAATGTGGCATGCCGACTGGCTAATAGAACGAATATTATTTCTGGAAGGGATGCCGGACTTTAAAAATCTGGACAAACCCATTCTCTCTAATTCGGTTCAGGGCATTCTTGAGTCGGACATGCAACAGGAAAAGAAAGCCATACCGGTTTTAAAGGAAGGCATTAAGTACTGTGAGAAAGTTGGGGATTTTGGTTCAAGGCAACTGCTGGAAAAAATACTGACGGCTGAAGAGGAGCACATGGATAGCCTGGAAGTACACTTGCACCAGATCAAAATACTGGGTACAGAAAACTATCTGCTGTCGCAAAGTGCTGACGAATAACTCTGCCGCTCCCACTCAACAGGTTGGACTGCATCAACGAAACAGTCCAACCCCGGAGCAGTCTGTAAAGATTATTCGCTTTTGCCAGCCGCCTCGGAAATCAGTTTCTGCAGGTCGCCACTGTTATACATTTCAATCAGAATGTCACAGCCGCCAACCAGCTCACCACCTACCCACAACTGAGGGAAGGTTGGCCAGTTAGCGTATTTTGGCAGGTTAGCGCGAATTTCAGGGTTTGCCAGAATGTCTACAAAAGCAAACTGTTCACCACAGGCCATCAGTACCTGGACAGCCTTGGACGAAAAGCCGCACTGGGGCAGTTTAGGGGAGCCCTTCATATAAAGCAGAATGTTGTGAGTTTTGATTTGTTCCTGGAAGTCTTCGAGTTCAAATGCCATTAGAACAGCCTTTATTTTAATAGAAATAAGTCCGGAGCATCATAGCAAAGGTATAAGCCAGCGGTACACCGGGTATATAACATAAATTGCCGGTTTTAATGGTACTTTTGCACCATATAAAGTGCGTTATCCTAAGGCGCAAGCAGTGATTTCGGTTAAATAAGGTCAATATCTGTCACGGATGGAAAAATATGATTTGGCTTAAAAGGCACCTGTTCGATATCAGCGGTTTTGCTGACGCCAGATAATACCAGAACCGTCTCCAGCCCTGCCTGGAAACCTGCCAGAATATCGGTTTTCAGATTGTCGCCAATAATCAGGGTGCAGTCCGAATGAGTCTCCATCTGGTTCAGGGCCGCCCGGATAATCCAGGCGCTGGGCTTGCCGACATAAAATGGTTTTTTGCCAGTAATTCGCTCAATGGGGGCGCAGAGAGCGCCACAGGCTGGCGACATGTCCGGGCCATGGGTGTCAGGATTGGTGGCGATAAAACGGGCACCATCAACGACAAACCTGGCCGCCATATGAATCATGTTCCAGTTAAAATTGCGGGTCTCTCCGACGACCACAAAGTCCGGGTTGATATCAGTCATGGTGAAACCGGCTTTGTACAGTTCATGCATAAGAGCGCCTTCGCCAATGACAAAGGCTTTGTGGCCATCCTGGCGCTTCAGAAATTCAGCGGTGGCCATGGCGGAAGTAAAAAAGTGATGTTCAGGAATGTTGATGCCCACAGAGGCAAAGCGATTTTGCAAATCCTTTGGTGTTTGTGAGGGGTAGTTTGTCAGCATGAGCAGTGGGACATCGCGTTCCAGCAGCCTGTGGATAAATTGATCGGCTCCCGGCACAATCTGGTTATTATGGAGGATGACGCCGTCGATATCGCAAATCACACTTTTGGCTGTAGATGGAATTTCTGCTGTGGGCATCCTGATTCTCCGCTGCTCGTGTTGGACAAGGGGCATCAGTATAAGTCTCAGCCGAGGAAAATCCTATTTTCTAATTGATCACCCTGACGCTCCCCCCCCCTGTGTCAGCATAGTTAATGGGATGGTTAGCCTCTTCTTATTTTCAGTTAATGTAAGCAGGAAACAGGCAGATTAATCCTTCCCCCCCAGATGCCGCACCTTGGGAATACTGGCACGTAAGCCAGATATTCGCGTGTTATGTGCGGGATGAGTACTCATAAATTCGGGCGGGCTACCGCCACCCGCCGCTGACATTTTTTCCCAGAGCGTCACTGCGGCATGGGGGTCATAGCCAGCCCTTGCCATCAGCTCAAGGCCAATCAGGTCTGCCTCCACCTCATTGGTTCTGCTGTTTGGCAAAGTCATGCCGTAATTCACCACAGCATCAGCCATCTGCATCGCGCTCCGGCCTGCTCCCAGCAAGGCGGCAGCCGCACTGAACCCCAGTTGCTGCACATAGGCATGGGACATGGCTTCCCGACCGTGTTCACGCAGGGCATGGGCCATTTCATGCCCCATAATCGCGGCAATCTCATCATCAGTCAGCTTTAATTCATCCAGAATGCCGGTGTAAAACATAATCTTACCTCCCGGCATACAGTAAGCGTTCAGCTGTTGACTGGTTAGCAGATTAACTTCCCAGTCCCAGTGCAGGGCATCCATTCGAAACACCCCCACCTGCTTCACCAACCGGTCGGCAATCGCCCGCAGTTGTTTCAGCTGTTTATGATTCTGGTTAAGCGTACCGTCCTTTTTTCCTTTTGCCAGCGCTTTACGGTAAGCCTCGGCAGCCATCTGGTTCACTTCACTTTCAGAAAGCATGGTCACCATTTGCTGCTGTCTCTGAACACCAATGGTGCCGGATGAGGTGGTAGAAACGGACTGGCACCCTGCCAGCGTAATTGCGGCTCCCACAGCAACCGCCCTGAAAAAGTTTTTCATGTTGTTCTTTTAATCTATTATTTCGACCAGTTTTCGATTCGATCACAGGCCTGTACCAGCTTTGGGCAATTCGCCTCAACAAAAGCCTCTTCAGAAAGACTACTGTCGTTTATTGCATTCAGCGCCCTGTCACCATCAAAATCAACAAATGCCATGCGAGTGTACAACTGACTGTCGTCTAAACCAAAGTCCGAACCCGGCAACAAGGCGACACCGGTCTCCTCCAGAAGTTTCTCACAGAGCTGTTCCGATGAAAAAATACCCTTCTGTTCCAGTTTCGCTCGCAGGGCTGCAAAGCTGGTCAGCAGATAAAAACCGCCAACCGGTTCCTCCATTTTCAGCCCGACAGCCCGCAACCTTTTGACCATATACGAAGAAATTCGTTTTAATACTGCACGGGTTGCCACCAGGTAGGCGTCCAGCGCGGCTGACTCTGAAAAAGCCGTACAGGCCGCATACTGGGTTGGCGCGCTGATAGACGTAAAGGTTTCACTGGCAATAATAGCCATAGCATCCTGCAAAGGTCTTAATGTATCAGGCAGCAGCATTACTCCCAGCCGCCAGCCTCCGGCACCACACCATTTACTGAGACCACTGCTGATGACTGTTCCTTCGGGATAATACACAGACATTGACTGATGATTGCCAGCAAAGGTAGTTTCCGCATAAATCTCATCGGCTACCACAATAATGCCGTATAGTCGGGCGACCTCTGCTAACGCCTTCAGACTGTCAGCATCATAACTGCAACCGGTTGGGTTACTGGGGTAATTCAGAATTAAAATGCGGGTTCGTTCAGGTTCCTGCTGACAGAAAGCATCCAGTTCATCCGCCTGAAGTCGCCAGTGGTTTTCTGGTTTAGTGGGCAAGTGAAAAACCTTGCGACCTAACAACTGAGCCTGAGGGGCATAGGAAACCCATGAAGGGGCAGGAATCAATAGGTCACCTTCACAAGCCATCTGCAAATTGAAAATTAATTCCTTGGAACCGGGCCCCACCAGAACATCTTCCGCCTGCCAGGGAATTCCATCCCGGCGTTGGTAATAACGGGCAACCGTTTCACGTAATAAATAAAGACCTTTTACAGGCAGATAATCTTTTTCATGGGCGTGCAACCTTAACGCACTGACGACCACTTCCGGAACCGGGAACGGGGATTGCCCAAGCCCCAGTTTAATGATGTCCCGTCCCTGTTGAATCAGGCGATTACTGTCTTCGTTAATTTGCAGTGTGGCTGATGGCTTCAACCCTCGTACATTCCTGTTGAGCTGATTGACTTTAATCATTGTTATTTTTCTGTCCCGTCCCTGTGACACGCAATGCCTGCCAGAGAAAGTAGCCACTTCAGGCAGGTATTAATTGATTTAACACCCTATTGATTTGAGAGAACAACTGTTTTTTACAAGAACTGCGACTTTGCTGGTCTTTGCTACAATGGCTCTCAACTTTCAGGATCAGAATAACTACCCATGAAATCAGCTCTCAAACTTTTGATATTGCCGCTGTTATTGTTTATTTCGGCCTGTGGAAGTCTTTCCAAAAACGGTACTGAAGAGGTTTATTATCAGCTGGAGACTAATCTTCTGATTGATGGCAGACCGCTGCAACAGCAAAGTATCGAATTACCGGGTTATACAACCAGAAAACTCTATTTTCATGATGATGTGATGAATCACACCTATAAAGTGGAATATGCCGTGATGCCGGGAGAGGAAGCACAAACCGTGTTTATCGACACCATGATATCCCGCACGGTTAGAAGTGTCGGCATTCTGGCCCCTGATAACGAGGAAGCCGGATTTACCTTTAAAGAACCCTCCCCGGAAATTGAATTGCAGGTCAAAGCCAGGCCAATCACCAGGCGGTAAAAAGGAATGCACTCCGCCAGCAACGCTGGCGGAGGCAACGGGTTAATATTCGGCTCTTAACTCTCTGGCAACCTGAACCATATTGGTCAGAGCTTCTTCCACTTCCGGCCAGTCACGGGTTTTCAGACCACAATCCGGGTTCACCCACAACCTTTCAGGCGGAATCTTTTCAGCCGCTTTCTTAATCAACTGTTTCATCCATTCCCGCTCCGGCACATTGGGCGAATGAATATCATAAACCCCGGGGCCAATTTCATTGGGATATTCAAACTCCTCAAAAGCATCCAGCAGCTGCATGTCAGACCGTGAGGTTTCAATGGTGATGACATCCGCATCCATGGCAGCGATGTATTCAATGATGTCATTGAACTCGCTGTAACACATGTGGGTATGAATCTGGGTATCATCCTGCACACCACCGGCTGTCAGCCGGAAACAGTTCACCGCCCAGTCCAGGTACTCTGGCCAGTCTGCCTTTCTCAGAGGCAGACCCTCCCTGATCGCTGGTTCGTCAATCTGAATGACGCCAATCCCTGCCTGCTCCAGGTCCGTCACTTCTTCACGCAGTGCCAACGCCAGCTGCTCACAGGAGGTTTTTTGAGAAACGTCATCCCGTGGGAAAGACCAGCGAAGAATCGTCACCGGCCCCGTGAGCATACCTTTCATCACCTTACTGGTCTGCTGCTGGGCAAATACGCTCCAGTCAACGGTCATAGCCGCAGGGCGGCTGATATCACCATAAATAATGGGCGGCTTTACGCACCGGCTACCATAACTCTGCACCCAGCCGTACTCAGTAAAGGCAAAACCATCCAGCTGTTCACCAAAATACTCCACCATATCATTGCGCTCTGCTTCACCATGAACCAGAACATCCAGACCTAACGCCTCCTGTCGTTTTATTGTGGCCTGTATTTCCTGCTGCATGGACTCAAGATATTCCTGCCTGTCCAGCTGCTGTTTTCGATAAAGACTACGCTGCCGACGTATCTCTTTCGTTTGGGGAAAAGACCCGATTGTGGTGGTAGGGAACAGCGGTAACTTCAGCTTTTCCCGTTGCAGGCTATATCTTTCAGCAAAGGGAGAATGTCGCTGCATCAGCTCGGGAGTAATGGCATCTGTTTTTTGCTGAACCTCTTCCCGATGTATTCTTCGGGACGCTCTGCGACTACAGGCGACGGCATCTGACAAGGCCACCAGCGCCCTGGTTTTGTCGCTGTTATCACCTGACAACGCCTTGCCCAGTACTGCAATTTCTTCACACTTCTGTACCGCAAAAGCAAGCCAGGATTTCGTTTCTTCATCCAGCCGTTCTTCCGAGTCGAGATCAACCGGAACATGCAGCAATGAACAGCTGGAAGAAACCCACAGTCGTTCACCCAGCCTCTCACGGGCTGGTTTTAGCTGTTCCAGAATCGCTGAAAGGTCAGAACGCCAGATGTTTCTGCCATCAATCACGCCGACAGACAGGGTTTTATAAGCAGGTAACCGGTCCAGCTCAGAGAGTAACTGTTCAGGTGCGCGAACCAGATCAATATGCAAACCTTCAACCGGCAAATTAACGACAGTCGTCGTTGCATCCTGCAAGCCACCAAAGTAGGTTGCCAGCATGATCTTGATAGCAGGTGTTTGCAGCCTGTTATAAACACTCTCAAATGCCTGCAACCACGGTTGTGGTAAATCCAGAGCCAGAATGGGCTCATCAATCTGCACCCATTGAGCACCGGTTTCTGCCAGCTCCGCCAGCACCTGCCCATAAACCGTCATCAGCTCATCAAGCAGCTCCAGCCGGTCGAAGGATTCTCCTTTAACCTTGCCAAGCCATAACCAGGTTAATGGCCCTATCAACACAGGCTTGGCATTAAATCCCTGCTCCTGAGCTTCTATGGTTTGTTCGATTACCGCCCGGCTGGTCAACCGGAACGTCTGCCCCTGGTGCAGTTCAGGCACAATATAGTGATAGTTGGTATCAAACCACTTAGTCATTTCACAGGCCGCTGCTGCCTGACCGCTGGGCGCACGCCCTCTTGCCATCCGAAACTGGGTATCCAGCAGGTTATCAGCCTGACCTTCAACGTTGCCTTCAAACCTGTGCGGAATTGCTCCCAGCATCATGGAATGGTTCAACATCTGGTCGTACCAGGCAAAATCCCCCGTAGCGACCCAGTCCATACCGGCATCCTGTTGCATTCGCCAGTGCATTGACCGTAAACGCTTGCCTTCAGCCATCAGGGCAGACTGATCGAGATCACCTCTCCAGTATGCTTCTGTTGCTTTTTTCAGCTCACGAAATTTGCCAATTCTGGGAAAACCAACACAATGTGAAGTCGCCATTGCCACCCTCCTCGGAGGTGATGTTGTCATACGTTTATTGGATTTATTCTGGTCATGATCGTCTCTGCCACGCTCACTCACAGACGTGAATGAGTGTGGTAGAGAATGCAGAATGCTTCAAATTGGATTTCAGGTCAACTAAACGACAGAAAAGGTTTACAACTAACGCCGCTGCTTGCGGGGCCATACCAGGCTGAACCGGGCACCACCCATCGGGCTGTGACTGACCATCGCCCGACCGTTATGCCAGTACATAATCCGGCGGACAATGGAAAGCCCCAAACCATAACCACCAGTGTTGCGGGTACGACTGTCGTCAAGACGACTGAAAGCAGAGAAAACCCGGTCCCACTCTTCCTCGGCGATGCCCGGCCCATCATCATCAACATCGACGCGGCAGGTCTCCTGAGTGGATGAAAACCTTACCTGCACTTTACTGTCGGCGTAGCGGCAGGCATTGCCAATCAGGTTCTGAATGGCACGATGGATATAGCGTCGGTCAACGTCTGCGAAACGTCTTGGGTTCAGCACATTGCAGGGAATATGTTCAATGTCCACACGGTCCTGCAGCCGCCCGTATTCACTGACGACCTGCGCTACCACTTTATCAACATCGTGTCGTTTATAACGAATCTCCGGAGCAGACTGCTCCAGATTGGCATAGGTCAGAAATTCGTCAACCAGGTTATCCAGTTCTTCGATATCCTTATCCATACCTTCCAGCTGTTTCTCGCGCTCTTCACTGGTTTCTGCGTCAGCAATCAGATCCAGGCCAAAACGCAGGCGCGCCACCGGTGTTCGCAGTTCATGGGAGACACCACGAATCATCTCCTTCTTCAGGCTCAGTAAACGCTGAATGTAGCCCGCCATGGCATTGAAGGCAGAAGCAAGGCGGCCAATGGAATCGGTTCCGCCAATAGAGACCCGTACATCAAAATCACCCCGGCTGAAACGTGTGGCAGCGCGCTCCAGCCGACGCAGGCGTTTCTCCATCCCACGAACCAGGATATAAATCGCCAGACTGATGGAGGTCAGCATAAACAGACCGATGGAAATCATCAGCTTAAAGGGATAAGGGTTCAGCAACCTCAGTGGCCCCAGCCGCAACAGCTGGCCCGTATCCGGCAGGCTGGTATACATGGAAATGCTCTGCCCTTCCTCATCCAGCAGCATCAGCATACTGCCCTGACGCAACTCCTCCTGCTGAACCGGCAGCAACCGGGCCTGGGCTTCCTTAAGCAGATGCACCGGATAGCTGAAAGAGCCGACGGCTAACGCCTGCAAACGCTGCTCCCGTTCTGCGGGTGCGTAGCGCAGAAGCTTTTCCCGGAGCAAACTCAGTGTGCCATTGATAATCTGCTCCGATATATTCAACACACAGCCTTGCAGCAACCGGTTCTGATCAAGACGGGTAGATACCAGCGCCCGGCTGTTATCCAGCATCTGAACAGACACACCGGAACGATCCATATGCTCCAACGCCTTTTTACTGAGTCCGGACTGATCAACCGTTACGACTGAAAAAGGAATAGCAACACGGTAAGCCCACTCATCCAGCCACGCCTGACGTTCCTGCTCGGGCAATTCCTGCAGGCTCTCTGACACCAGCCGGAATGTGCCCCGAACCATATCTTCCCGATACTCACCCAGACGGTGGTCATTAATCAGCGTCACTGAGATGCCAGACAGCACAGCCACCAGCACCAGCGTGAAAAGAAGCCCGCCATATATTCGGAGAAAAATACTACTCACAAATCTAACCTGTTAGCGCCATGGGCCTGACCAGGCACGATTCCCGGCCAGGCATCTGACTCAATCACTTTTTACAAACAGATAGCCTTTACTGCGCACTGTTTTGATAAGGCGGGGATGCATCGGGTCATCACCAATTTTGGGGCGAATTCTGGATACACGGACATCAATGGACCGGTCCTGACCGTCGTATTCAATACCACGCAGCTGGGCAAAAATCTCTTCCCGACTCAGAACCCGCCCTGCATTGGAGCAGAGTAGCCACAAAAGGTCGAACTCGGCACTGGTCAGCTCAATACTGGCCTGATTCAACCAGGCTTCGCGCATAGCGTTATCGACAACCAGTGGGCCAAAAGTCAGACGACTGACGGCCTGTTCCTGTTCTTCTTCCACCGGCGCAACCGCCCGGCGCAGCAAAGCCCGGATACGAGCCAGCAAAACCCTGGGACGAACCGGCTTGGCCACATAGTCGTCAGCCCCCATTTCCAGCCCCAGAACTTCGTCAAGGTCTTCAGCCCGTGCCGTCAGCATTAAAATCTGGCCGTGATACTGTCCCCGAACCCGGCGGCAGATGGAGATGCCATCCTCTCCGGGCAACATCAGATCCAGCACGACCAGATCCGGGCGTTCCTTCAGGATGCGTTCAACCGCCTTGCCGCCATCGCCTTCCACAGTGACCTGCAGGCCATTGTTCTGAAGATAATCCCTGGTCAGGGTCGCCAGCCGCTCATCGTCCTCAACGATCAGTATTCGACCTGTCTCTGTATTTTCCACAACCAAATTTCCAGCGTATGAATTATTGTGCAAGATACTACTACACCCCCACGCCAGAATCCTGTCTGTTAAGCAGTTACAGCCGCGGCTTATTCCAGTATCACTACCCGTTCGACATTCAATGGATAAAAACAGTTCAGGACAAAGGAATTTTTTTCACGGCAAAATCCGCGCAAATCCGTTAAAATCTCAAACACTATATATTGTGGTTGTTGAAAGTCGCATAACTGTCGGAATCAGGAAAAATCAATAGTATTTTTCTTATCTTTAGTCCAGATTATATTCCTTTTTATTATAAAAAAAATTGGGTCTCAACTACGACCTGTTGAATACTGCTTGAGTGCGATAAGAAAGACAAACTGCCAGTTTGCAAACACTAACATAAAAATAAATTCACAGGTTATCCACTGCATTTCCACGACAGTGTCAACTTGAACTTATCCCAATACCGCATTATCTTGTGTATATAAACAAGACATACACAACATGTTGTATATCTCGTATTCAGCACCCCACAAGATGTTATGACAGTACCGCTGACTGCGAGTACTCAAAAGCACAGATCTGGCGCTGTAAGAATGCTAAATATCAGGGAAGAATGCTTAAAGGCTCTCGGATAACCATCAGTCAGGGCTTACTTTCTAAGATACATGTTGCAGTTGATCCTGATTTTTTATCGATCCGGGTTATAAGTACACAATCAGCATCTCCCATTAGCTTTCTGGTTTCTGCCTCCCGAGAAAGGTGCAGTCGACAGGTTTCTTGTCGACAACGAAAACACAATATATTGATTTACAGGTAAGGGTTGAATGAACAAAAATATCCTGGTCACCAAGCGAAACGGCGACAAGGAGCAGCTGGATCTGGACAAGATTCACAAGGTGATCGCCTGGGCTGCTGAAGGATTAAACAATGTTTCTGTCTCAGAAGTAGAGCTGAAGTCACATATACAGTTCTATGATGCCATCCAGACCACTGATATCCACGAGACCCTGATCAAATCCGCTGCTGACCTGATCTCAGAGCAAGCACCTGATTATCAGTACCTAGCGGCCAGGCTGGCGATTTTCCATCTCCGTAAAAAAGCCTACGGTCAGTTTGAGCCTCCGGCCCTGTACGACCATGTCCAGAAACTCTGCGAAGCCAAAAAATACGACACCCACCTCTTAAAAGACTACAGTGAAGCTGAATTCAGCCAGATGGACAGTTTCATTGACCATCAGCGCGACATGAACTTCAGTTATGCAGCCGTTAAACAGCTCGAAGGCAAATACCTGGTTCAGAACCGTGTCACCGGCACCTACTACGAAAGCCCGCAAATGCTCTATATGCTGATCGGAGCCTGCCTGTTTTCAAGCTATCCAAAAGCAACCCGAATTGACTACATTCGTCGTTTTTATGATGCGGTGTCCACTTTCAAGCTGTCTCTGCCAACACCGATCATGGCGGGGGTCAGAACCCCCACACGGCAGTTCAGTTCCTGTGTCCTGATTGAGTGCGGTGACTCTCTGGATTCCATCAACGCAACCTCCAGCGCTATTGTAAAATACGTCAGTCAACGGGCAGGCATTGGGATTAATGCCGGAGGAATCCGTGCCATTGGCAGCCCGATCCGTAACGGCGAAGCCTTTCACACCGGCTGTATCCCTTTCTACAAGCACTTTCAGACCGCTGTAAAATCCTGCTCCCAGGGCGGCGTCAGGGGCGGAGCAGCCACTCTGTTTTACCCGCTCTGGCACTACGAGGTGGAAAACCTGCTGGTACTGAAAAACAACCGCGGGGTCGAAGAGAACCGTGTACGGCATCTGGACTATGGCGTTCAGTTTAACCGCCTGATGTACCAGCGCCTGATTCAGGGTGGCAATATCACCCTGTTCTCCCCCAGCGATGTACCCGGTCTTTACGACGCCTTTTTCCAGGACCAGGAACAGTTTGAAGTACTGTATGAACAGTATGAAAAAGACGACAGTATTCGCAAAAAGACCCTGAAAGCCGTTGAGCTGTTCTCCCTGTTTGCCTCAGAGCGTGCCAGTACCGGCCGCATTTATCTGCAAAACGTTGACCACTGCAACACTCACAGCCCCTTTGATCCTGCTGTCGCCCCAGTGCGCCAGAGCAACCTCTGTCTGGAAATTGCCCTGCCCACCAAGCCCCTGCAGCATGTTATGGATGAAGACGGTGAAATTGCCCTGTGCACCCTGGCCGCCTTCAACCTTGGCAAGGTCGATCAGCTGGACGAACTGGAAGCACTGGCCGACCTGCTGGTACGCGCACTGGATAGCCTTCTGGACTACCAGGACTACCCGCTGCCTGCCGCCTATACCGCCACCATGGGGCGTCGTCCACTGGGGGTGGGAGTGATCAACTTTGCCAACTATCTGGCAAAAAACAATGTGCGCTACTCCGACGGTTCCGCCAATGGCCTGACCCATAAAACCTTTGAAGCAATCCAGTATTATCTGTTGAAAGCTTCTAACCGGTTAGCCAGGGAACAGGGAACCTGCACCAAATTCCATGAAACCACTTACGCCAAAGGCATCCTGCCTGTCGATACCTACAAGCAGGATCTGGACAGTGTCTGCCCGGAACCTCTGCATCTGGACTGGGAAGCCCTGCGCAGTGAGATTCGGGAATACGGGCTGCGCAATTCCACCCTGACCGCCCTGATGCCCTCTGAAACATCATCCCAGATCAGTAATGCCACCAATGGTATAGAGCCCCCACGAGGCTATGTCAGCGTAAAAGCCAGCAAAGACGGGATTCTCAAGCAGGTCGTTCCGGACTATGAAGAACTCCGTGGACGTTACGAATTGCTCTGGGACATCGAAAGTAATGACGGTTACCTGCAACTGGTGGCTATTATGCAGAAGTTTGTAGATCAGACGATTTCAGCCAACACCAACTATGACCCGGCTCGTTTCGAAGGTGGCAAGGTACCCGTTAAACTGTTGTTGAAAGACCTGTTAACCGCCTACAAACTGGGTGTTAAAACGCTTTACTACCATAACACCCGTGATGGCGCAGCGGACTCCCACGAAGAGGCCGACGACGGTTGTGCCGGTGGAGCCTGCAAGATTTAACGACCCTTCAACTCAACCCAGTCGTGGTCGCTGCGGCGACCCGGATAAACAAATACTATGAGCTACACCACTTTCAACCAGGAACTGTTCAATGCCACCGAAGAACCCATGTTTTTTGGTCGCAATGTCAACGTTTCCCGCTACGACGTGCAGAAACACCCCGTCTTCGAAAAGCTGATTGAAAAACAGTTGTCGTTTTTCTGGCGACCTGAAGAGGTGGACCTGTCAACAGACCGCAGCGATTTCGCGGCTCTGCCAGAACATGAAAAGCATATTTTTCTGAGCAACCTGAAGTATCAGACCCTGCTGGACTCGATTCAGGGACGCTCCCCCAATGTCGCCCTGCTGCCCATTGTCTCCCTGCCAGAACTGGAAACCTGGCTTGAGACCTGGGCTTTCAGCGAAACCATCCACTCGCGTTCGTACACCCACATTATCCGCAATATCCTGCCGGAGCCTTCAGCCGTATTCGATGATATTGTCACCAACAGCGCTATTGTTCAGCGGGCTTCCGACATCACCCGTTATTACGACGACCTGATTGAAGGCATCAACCAGTACAACGTGCTGGGAGAAGGTGAGCACCAGGTGAATGGCAAAACGGTTCATGTGTCGATCACCGACCTGAAACGCCGACTTTACCTGACGGTGGTATCCATCAACGTGCTGGAAGCCATTCGCTTTTATGTCAGCTTTGCCTGCAGCTTTGCCTTTGCCGAGCGTTCCACCATGGAAGGCAACGCCAAGATCATTAAACTGATCGCCCGTGATGAAGCCCTGCACCTGACGGGAACCCAGCACATGCTGCAGATTATGGCGGAAGGTAAGGATGATCCGGAAATGGCTCACATCGCCACGTCACTGCATAGCGAAGCCAGAGAGATATTTATTGAAGCCGCAAAGCAGGAAAAAGAGTGGGCTGAATATCTGTTCCAGGACGGTTCAATGATTGGCCTGAACAAGGATATTCTCAGCCAGTATGTGGAATACATTACCAACCAGCGCATGTCTGCCATCGGCATGGAACCGGCCTTTGCACCGATCCAGAACCCTCTGCCGTGGATGAACAGCTGGCTGAACAGCGACAATGTGCAGGTAGCACCGCAGGAAGTTGAAGTCAGCTCTTACCTGGTGGGGCAGATAGACAGCGAAGTGGGGTCGGAAGATTTCAGTAACTTTTCACTGTAGCTTCACCCCGCTGTAGCACTATCGCCATAACCAACTAACAGACGACAGGAGACTCCCGTTGGCCAATATCATCAAGATTATTGAAGGGTTCAGCTTTATTCCCAGAAGCGAGCTGAACCTGCTGGAAGCCCTGGAGTCTCAGAAGGTTAATGTCGATTACCAGTGTCGTGAAGGCTTTTGTGGCAGCTGTCAGGTACAGCTGCTCGAAGGTGAGGTGGAGTACACCAGCGAACCCATCGCCTTTATACCAGAGGGTCGGATTCTGCCCTGTTGCTGCCACGCCAAAAGTGACCTGACCATCGAGATTCCCGGCGGGTGTCATTTAAAGAAAACTGAACAATAAAATGCCCCTTCTGCCAACCCTTTTTCTGGCCATTGCTGCTTTTCTGGCTTTTCTGTTTTTTCCGGCAAGAGTATGTACAGCAGCCCCGGTTATTGGCAAAACCACCATCAGCCACCAGTTCACCCTGATTGGCCACAGCATCACCCTGATTGGCCACAGCAAGTACCACGGATGGTTTCAATAAACCTGCTATATTGTCGAAAACGAAAATACCTGAAATCAAGAGGATCATAATCCTGTTTTCCAGATTACTGCCTTTATGGGCACTGTGTGGTCTGATCGCTGGCTATTATTTCAGCTCTGCCATTGCCCCTTATAAACCCGCCATGTCTCTCCTCTTAGCCATTATTATGCTTGCCATGGGACTGACTTTGACGATAGCTGATCTGCGCGAGGCGTTAACTGATGTACGTCCTCTGGTTATGGGTGTTTGCCTGCAATTTATCCTGATGCCTCTTCTGGCCTACATCATCAGCATGAACTTTTCCCTTTCCCGGGAACTGCTGGTGGGAATGATACTGGTAGGTACTGCACCCGGCGGGACAGCCTCCAATGTGCTTGCCTATCTGGCAGGAGGACGAATTGCACTGTCGATTGGCATGACAACCCTGTCAACATTACTGGCGGTTGTCATTATGCCATTACTGAGTTCTTTGTACTTAAGTACCGTAGTTGAGGTTGATAAGGTCGGTATGCTGCTCAGCATTCTGCAAATCATTATTCTTCCAGTGGCCGTAGGAGTGCTTCTTAATTATTTCTGTCCACGGCAGGTCAGTCGCATTAAACCCTGCCTGCCCTCTGTTGCCGTTGCCGCCATCAGTTGTGGCATTGCCCTGGTGGTTGCACTGAATGTAGACACGCTTACCACGGTTTCTGTCGCAGTGGTTCTGGCGGTTCTTCTGCATAACATTCTGGGGCTGGTGTCAGGGTACTTTTTTGCCAGGCTGTGTGGAATGAATGTACCCACCGCCCGTACTGTTGCTATAGAAGTTGGCACACAAAACACAGGGCTGGCAGTCGCCCTGGCTTTCAAGCACTTTACGGTTCTGGCGGCCCTGCCCGGAGCCGTATTCAGCATAACCCAGAATTTACTGGGTGCCTGGCTGGCCAGTTACTGGTCCGGAAAACCACCGGCAGAAACAGAAAAAAGCTGACTACTGGCTTGACCATCAAGCTTTTATACGTAAAATGTCGTTCAATTTACTCAGCTGTTTATCAGCGACATTGCAACAATGTTGACTTGCTGCAATTTTTTCACTGCAATAACTTGTTAGAATGTTTTATTGAGCCTGCCAAAAGCAGGCTTACAGGACGAACGGATACTTCCGAGGCTAAGCAAACCCGTGTTTATATTAGTCACAGTAAAACGTGAAGCACTGGCTCCGACTCTCTATGCCAGCCGTCGTCGATTTCCCGTTTTTAAAAAAGCCCCTTTTATAAGGGGCTTTTTTTTGGTTTAAAACCCACGCAGACAGGTGTTTATTGATGGAAAACCGACTCTACAAAAGAGATATCATTTCCATTGCTGACTTTGACCGGAATGACCTTGAACTGGTTCTGGAAACAGCAGCACAACTGAAAAACTCACCACGCCCTGACCTGTTGAAAGGCAAGGTGATCGCCAGCTGCTTCTTTGAGGCATCCACCCGCACCCGCTTGTCCTTTGAAACCGCAGTACAACGACTGGGCGGCACCCTGATTGGCTTCTCCGATGGAGGCAATACCTCTGCCAAAAAAGGCGAGACCCTAGCAGACTCCGTCAATATCATCAGCTCCTACACCGACGCCTTCGTGATGCGCCACCCGCAGGAAGGCTCAGCCCGACTGGCATCGGAATTTTCCAGCGTACCCGTCATCAATGGAGGAGACGGCTCCAACCAGCACCCGACCCAGACGCTGCTCGACCTGTTCAGTATTCGTGAATGTCAGGACAAACTGGATGGTCTGAAAATCGCGTTTGTTGGTGACCTGAAATACGGACGCACCGTGCATTCCCTGGCTCAGGCACTGTGCCATTTTGGGGCGGAGTTTACCTTTATCGCGCCGAAAGCACTGACAATGCCGGATTACATTCTGGAAGAACTGGACGAAAAAGGGATCAAATACCACTTCTCGGACTCTATCGAAGAGACTGCCCCGAAGGTGGACATCATCTATATGACCCGTGTCCAGAAAGAGCGCTTTGACGAAACCGAGTACAAGCACATCGCTTCCAGATACATTCTGAACGTGGACTCACTAAAAGACGCAAAAGACAACCTGAAAATCCTGCACCCACTGCCAAGGGTGGATGAAATTGCTGTTGAAGTCGACAAGACGCCTTACGCCTACTACTTCCAGCAGGCTGAAAACGGTGTCTATGCCCGCCAGGCATTGCTGGCGCTGGTATTGAATGAAGTCGTGTAAACGGCATTGCAACGAATTGAGGATGAGACAATGAGAAAGAAACTTCAGGTTGAAGCCATTCGTCAGGGTACCGTGATCGACCACATTCCTGCCGGACAGGGCATTAAAATCCTGGATCGCCTGCAACTGCTGGACTCCAATGCCAGTATTACCGTAGGTTTTAATCTGCCCAGCAAGGACCAGGGTCACAAAGATATCATCAAGGTCACCAACCGAATGTTCTCTGAGCAGGAGGCAAACCAGCTGGCACTGTTTGCCCCCACCGCGACAATCAATGTAATCGACAACTATGAAGTCGTCGACAAGTTCAAAATGGCACTGCCAGAAAGCCTGCAGGGTGCTTTCTCATGCCCGAACTCTAACTGCATCACCCACAACGAGCCAGTCGATACTCACTTTTCCCTGCGTGAGCATAAAGGTGACGTTCGCCTGAAGTGCAGGTACTGCGAAAAGAGTTTCAGCAAGGATATTGTTGCTGAATTGTAACCGGCTTTTGGCTGTTAGCTGTTGGCCGTTAGCTGCTGGCTCCTGGCTATTTACTGCCTGACCAATAGCCAATAGCTAACAGCCAATAGCGATATATTGCGAACCTTCCAGATTTATTCATGTCTATACTGCATCGGATTCTAATAAGCAGTACGGACAGGATGTGAATTATTTCTCTTCTTTAAAGCCGCTCATCCCCTATATAAAACTGACCGCCATGAGCTTTTTCTTTGGGGGCGTATTTATTGCGGGAAAAACCATTGCCGGCAACGTTGAGCCAGTGATAGCGGCATTCCTGCGTTTTGCCATCGCTACTCTTGTGCTCCTGCTAATCCTGCTGTGGAAAGAGAAACAGATCCCGATCCCCACTCCCTCCCAGTTTGTGGGGCTGGCAGCTCTAGGCTTAACGGGCGTTCTGGGCTATAACCTGTGCCTGTTGACAGGTCTGGAAACCGTTTCTTCCAGTCGTAGCTCTGTCATTATTGCCAGCAATCCGGTGTTCATTACCCTGATGTCGGTTCTGTTTCTGGGCGAAAAACTCACCTGTCGCAAACTGGTCGGTATTGGTCTGTCAGTCTCCGGTGCCGTTCTTGTGGCTTCACACGGCAGCTGGAGCAACCTGGCCGATTTCAGCTCCGGCGATCTTGCTATAGTGGTCGGCGCCCTCTGCTGGGCAAGCTACTCCGTCATTGGTAAATACATTCTCAACTCCCTGTCACCGCTGGTTTCAGTCACTTACGCCTCAGCCATCGGCCTGGTGATGTTGCTGCCTCTTGCCTTGTATACAGCCGATTTTCAAACGGTTCGTTCATTGGATGTCAATGCCTGGATTGCCATTGTGTATATGGGGATATTCGGCACCGTCTGTTCTTTTCTGCTCTACTATCAGGGCATACAGGTGTTAGGGGTTGTCCGGGCTGGCGCCTTCATTAATCTCATTCCGGTCAGTGCCATTATACTGGCGCTGTTTATCCTCAACGAGGAAATAGACGCATCCATCACAATTGGCACATTAATCACTATTTTCGGCATTTTTCTTATTAATTCACGACAAAAGACTGCCATTGGAACTAATCAGTGATACCTATGTCTAATAGCTGAAATTTCTAATTAACCATAAAATTAGGTAATTAAGGTTATAAGCCCGCCTTCGGTGGCTAAGGATAGGCAGTATGGATTGTGGTCCAGTCCAAACACTTATACAGATCATTTCCGGTTCAGACCGTTGCACAACGCCTGCGCCCGAAACCGCTTCTGCTAAAGCCCAGAAATCCTTCGAAGAAGCCAGCTTCTTCGCGGCTCATTTTAAAGACTTTACCGTTCGCCCCATGCCAGACCCTGCTTTGATGCAGGTTCTTCGAAGAGGTCAATGGCGTCGTAAACTGCGCAAAGTCAGTAAAAAAGAGCAGCCTGAACGCACTCATATGCGGAAACCCGGGGACAAAGAAGAAGAAAAAGAAGCACACCACGAAGAGCTGCATGAAAAGTGGTAAGACCGGTCGAAAACAAGATCAATTGGCTCAAAAGTGGTTCTTCTTACCCGTTTAACTTAAAATCGATGAAATTAGCCGCAGAACCTCAATCTACACTCTGCGACATCATGCTGCACCATGTTCCCTTAATTACCCGCCAACACCATCTGGCAGGAGCTCTGGCGGCAGCTGCTCAGCCTGCACCTTTTATTCAATCAGGTTCAGGAAATCGATAAGGAATGAGATCAAAGCATTGAGTGGTTTACTAAGCATTTTCCGCAGAAAAAAGGCGGTTTCAGAGTCCGGACAAAAGCAGAGTTCTGTACCTGCCCGAAACAGTGGAAAAAAACCTCAGAGTCATAATTCTGAGTCCTCAGGTTCCCGCAAAAAAAAGCGCTATCAGGAACGCACCAACAACCCCCGCAAAAGCCACTCCAGACAGGCACATAAAAAGCCAGTGCCAGCCTGGGACATCAGCCAGTTTGCAGTCGAACCGGAAGAAGGCAAAACCCGTTTCCACGATTTCGACCTGCCCGACGGTCTGATGCAGGGCATCCATGAGCTGGGTTTCAAATACTGCACACCGATTCAGGCAGAGGTTCTGGGCAGTACCCTGGCAGGGCGTGATGCCATTGGTAAGGCACAGACGGGTACGGGTAAGACAGCCGCTTTTCTGATCAGTACCATCAAACAACTGATTGATATCCCACCACCAGACACCCGTTACATTGGTGAACCTCGTGCAGTAGTCATTGCACCGACACGGGAACTGGCTCTGCAGATTGGCAAAGACGCTGAAGCCCTGACCAAACACCTGCCACTGCATGTGGTCACCGTGGTGGGCGGCATGGATTACGACAAACAGCGTCAGAAGATCAATGCCAATTACATCGACATTCTGGTGGCAACACCGGGTCGACTGCTGGATTACTGCGAGCGCAAGGACCTGTATCTGGATCTCACCGAAACCATGATCATCGACGAAGCCGACCGCATGCTGGACATGGGCTTTATCCCCCAGGTACGTCGAATCGTGCGTATGACGCCACGTCCGGGCGATCGCCAGACCCTGCTGTTTTCTGCAACTTTCACTGATGAAGTCCTGCGCCTTGGTGAGCAATGGACCTGGAAGCCGGTCAAGGTTGAAATCGAACCGGAAAGCGTTGCCACCGACACAGTTGATCAGAAACTATACCTTGTTACCAACAAACAGAAGTACGCCCTGCTAACCAACCTGATCAGGCAGGGTAAGCTGGATCGCGTCATTGTCTTTACCAACCGCCGGGATCAGACCCGGCGCCTGACTGAGCGCTTGCAGAAAGATGGTTTCAAAACCGACCAACTGTCCGGCGAAGTCCCTCAAAAGAAACGCATTAAAACCCTGGACAACTTCAAGAACGGGAAAATCAACGTCCTGGTCGCTACCGATGTCGCAGGACGCGGTATTCATATTAAAGGCATCAGCCATGTGGTGAATTACTACCTTCCAGAAGATCCGGAAGATTATGTACACCGCATTGGCCGTACTGGCCGTGCCGGGGCATCAGGCACCAGTATCAGCTTTGCCTGCGAGGATGACTCTTTCCTGATCCCTGATCTGGAAGACATGCTGGGTGCCAAACTGAATATGGAATACCCACCTGAAGAATTGTTGAAGTAGTTCACAAATGGCCGGTTTATCCGGTCATTTTTTATCACCCACGGTGATGAAAAATTTTCACGGTAAAAAACGGGTAAATAGCGAGCATTCGAAAGGCATTTAAATAGCAGCAAAAGAAGCTTATTTCTTAAATTTTAGAACCAAAACTAGCGGAATAAAAGCTGTTTGAAGTGACAAATTAATTTTTTATTTCAAACCGTAATTTAAACTTGCCGACCTTCATTTTTTCGATAACTATTAACTATGAGAGATCCACAAACCGACGAGGAAGTCGCTTATGGGAAAAGCTTTGGAAGCCAAGCCGATCATCTCAACCCAAACAACCACCTACATACTAGATAGCAATGTCCTGATACACGATCCAAACTCAATACTGAACTTCGAAGAACACCGCGTTCTTATTCCAATGACAGTTCTGGAGGAACTGGACAAACTCAAAAACGGAAAGCAAACCATCGCCGCCGATTGCCGACAGGCTATCCGCATTATTGACCAGATCCTGGGCAGCGCCTCACCCGCAGAGATTGAAACAGGCGTAGCTATTACCCGTGGAGAAAAAGCAGAACCTCAGGGAACCCTGTCCATTCTGTCGCATCAGGAAGCAGACAACGTAACGACTCTGCCGACCAGTAATAACGACAACAAAATCATCAACGACATCTGCCAGTACCAGCGCAACCACCCCGACACAGAAGTGATACTGGTTACCAAAGACATCAACATGCGCCTCAAGTCCAGGGGCTGCGGTATTCACTCAGAGGATTACCATAGCGATCAGCTGCTGTCCGATATCGGCATGCTGACTAATGGTTATCTCCACTTTGAAGGAAATTTCTGGGATCGCGTTAACGAAGTCAACACACAACAGGTGGAAGGAGCCACTTATCACCGTATTCCCAGAGAGACATTCAGCGAAGACCTTTACCTTAACCAGTTTTTCCTGGACGACACTGGTTTTGTCGCCAGGGTACACAGCCTGACGGACGATGAAGTCCAGCTGCTGCACATGAGCCACGAAACTCTTATGAACCAGGAGGCATGGGGGTTACAACCGCTCGATATTTATCAGGCGATGGCACTGAACCTGTTGCTTGACCCGGATATCCATCTGGTGAACCTGACAGGCGCAGCCGGTTCCGGTAAAACCATTCTGGCTCTGGCAGCCGCCATCGAAATGACGGTTGCCACTAAACAATTTCGTCGAATTATAGCGACTCGCTCAACCCGGGGGCTGGACGAAGATATTGGCTATCTGCCCGGCACCGAAGCGGAAAAAATGGAGCCCTGGCTGGGTGCCATTACCGATAACCTTGAAGCCCTGCACTACGATGACGAGTCAACCAACGGCAGTGTGGATTACATTCTCAAACAGGTGCCTCTGCACTTTAAATCCCTTAACTACATTCGCGGTCGAAGCTTCCAGCAGAGTCTGATTATTATCGACGAATGCCAGAACCTGACGCCACACCAGATCAAAACGATCATCACCCGTGCCGGAGCGGGCAGCAAGGTCATCTGTCTGGGCAACCTGGCACAAATTGACACACCCTATCTTGCCCCAACCAGTTCCGGTCTGACGTACATGACTGAACGCCTGAAAAACTTCCCTCATGGAGGCGCGTTGCAGTTGAAAGGCGTACCCCGTTCTCCTCTGGCAGCTTACGCTGAAGAGTATCTTTAACCCCACTCTCAACCCCGCAAAGGAGCCAGCCACCTGCTGGCTCCTTTCTAAAATCTGTTCTTTACACTGCTCAACTGTCAAAGACTTATAAGCAACAATTGTTGTTTATATAATCAAAAAACTTCTTCACCGTCATTTCAGTTATCTGAGTTCATAGTCTACTCTCGGAAGTTTAGCTTTCAGTTCTGATTTTCAATATTTAGTTGTCCATTGTGATGATGGTCCTATCAAGCATGACTGGATCAAAAGTAACCCAAAGAGTTTGTGAATGGGACAGATTTTTTAATGGTTATGAAACTACTTAAAACTTTCGCAATAATCATATTTCTGTCCGCCAATACCAATTTGTTTTTCATCAATAATGTTTGGGCAGACAGCCATTTTTTTTCTACTTACATCCACTCACGCGATCTGACCGGAAGTTTAAAGCTCTTCAACAAAGCGACTCATTCGGACGAGTTTGAAGTACTGGCCAGCCCCGGACAACAAATACTAGTGTGTGGTCATTCAATAGTACAAAACGGTGCCGTGCCTCTGACGTCCTCCAACGATGGGGTTACTACTTACCAGCTAACACATGAGACAGCACAATTTTATTACTATGGGTCAAAATCCCCTTGTGCAGCCAATCTGGTTTTTAAACAGCAGCCTGTCCACTCTGCCAGCACCTTCCTGATTAAATGGAGGGAAAAAAACACAAACAAACCGGGCAAGACTGAGACAGGTAGCACCCTGATTGTCCCTGCCAATCCCACAGCTCATACCGCCGCAGACACAATAAACGGTTATGGTAGTGGCGGTGACACGCCGGGGCCGGAAGATTTTTTTAAACGAGGCAGACCTTTTTTCCCCACTTTCTTTACCGAAAGTCTTTTTATTAATATCGACCTGCCCTTCCTGAAGTACTTTAGCCTGCCCAGGGTAAATACGACAGAAGACGATTACCGTTATCTGGATATATTTGTTCGTACGCCAGATACTACTGAACCTGTTCATATACAACTCAGTCGAGCGTTATTTCAGCGGTTTCTTGAGGATTTCTCCAGCTCAGGGCACTGGAACAGTTTGTTAGCCTGGATCAAAAGTCAGGCAGGGAGCCGTTCGTGGCTGGTCAATCACCTTATCCACACTCTGAACTATTTCTCTGAAGTCGATGACTTATGGCCAGCTAACCCGGAAGTACTTCAGGCCATTACCACTCAACTCAATGACATTCTGGAAAATACAGGACAGCCTTTGCAGTTAGAGCTTGAACTGGAGTGGTTAAATTTATGGCTGGGAAAAATCGAAGTACCACAAACTGGTCAGGAAGGTAATCAAAACCATTCACCCAGCGGAAATAGCAGTGACAGTAGCGCGACCAGTACAACCAGTTCTCTTCAGGCATCCACCAGTCTTACACATACCTCAGGGGAGTGTAGTCATACCAATGGGGCTGATGGAGAAGCTCCTTTTCCTTCCCATGCCCATACTTTCAACTTCACACCCTGCCCTGCTTGTAGAGGGGAGCCGTGCCAGCTGAAAAAGCCCCCAGAGAACGCTGAAGATAAAGAGACCCTGGAAAACTGGATGCGCCTCGTAAATACCCACAGCTCCCGGGGCGTTATCATCAGGGTAATTAAATCCCTGGAGTTCACAGCGCAAACGATACAGCAGAACAGAGCCTCTTCAGGCACTTTCCTGTTTCCCGGCAGTGTTATTGCGCCCTTTGGTAATTCTGAGGCTGCTACCCTGGGAATTGTTCTACATCCTGATACGATTACTATTGCCCGGTTCAAACAAAACGCTATTACCGCAAGAGTTCACCAGAGTTTAGGTTTCGTGGCTTCCATATTAAACCGTGGTGCTAATTCCTGTGATTACAACACCTTGAGCAGCGGTTCACGCAGATATCACAAAAACCACATAAATAATTTTTCATTTCTGCTCAAATTGCTGGAACAACACTTCCTGTTCACCAACGAGTCGGCAAGCCCCACCGCAATAACCAGCGGAAGTATTACCAGAGAGGGAGGCTTACGGGTCGGACACAAGCACTATGATAGAAATAGAAACGGTAAGACCATTCCTCATAATGAGGTTGTCTTCAAATGGGATAACTGGTCAGATAAGTTGCTTGGCTTTTTCCTGAGAAGTAAAGACAGCACCGTTCAAAGAGACACATTACTATCGCTGAAAACACTGATCAGAAGTCTGACAGACATATCAATTGATAATATGAAACTAGCTGAACTTCCTGTCGCCCTGTTCTGCCCGGAAGAGGCCCGGTTCATTTTTGTATGTACTGCCAGACAACTTTTTGAACTTGAACTCGATGACGAACATGTGACTGATTTCACCATTCCGGAAGGCGTAAGCCATTCCAGAGCATTCACCAGCATGGAGTTATTAAACCCGGATCACTTCGCTTCCAATATAGATTACATAGGAAGACTGCTGGCTTCCTGTTGTTCTGGAAACAATTTAAGTTTCCCCGCTGCCAGTTTCAATAATCGGGACGGTATCTGCCTGACACAAGCTCTCAGAGTTTCCTGCAACCGACAGCTGCTTGAATTTGCAGGTCTGGAATTTTCTACAGAAGAAGCTCTTCTGCTGTCTTATTTGGCAACACTTCCTGAACATTTGTCCATTAATAATCAACAAGTTGAGGCGTTAATGACGCTTTTCCGTGCCAGCGGGGCCAGTATTCAGGTGGTACAGGACATGGCTCTTGCTATTACATGCCTTAATAGTCAGCCCGAAGCAACAACTACCCACTTTGCTCAATCAGAACCGGGCTCCAGAGCCAGAACGTATTATCATCTCCTTCAGGCCAGAAATGGTGATTATACTCGTCTGTCTGAAACAGGCATCGAAGCGGCTACCGTTGACCTGGCACAACTCGAAACTTCTCAAGCCAATATAATGCACGCTATCAAGCGGTTTAAGTCAACCCCTGCTATCAGGAGTACAGGGCATGGCTGGCCTATCATGCTTGCTGAATTGCGACTTGTCATTCCGGCTATAACGGTTGAACGCCTTCGCAAAAATCTCCACCCGATTCAGCAATGGCCTTATGCGGAGATAATGGCCAGCATTCCTGGCAACCTGAACTTACTGGATCAGATAGAACCGTTCATGGGTGAAACAGCCAGCCCGTATGTAAACTGGTTATATGCTCACATTATTAAAAATGGCCTGCCAATCTTTCCTGGTACATTGAGTGCCGGTTATACAACCAGTAATGTCAGAGAACGGCTTGAGCTGGAGCTTCGTCGGCGCCCCACAACACAGCAGATAAATAACATTCAAAGCAGCTACTCAGGCGTATCATCAAGAGCCTGGGAAAATGCAGAGTTTCCAGTCTGGCAACAAAATCCAGTGGAAGGCATGGACAATCTGCCCGAGTGGAACCCGCCCATGACAGGACAGGGATCAAGTATTGACTTTACTCCATCGCAGACTCATGACAAGCCATTGATCTGGCTTGTTCCTTTTCCGCCGGTCGGTTGGGTTTGCCCAATATGCCTGAATAATGGAAGTTCTGGCATCACCGTGAAAACAGTGTGTAACCATCAAATACACCAGTTGTGTCTTGAGGGGCTTCTGGCTTCAACGCACACCAACAAATGCCCTGTGTGCAGAACGCCACTGACGCCAATTCGCGGAAACCAGCCTGCTGGAACAATGTCCTGGGTGGTCATAGATGATTCATGCCCTGGGGAGAATACCCTTGAAATCATCGAAATAACCTACCGGGTACTTCCAGGTATCACAATCATTTCAGGGCAAGAGGTACATTATCCGGGTGAAACCAGAACCGCTTATCTGCCAAACCATAAAAAAGGAAGGAAGGCTCTGAGAATGCTCCGAAAAGCTTTTGAGCAAGGTTTAGTGCTGACCGTTGGCTATTCACAGACACGAAGAGCAAATAACGTTGTCACATGGAATGACATACCCCATAAAACCCAAAAACGCGCAAGGCCTGAAAATCACGGCTACCCGGATCCTCACTACGTTGACCGACTGATTGAAATACTTAAGGAATACGGTATAAGAGATCCGGATGACATATAAAGCCTGTTTTTTTCAGGAAGTGTTATCATTGCGCACCGGAGAAAAATAACCGGGTGATGCAATGATCACTTCCAGACTTCACGCTTTTTTATCGCGCCTGCCTTTTCTCTTTGCTTTCAGCTTGATTCTCTCAGGCTGCACCAACGACTCCTCCAGGCGGATTCTGGGTACGCTTGAGCGCGACCGTATTGTTCTGTCTGCCACTTCGTCTGAAATTATCGTAGAGGTTCTCATACCGGAAGGTTCCAGGGTGACAGAGGGTGACCTGATTTTGAGGCTGGATGACCAGAAGCAACAGTCTGTGGTGGCTTCGGCACAGGCTGAAGTGGAGAGAGCTGAAGCTTACCTCGCCGAACTGAACAGCGGCGCACGACCGGAAGAAATAGCGGCAGCCCGCGCACAGGTCGCCAGCCAGAAAGCACTGTCTACTGAAGCCAGGAAAAACTACGAGCGCATCTCGGTACTGGTCGGAAAAAACATGTTAGCGCAGTCTGACCTTGATGCTGCGCTCGCCAGACAAAACTCTCTGTCTGCCAACCTGCAGAATGTAAAAGACAAGTTGCAACTGTTGTTGAAGGGGACACGGGTTGAGACCCTTGAGCAGGCTGAAGCCTCGCTGGCCAGAGCCAGGGCGGCTTTAAAGCTGGAACAGCAAAAGCTGGATGAACTCTTCCTTTATGCCACCAGGGACAGCTGGCTCGACAGCCTGCCCAGACACAAAGGCGAAAAGGTTGCAGCAGGAACACCGCTGGCGATTCTGCTGGCAGACAACGTCCCCTACGCCCGTATTTATATTCCTGAACCGTTTCGCACCCGGGTCAGTGTCGGCGACAAACTGGCTATTCATATAGACGGCGTAGATCGTATTTATGCTGGCACTCTGCGCAAGGTTGCCCTCGATCCGGCGTTTACCCCCCATTACGCCCTGAATGAAAAGGAGCGATCCCAGCTGGTGTATCTGGCAGAGGTTCAGCTGCCGCCCTCAGCTGCAGAACTGCCAACAGGCATTCCAGTTCAGGTGGAGTTGCCCTGATGCCCGGGCTGGCCATCAGGGCAGAAGGGCTGACCCGAAACTTCGGGGACTTTGTTGCCGTCAATAATCTTGACCTGATGATTCCGAAAAAAACCATTTATGGCTTTCTGGGACCCAATGGCTGCGGCAAATCCACCACTATGCGCCTGCTGACCGGACTGCTGACACCCAGCGCCGGACAGGTAAAAGTGCTGGATATGGACATTCCAAAAGACTCGGAAGCCCTGCGACGACGGTTGGGCTATATGACCCAGAAATTTTCCCTGTACGATGACCTGTCTGTAGAAGAAAACCTGAAGTTTATTGCACAGATTTACAACCTGCCCGCCAAAGCCTGCAAGTCCCGCATTGAGCAGCAGCTGTCAGAGTTTGGTTTGAACCAGCGTCGTAAACGGCTGGCTGGCAGCCTGAGTGGCGGCCAGCGGCAACGCCTGGCCCTGTCCGCTGCCACCCTGCATCAACCGGAGTTGTTACTGCTGGATGAACCCACATCTGCCGTTGATCCGGAAAACCGCCGGGACTTCTGGGAAAACCTGTTCGACCTCTGCGAACAGGACACCACCATTCTTGTTTCAACCCACTACATGGATGAAGCGGAGCGTTGTCATGGGCTGGCTATCCTGGAATCCGGCTGCAAACGGGCAGATGACTCCCCCAAAGCACTGCTGGAAAACCTGGGCGCCCATGTGCTGGAAGTCGATGGTGATAACCTGCGACAGGTGAAAAGCACCCTGGAACTTCTGACCGGGGTTTTATCCACAGCCCAGCAGGGTACTCATTTGAGAGTTCTGGTTAACGAACATATTTCAACACCCGAGCAATGGTTGCGTCAGCAGTCCCCTGAACTGATGGCTGACCGCACTATTCGACAGGTAAGACCCAGCCTGGAAGATGTCTTTGTGCAATGCACGAGGCAGGAAGCAAGTACCGGACAAGACAAACGGCAGTAGGAGTCTATATGAACAGCCTGCAGCGCATTCTTGCTATTTTCCTGAAAGAACTTCGGCAGCTGGCAAGAGATAAGCCCACGTTTGGCATGGTGGTCATGATTCCCCTGATTCAGTTACTGCTGTTTGGCTATGCCATTAATACCGATGTGCGCCATTTGCCCGTGGCCGTTGTCGATTTTGCCGATAACAGCGGCAGCCGCGCAATAATCGCTGCCGTTCAGGCATCACAGGCAGTCAATGCCATTCGTTATGAACACAGCGTCTTACAGGCTGAAGAAGTCATGCGACAGGGGGATGTGCGCGCTATCCTGATTATTCCAAAAGATTTTGAACATCGTATGGCTCTCAGGGAAACCGCAGCCCAATGGCTGGTTGATGGTTCCGACCCGATGATCAGCAGTGCCATAAAACAGCTGAGAGATATGTCAGCAGGCGAAGTACCCGGTTTTTATTCCGAACCTATAAACCCTCTCTTTGAAATTACCCTTTACTACAACCCTGAGCAGCGGGCTGTGGTGAACATTGTTCCCGGTCTGGTTGGCGTTATTCTGACCATGACAATGATCATGTTCACCTCAGCGGCTCTGGTTCGGGAACGAGAGCGTGGTAATCTTGAACTGCTGATCACAACACCGGTAAAACCTATGGAACTGATGATAGGTAAAATAGTGCCGTATGTTTTTATCGGATTGCTGCAGGTATGGATTATTCTGGCGCTCGGATTCCTTATCTTTTCAGTACCGGTTGATGGCAGCGTGGCTCAGATGCTCTGGGCAACTCTGTTGTTTATCGCAGCCAGCCTGACCATGGGATTAATTCTCTCGACTCTGGCAACCACGCAGTTGCAGGCCTCGCAGATGACCGTGTTTATCTTGCTGCCTTCGATACTGCTCTCAGGCTTTATGTTTCCTTTTGAGGGTATGCCCAAAGCAGCTCAGTGGCTGGCTGAACTATTGCCAGCCACTCATTATATGCGACTGATGCGGGGCATTATTCTGCGCGGTGCCAGCATCAGCCACATGTGGATGGATGTGATAGCACTCGTCGTCTTTACCCTGTCGGGTATTGTGATTGCCGCCATGCGGTTCAAGAAAACTCTGGACTGACTGTCCAAAACAAAGAAGCTGGCAAAAGCCAGCTCCAGATAATCGTTTTAACAAACCAGTGCGGTGTTCAGGTTATAACTCTTTGGCTTCAATCCAGAGCACGGCGTCCTGAGACAGCTCTTTACCTTTGTACTCGGTTTCAGGACCAGCACCCATGCAGGCAAATCCCCAATGACCGGCTTTGGGGATACCAAAAGTAAACATGCCGTTCTCATCGGTATAAGCGACAATGGCTGACGCTGGCGGCTGACGATGAACCGTTTTACCAAAGGCATTGGCTTCACTGTCAATGTCGGTGTTGATAAATTCGATTTCACACTCAATGCCTGCCGCTGGCTTGCCGTCGGAAAGCACCTGGCCGGTAAAAGTACTGCCCGCAAAAATCTGGTAAGGCTTGTTTTTGGGTACGATTTCTGTCAGCAGTCCTGCTGGCTCGTCCCAACCATTTGGCACACCACCCTTGTTAACAATGCGCTTGGTGAACTGCTGAATATAGGTATCTTCAGAAGCTTCAAAGTAAGGAGCCGGAACCAGTCCAAAAATATAATCGCCATTACGACGGATTTTGTGCTTCACCTGATAGGCATCTGCAGAGTTGTCAGGACCTTTCCATGTCACTTTTTCCAGATTATCCCGAAGGTCGGTTTTTTCACCCTTGAACTTAACAAAAAATTCTTCAGGTTGCCCCATGTCCATCACATGGCCGTTTTCCATGGGATGTCCGAAAACCAGCTTCGTATCAAGAGTAGCAGGCTTGTCATGCTGAGAATCGGGTGTGTACATCAACTGAAAGTGGGCCTGAGAAGCCGCAGAAAAAGCAAGGGCTGCAACACTTGCTGCGAATGCAATTTTTTTCATAGTTTAACCAGGTAATAGAGCTATTGATTGACTGACTATTGAATTAATCGACAACGATTAATTACCCAACGATGTCCTTGCCATTAATTTCAATACTGTGGCCGGGGCCACCATTAAACAGAACCTTGTATTCGCCGGATGGTTTCTCGAACTCTATTTCGCTATCCGCGTTCAGCTTGCTTTTGGTCAATTCCTTACCGGATCCATCAATAATCAAGATTTCGGTACCTTTGGCTGAGGAGCCATCCGAGAAACCACCCTCACATAAAACTGTGTTATCGCCAAAGTCGTAACATGAAAATAACGGTGTATGTGCCAGGGCAATTCCCGGTAGAGAAGCTGCAATGAATGCTGATAATGCAAACTTTTTAATCATAATTTTATGCCATACAAAAAATATTTGTCGGCATAATAAAAATCATCAAAACCATTTAAAAGCAAGAATCATTCTCTTTTGACAATGCCTTGACTTAAGTCAATCAAATGATAAAGGTTATCATTTACGACTACTCCATTCTGCAACGAATCCTTATACTCAAAACCCTTTTATTGCGTTCAAATAAACAGTATGAAGAGACCCGTTACTGAACTAAATGTTGGAAAGAATGCCGTTATATATGGTCACAACTCAGAGGGCGCTATTCGTCAGCGTCTTCTGGATTTAGGCCTTATGCCGGGTGTTGAAATTAAACTCGTCAGGCACGCACCTATGGGAGACCCCGTAGAAATTAAAGTAGGCATGACAAGTATTGTCATACGAATAGCGGAAGCTGAAACAGTCATAGTGGATGCCAGCGCCTGACCTGGCGAAAGCGCCTGATCTGGCAAAAGCGCCTGCTGCGGAAATTGTACGACACGCATTCACTGTTGAGCGGAATATAGCATGCAAAGAAAAAAAATCTTACTGGCAGGGCAACAAAATGCCGGTAAGTCCACACTATTCAACCAGCTGACCGGAGCCCGGCAATTTGTTGCTAATTATCCGGGGGTGACTGTTGATAAAAAAACAGGTTATTTCTCTGACCAGAATGGTGACTGGCAGTTAATCGATTTACCCGGCACTTACAGCCTGACCAGTTTCTCCCTGGAAGAGCGTGTTGCCCGCAAAGCCCTCAGAGAAGAACAGGCTGACGTTATCCTTAATGTCATGGACGCAGCGAATATCAATCGTTCCCTGCACCTGACTCTGCAACTGCTTGAACTTGAATTACCCGTCGCTCTTGCCCTGAACATGATGGACGTGGCTCGTTCCGAGGGGATTGAGATACAAACCGGGAAGCTTGCAGAAAAACTGGCCATACCTGTTGCTGAATGTATTGGTCGTACCGGCCAGGGAATAGAACGGCTTTCAGACACCCTCACTCAGGCACAACCAGGTGCTTTCAGAACCTCTTACCCCGAGCTTGAACAGAGCATTTCTGATATTTCCGGGTCATTAAATGAACTGGATATCACCGATATGCCAGCCATTCGCTGGCTTGCATTGCGACTACTCGAAGAGGATCAGGAGGCCAGCAACTGGCTTGCCAGCCAGATCGAACCAGACCAGTGGGAAAAGCTGAAACAAAAGGTCGCCACTCATCAGGCTGCTATTAAAACCAGACTGGACTCGGGCATAAATGACTACATTGTCGCCCAACGACAGAAAACCGTTGCAGACATTCTCTCACATTGTGTTGAGGTCAAACGTGAAGACCTGAACAAGAAAAACGTCACTGAACGTGTAGATCGTGTTGTACTGAACCGTTTTGGCGCTCCCCTGTTTCTTATCGCCACCGTATTTGTTATTTATCAGTGTGCCATTGTTTACGGTTATGAACTCACCAATTACTGGTGGCCTTATCTGGCTTCCTTCAGGGAACTGGTGGCCGGGGTACTGCCAGAAGCCGGGTTCCTGCACGACCCTTATGTGCGCTCGTTAGGCTTATGGATCATTGATTCTGCCAATACACTTCTTAACTACATCCCTATCTTTTTAATCCTGTTTGCCCTGATCGCCATTCTGGAAGACTCAGGTTATATGGCGCGCATTGCGTTTATATCGGACCGGCTACTGAACAAATTTGGTCTTCACGGTCAGAGTACGCTGCCCCTGATACTGGGTGGTGTATTTGCCGGAGGGTGTGCAGTACCCGGTATCATGGCAACCAAAGGAATTCCGGACAACCGGGCGCGACTGGCGACCATCCTGACGGTTCCCTATATGAACTGTCTGGCAAAAATACCGCTTTATACGCTGCTGCTGGGCATATTCTTTGTCGATAGCATGTCCCTGATGACCTTCTACATATCCACCTTTAGCGTTATTGCCGCACTTCTGGTTGCCAAGCTGCTAACCCGGACCGTCTTGCAAAAAACAGAAACTGCTCCCTTTGTGATGGAGCTGCCAAGGTATAACCTGCCGACCCTGCGAAGTGTTATTACCCGCTCGCTGGAGCGAACCTGGATGTATGTTCGTAAAGTAGGAACCATTGTCCTGGCAGTTTCTACGGTTATCTTTGTTTTGTTGCAGTTCCCCGGTATTTCCGAGGATAAAGAGCACATCGCACAGCAGCGTGCCGAACAGGCCGTGGCGACCTTCGACAAAGCCATTCGGGGTACACACTATGCCGAAAAATTTGACCACACAAATCTTCCGGCACTGGTGAACTTCTACACCGATTTCAAGCGCGCCAAACTCAATGCCCGTGGGGCTGAGGCTTCAGCCACGATCAATAGCCAGTTCAAGGCCCGTAACGAAACCTTCATGGCTGTGGTCGCACCTGCAAAAGGGGACAGGGATGCAAGAAAGGCTAATCGTGCCCTGAGAAAGCTATCTTCCGCACGCAACGCTATTCGTCGTGACATCAATGAACAGCGTCTGGAGGCCTCACTGTTAGGCAGCCTTGGTCGTGCATTGGAGCCAGTCAGCCAATATGCCGGTTTTGACTGGAAAATCAATGTTGCGCTGTTTTCTTCTTTTGCAGCCCGTGAAAGCAGTGTCGCCACCCTGGGCGTACTGTTTCAGCAGGACGAAGAGAGTAACCAGAAACTGGAACAGCGCATGGGCGAGTCCAATGAGTTTGCCGGCAAGGGGGCAGTAGCTGCCGTGGCACTGATTCTGTTCTTCATTCTTTATCCTCCCTGCCTGGCGTCTGTCATGATGATCAAGGTGCAAACGGGTCAGTATAGATGGATGCTGTTGTCTATTCTGCTGCCCACCCTGATCGGATTCACGGTTGCCTCCATCGCTTACTCCACCGGCAACCGTTTGAATCTTACCGGAACAGAACTGATGTCACTGGCCTGGTTTTCAGGATTGGCACTACTGCTGCTGATCGGTTTAAAAGACTGGGTCAGGAAGAAAATACAGCCATCACAAAATATCCCGGTCACGAATCTATAGGGGAGGCAGGCTATGTATGAGCAGGCTAACAGTTTTCTGGATATTCTGATCACCGCCGTGGTGATCAGCAGTGCAGCTTATTATCTTTATCGCAAACTGTGGAGGAAAAAGAACGTCTGTGGAAGTGGCTGCGACTCCTGCCCGAGTGCAACCAGCAAGAAACATAAGACACAGGGAAGCTGTAAATAAAGGGCACTGAAGCTTAGAATTTACCGCTGTCCGTCATCCCCACCTGTTGGGGATGACGGCGAAAATGCTAATCCAGTATCGGTCGGTCGATGGCAAACCGATCCCTGGTGGTGGAATAGTA
Source organism: Endozoicomonas gorgoniicola (assembly GCF_025562715.2). Taxonomy (NCBI): domain Bacteria; kingdom Pseudomonadati; phylum Pseudomonadota; class Gammaproteobacteria; order Oceanospirillales; family Endozoicomonadaceae; genus Endozoicomonas; species Endozoicomonas gorgoniicola. The sequence continues at coordinate 4,258,747 of NZ_JAPFCC010000001.1, forward strand.
ACTGCCCTCCATACGCCCTACCGTATCGAGCTTACTGACGTTAATACGATCACCGTCTTTCAGTTCATCATTTACATGAATATGACAGATCTGCCCCAATATCAGATTGCCCGCCAGAGGGTCGTTGCCAAATGAAATCAGATCGTGCAAACGACACTCATAATGAACCATCGCTTCCTTAACAGAAGGCGGCTTAACCAGGGATGACGGCATGGCAGTCAGCCCTGCCTGTTGCAGCTCGTCAATATGATGCTCGTAAGGAGCGGAAGTCTGGTTCATGGCATCGGCAATGTGATGACTGACAACATTCACCACAAACTCCCCGGTATTGCGGATATTGTTCAGGGTGTCTTTGCTTTTGCCAGTACCGTCCAGCAAAGGCGAAAAACCCAGCACAGGAGGGTTAACACTCACCACATTAAAGAAAGAGAAAGGTGCCAGGTTGACAATACCCTGATCGTCAATACTGGACACCCAGGCAATCGGTCTTGGTGTCACGGTACTGATCAGTAATTTGTAGACATCCTTTACAGGGGTCGCAGTTGGATCAATATGCATGGCCGGTTCTCTTTATAATTCAGATTTTTGGACGGCTTATCAGTATAGACATAACCAGAAAACAATCGCGACCGCCAGTCTTCTCCAATATGAAATGAGCCTCACGCTTTTGGATCTATAGTCCATGATTACAGGATGAAAATAATCATGAACACGAGGCTCATTAAGACCCTTCAAAGTGGGCGATGTTGATCCAGGAGGAGCTTCTGTCGACCATACGACGACAACGGATATAGCCAGAACCATTGCCGGTGGCTTAATGGAGGCGGTTCTGAGATTATCTGAATACTTGAAAGAGTGATATCTCCTTAAAGAACAGGCTTTTTGTTGCCTCAGCGATGAAAGGCCTGTTTTAAGCACGGGAACAGGTGCATGCGTATATATAAAAACAAAGTATTCACTACCTTCAGACAGCTGGTGTTGTGTGCATTGGTGGCATGGCTGCCAGTGTGTCTGAAAGCCTCTTCTATTGATAACGAAGACATTGCGTCGGAGGCTGCCAGCGGGTTATCAACCAAGGCTGAAGTCATTGCGGATCACTTTATGGTGTCCGCAGCCAATCCTCTGGCAGTCAAGGCCGGTTACGATGTATTGAAAGCCGGTGGCAGTGCCATTGATGCCATGATTACAGTGCAGACGGTGTTGGGGCTGGTTGAACCCCAGTCATCGGGTCTGGGTGGCGGTTCCTTTGTCGTATATTACGACGCTGAAAAAAATGAGCTGACCACATTTGATGGCCGTGAGACGGCACCTGCTGCGGTAACACCCGAATTGTTTCAGGATAAAGACGGCAAACCATTAGCATTTTTTGATGCCGTCGTGGGTGGCCGGTCTGTAGGCACCCCGGGTACGGTCAAATTGATGTCGGATCTTCATGCCCGGTATGGCAGGCAGTCCTGGGAATATTTGCTTAAGCCGGCGCAGGAAATGGCTGAAACCGGTTTTAAAGTGTCTCACCGCCTTGCCAGTGCCATTGAGCAGGATAAAGAGCGATTAAAGCATTACCCGGATACACGTCAGTATTTCTTCAAAAAAAATGGTCAGCCCCTGGCAGAAGGTGACGTACTGAAGAATCCGGAATACGCCAGAACACTGAGTATTCTGGCCAAGCAGGGAGCCGGTGCGTTTTATCACGGAAAGATCGGTACACAGATTGTTAAAAAGGTTCAGGGGATAGAAGACAATCCCGGACTACTGACACGCAGTGATTTATCCAGTTACCAGATAAAGGAACGCTCTGCCGTTTGTGCGCCTTACCGGCAATACAACGTTTGTGGTATGGGGCCTCCCAGTTCTGGCACGCTAACTGTTGGTCAGGTTCTGGGCATTTCGGCTCATGCGAACCTGGCGTCTTTACCACGCAACAGCGCTGAAGCCTGGCAGGTAATAGGCGACGCAACCCGGCTGGCTTTTGCAGATCGTAATCGTTATATGGCAGACACAGACTTTGTGCCTATGCCGCAAGGATTGCTGGATCAGCAGTACCTGGCTGAACGAGCCAAACTTATTACCAAAGGCACTGCCCTGACTCAGGTTGCCCCCGGGACACCTGACTGGGATAAGCCAGTTGCCCGGGCTGATGATCAATCTTTGGAGCTGCCCTCCACGAGCCATATCTCCATTGTGGATAAGGGCGGAAACATTGTCTCCATGACCAGTTCCATTGAAAATGGTTTTGGCTCCCGGGTGATGAGTAGTGGTTTTCTGTTAAACAATGAGCTGACGGACTTTTCTTTTCGCAGTTACAAACAAGGCTACCCGATTGCTAACCGTGTTGAGCCGGGTAAACGTCCACGGTCTTCCATGACACCTGTGATTGTAATGAAAGATGAACGACCCTATCTGGTTCTTGGCTCTCCGGGGGGAGCCCGTATCATCGGCTATGTCGCCAATACCCTGATTCGGCATCTTGAATGGGGCATACCGATACAGGCAGCCATTGACTTACCGAATCTGCAAAACCGCTCTGGAGTGTATGAGCTGGAAGCGGGTACTGACGCAGAAGCTTTGAAAAAGCTTCTGGAAGACATGGGGTATCAGGTTAAGGTCACGGATCTGAACTCGGGTCTTCAGGCAATACAGTTTGATAATGGACGTCTGATAGGAGCGTCCGACCCTCGTCGTGAAGGCATTGCGATGGGTGACTGAACCGAAGACAGCGAAGAGGAGAAGACTCCGGGAAGCAAACTCCGGATTCTCCTGATACTATTTATCTTTCTACGTGTTTTTAACCATCAGACAACGAACAGCCAGGAGACTGAATGACCAGCATCAGTATTTTCTGCGGAGCCAATACCGGCCACCGACCGGAATATAAAGCCGCCGCACTCGACCTGGCTGAAGCCATGGTCAGGCGTGATATGACTCTGGTTTATGGGGGAGGAAACGTTGGTTTAATGGGATGTATTGCCAACCATGCCTTATCACTGGGTGGCCGGGTTATTGGTGTCATTCCAAAGCTGATGGTTGATCTGGAAAAAGCCCACGACTCGCTAACAGAAATGCACATTGTTGACACGATGAGTGAGCGAAAACAGGCATTGTGTGATATTTCAGATGGCTGCATTGCACTGCCTGGCGGAACCGGCACCCTGGACGAACTGTTTGAGTACATAGTGCTTCTACAAACCGGTTTTCACCACAAACCTTCCGGCCTGCTGAACGTCTGTGGTTATTATGATCACCTGCTTAGCTTTATGGATCATGCCATTTCTGAAGGCTATGTCACACAGCCTCTGCCCGATATTCTATCGGTGGCTGATAAACCAGAGTCACTGCTGGACACCTTGATAACTCGCATGGAATAGCCTCGGGACTAACAATGACAAAAACGCCTCTGCTGATTTACTTACACGGATTAAACAGTTCATCCCAGTCCACCAAGGCGCAACAGACCATTCATCATGTCCATCAAAACAAGCTGGATATGGATTTGTGGGTACCCGATTTACCCAGCCACCCTGAGCAGGCAAGACGCCTGATGTCTGACCGCATCAATCGCGAATATGGCATACGACCCGTTTATATTATTGGCAGCTCTCTGGGTGGCTATTATGGTACCTGGCTGATGCAGCGCCTGATCTATCTCCACCCGGAGATTGTCACCCGCCTGGTTCTGATCAACCCTGCTGTTCGTCCCTACGAGTTGTTCCGTGATTATCTGGGCAGGCAAACCAATTTTCACACCGGCGACAAATGGGAGTTAACCATGGATCACGTTGACACCCTGCAATCCCTTGAGACCTTATGGCTCGATAACGCAAGAGACATTCTGCTGATGGTGCAGGAAGGTGACGAAACCCTTGATTACCGGAAAGCCGTAGAAAAGTACGCCAATGCCCAGATGATTATTCAGAAAGGCGGCAATCACTCCTTTGAACATTACGACAATATGCTGCCAACCGTCTTCGACTTTCTTTCAGGAAAACCAGTGCTTTAGGTCTTCTGGCACTGGTACCCTCTCACTCCGGTCAACATTAATCCGACAAAATTCCAAACCACTGCTACATTGTTTACCAGTTTAACTGGTTCGGTTTCTCAGGGAACCGCGCAATATCAGGTCACTGTTGTTTAATTTCAAAGATACCTGCCACGGAAACATCCTCTGCAACGCAATGACCAACGCGGCCACTCTATCAGGGAACCTTTAACGCCTCATCACAAGTCTGAAGGCCCTGATACCGAGTAGTCTTTTTCTATCTCACATCTGGATATCAAAGCAGTATGAAGTCTTTTTTCAAGAGCCCAGTTGTGCCTGAGGGATATTCAAGGACACAACACGAACGATACTCAAGATTACGCCTGCAAGTTCTTGGTGGCGCATTTCTGGGTTACTCCGCTTATTACCTGGTACGAAAAAACTTTGTTCTGGCTATGCCTGATCTTATCAGTCAGGGATACAGTAAAACCGAACTGGGAATGGCACTGTGCGCTCTGTCGCTGAGCTATGGCATCAGCAACTTTGTTATGGGTACCTTTGCTGACCGACTGGATGTCCGTAAACTGATGCCGCTGTGCCTGATACTGTCGGGGGGCGTCTCACTGTTAATAGGCTTTATGCCTATCCTGCAATTCCCGCTGATGGTCATGGTATGCCTGATGGCTCTGAATGGCTGCATGCAGGCGGCTGGCTGGCCGTGCAGCGCAAAACTGATCGCTCACTGGTTTGTGCGTCAGGAACGGGGAACAGCCATGAGTATATGGAGCCTGTCGCAAAATGCCGGATGTGGTTTGCTGGGGCCTCTCTCGATACTGGCTCTCGCCCTGTTTTGTGACTGGCAAAGCCTTTTTTACTTTCCTGCCTCCATTGCCATAGTGATGGCTATTGGCTGCTATTTCATGTTGAGAGACAGTCCGCAACAGTGCGGACTGCCGCTCCATTCACCAGAGCTGGCAGAAGAACATGAAATCAAACATCAACGGTCGTCTTTCAGACAATCCTTCCGACTTTTCTGCCAGCATTGCCTGAAGCTTCCGCCAATATGGATTCTTGCCGTCGTCAATGCCTGCATTTACTTCGTTCGCTACGGCGTCATCGACTGGGCTCCCGTCTACCTTCAGGAATCCAAAGGCTTCAGTTTCAATACCTCCAGCTGGGCATTTTTTGCGTTTGAATACGCTGCTATCCCCGGCACCCTGATCTGTGGTTATCTGAGCGACAAACACTTCAGGGGACAGCGAGCCCCTGTCAACGCCTTGTTTACGACAATGGTTCTGATTTCCATCCTGTGTTACTGGCAATGCCCGGCGGGCAACACGACATACGCCATGCTGTCCATGATTGCCACAGGGTTTCTGGTTTATGGTCCTGTCATGCTGGTGCATGTGCATATAATTGACTTGGTACCTCTCCCGTTTGCTGCCACCGCAGCCGGTTTTATTAGCCTTTTCGGCTATATATTTGGCGCTACATCAGCCAACCTGCTGCTGGGAAAAGTACTCGACCATTATGGCTGGGATGCCTGCTTTGAACTGCTTGCAGCAGCCTGCGCCCTGGCGCTGATACTCCTGCTATTGCTATGGATGTGGGAAAACATGCACCCCAACCCTGATGCACCGTTCTCTCAACAGGCACAGCCTGCAACGATCCCAATAACAACGGAAAAAAATTCTGGCGATAAGAAAGGGTTTCGCAGACTGTTGTCAGCTGCGTTTTTCCCCGGAACGTCTGCCGGAGGAAGGTCTAGAAGACATTGCTCAGGTAATAAACTGTTGTGTCGGAGAACTCAGTACTCGCTTAAGACCCTGCTTATCTACCTTTCCAAGAGGCGTTCTGGGTAATTGTTCCAGCAGGGTCATTTTAGTAGGTAGCTTGTAAGACGCTACTTCCGTACATAACCAATCCCGGATCTCCTTGAGATTAATATGCCTTGATACAGGCACAACACAGGCACAAATCGCTTCACCAAGCCGGTCACAGGGGGTTCCGAGAATGGCACACTCCTGTATACCGGGGTGAGCGTCCAGCCTGGCTTCAATTTCGAGGGCAGAGACCCTGTAACCACCGGTTTTGATGATATCAATACTGCGTTTACCTAAAAGACGATACTGTCCCTGGTCCAGCATCGCCATATCACCAGTTCGAAACCAGCCTTGGTTAAACGCCTTCTGGTTCAGGTCAGCCTTACCGTGGTAACCCTTGAACATTTGCGGGCTCCGTACTTCCAGTTCGCCAACATCATTGACTTCATTGCCGCTTTCGTCCACCAGACGAACACTGACGCCTGGTAAAGGACTGCCAAGACACTCAGGTCGGCGCTCTCCATGTTCCTGTTGTGATAACACCATGCCAGCTTCGGTGAGTCCATATCGTGTCAAAAGTGGCTTATCGGCCAACTTCAACCATTGACTGTGAACGGAGGGAGGCAGTGGGGATGACCCAACAATCGCCAGCCGGAGCGTTCTTGCTCCGTCCTGCCAGCGATGCTGTTGTACTTCAGAAGACTTGTCCCAGGCATCAAGCATATAGCGGTAAATTGTAGGAACGGCGGTAAACAGCGTAAACTTTCGGCTGGCAAGCTGCTCCCACACCTTTTCAGTTTTAAAGGCAGGCATAAGCAGACAACTGGCTCCTGCTGCCAGCGTACATAACAGCCCACAAACCAGCCCATGGATATGGGCAATGGGCAGAACATGTAACAGCCTGTCTTCAGGTGACCATTGCCACGCCTGACACAATGTTTTTACCTGGGCTTCGACAGACCCAAAGGTATGAACGACACCTCTCGGATATCGACTGGTACCACTGGTATAAATAACAACCGCACCTTTCTGCGGATCCAGAGCCATAAGACCAGGCGGGGCTGCCTCATACCCGGTCGCTTGCAGAATGTTTATTCCACAGCGCTGCATCAGGTAACGGGCATCAGCTTCGCTGTCAGGCGCGTAAACCAGATACTTCGCATCAACATCCCGAATACGCCATTCCCACTCAGGAACCGGCATAAGAGGATCGAGCGGTACTGCAATACCCCCTGCCAGCCAGATAGCCAGTAATGAAACCACTGAAACAGCATCACGTCCTGCCAGAAATGCAACAAACGGGTGGTCTGCATCAGCCTTCTGTTTCAATACTGAAGAAAGGGCTCTGGCCTGTTCGAGTAACTCTCCGTAGGTGTGTTCGCCTGTTTCATCGATGACAGCAACACTGTCAGCAGGGTGGCCAATAAGCTGTGACAGAAACGGCATCAGACCGGTCAACTTGTTCAATAGGTGGCGAAAGTATAGTCACACAAGAGCGGGTTTACAGCATTCAGAGTCTGCGTAAGGAACTGACGATTAAAGGCCAATTAAGATACACTATCGGGCTAACAGCGCTTTTGACCATGCTTTCCATCTGATAAGGATTCCATGCGTAACGAATACACCGCAGAAGCCATTGAGGTTCTCAGTGGTCTGGACCCGGTCCGTAAACGTCCGGGTATGTACACCGATACAACCCGACCCAACCATCTGGCCCAGGAGATTATCGACAACAGTGTCGATGAGGCTCTCGCTGGCTTTGCCAGCAAAATCAAAGTCATTTTGCACAAAGACAACTCTCTGGAAGTCACCGACGACGGCCGGGGTATGCCGACAGACATTCATCCTGAACACGGTATTTCAGGTATTGAACTGATTCTGACCCGCCTGCACGCCGGTGGTAAATTCTCAAACAAGAACTACCAGTTCTCTGGTGGTCTGCATGGCGTGGGTGTCTCTGTCGTCAATGCGCTCTCCACCGTTCTGGAAGTCACCGTTCGCCGTGATGCCAGAGTCTCGCAGATCACCTTTAAAGACGGCTTTAAAGATAAAGACCTGCATGACATCGACACCTGCGGTCGTCGTAATACGGGTACCACCGTTCGTTTCTGGCCAGACGCGCAGTACTTTGACTCGCCAAAGTTTTCTGTCTCCCGACTGATGCACGTACTCCGTGCCAAAGCCGTATTGTGTCCGGGGCTGCGGGTTGAGTTTGTCGATCATCACAGCGGCGACACCACTGAATGGTATTACGAAGACGGTTTGAAGGATTACCTCAGAGGTACTACGCACGAATACCCAACCCTGCCTTCTGAACCTTTTACCGGTTCACTGAAAGGTGAGAAGGAAGCCGTTGACTGGGCCGTTCAGTGGCTACCGGAAGGTGGCACCCTGTTGACCGAAAGTTACGTAAACCTGATTCCAACCCCCCTGGGAGGTACTCATGTCAATGGTTTGCGAACCGGTTTGCTGGAAGCCATCCGTGAATTCTGTGAATTCCGCAACCTGATACCCCGTGGCGTAAAACTGGGACCAGACGATATCTGGGAAAACTGTGCTTTTGTATTGTCTGCCAAGCTGGCTGACCCTCAGTTTTCTGGTCAGACCAAGGAGCGGCTCTCTTCCCGCGAATGCGCCGCCTTTGTGTCCGGCGTTGCCAAAGATGCTTTCAGCTTGTGGCTAAACCAGCACACCGCAGAAGGCGAACAGCTGGCCGAACTGTGCATTAACAATGCCCAGAAGCGCATGCGCAAGTCCAAAAAAGTAGCACGTAAAAAAGTTACTCAAGGCCCTGCCCTGCCCGGTAAACTGGCGGATTGTGCCAGTCAGGACATTAACTACACTGAACTGTTTCTGGTCGAAGGTGACTCAGCAGGTGGTTCAGCCAAACAGGCGCGTGACCGGGAATATCAGGCGATACTGCCCCTGCGTGGTAAAATTCTGAACACCTGGGAAGTCGATTCCAGTGAAGTTTTGGGCTCTCAGGAAATACACGACATCTCGGTAGCGCTCGGCGTCGATCCGGGTTCCGACAAGCTGGACGGTTTACGCTACGGCAAAATCTGTATCCTTGCCGATGCGGATTCCGATGGTCTGCACATTGCCACTCTGCTGTGCGCCCTGTTTGTTCAGCATTTCCGTCCACTGGTCGAACGCGGTCACATTTATGTGGCTATGCCGCCGCTGTATCGTATCGACGTTGCCAAAGAAGTGTTTTATGCACTGGACGAAGATGAGAAAGAAGGCATTCTGGAACGTATCAAGGCTGAGAAAAAGCGTGGCAAGGTTAATGTTCAGCGCTTCAAGGGTCTGGGTGAGATGAATCCTCTCCAGCTGCGTGAAACCACCATGTCTGCCGACACTCGTCGTCTGGTTCAGCTGTCTCTGGATGATGATATTGCCGAAACAACCCAAAAAATGGACATGCTTCTGGCTAAGAAAAAATCCGGAGAAAGACGTCAGTGGCTTGAGAAAAAAGGGGATCTGGTTGATATAAATTAGACCTGTTGCTGGAAACACCATAAGCTGGTGTTTCCAGTATTTACACCGACCATAACCGCCTCAAAGCCTTGACATTAATGTTCAAATAGCCGTAAGCAACCGCTGAATTACAACTATAATCCACTGGTCTGACCGGAAAGCCTGAGCGGTTTTCTTCAGACAGCTACCCCACAAAACGTCCACAACACGGTGCGGCTGGATATGACTACTCTTTATGAGCCTTCTGTGCCAACGTCTCCTGTTCATCTCGAAGTAGACGCATTGCTGCTCCAGCAGGCAGAAAGTCAAGGCATTAATATTTCATCACTGATTGAGCAGACTCTGCGCACCGAACTGTCCTGTACAGAGCCTGCCCCTGCCGACTCTTCAGCAGATCATCTGACAATTTACCATAACCTTATTGGCGAACACCCGGTGTGCTGCCTGGGTTTGAGGCACTATTTCCGGAAAAAATAACGACAGACCTTCCTGCACCAGAAGTGCAGGAAGATTTTTTGCTGTGTAAACATCATTCCGGCGTCCAATAACCAATAAACGACAGACTTTTTCTAAGCCACTGTGAGAGCCTCAGCCACGGAGAGAGAGAAAACAATGTCACTGTTCACACACTATCAGCAAAGATTTGAGTCCACACAGCAGGAAGAGATGAGCCTCCGGGAATATCTGGAGCTTTGTCGTGACAACCCACACACCTATGCCAGTGCCGCTGAGCGCATGCTGGAGGCTATTGGAGAGCCAGAGGTTATCGATACATCCCGTGACCCAAGGCTCAGCCGGATTTTTTCCAACAAACTGATTCAACGCTACCCCACCTTCGACGAATTTTATGGCATGGAAGAGCCTGTTGAGCAGCTAGTGTCCTACTTCCGTCATGCTGCCCAGGGTCTGGAAGAGAAAAAGCAGATACTCTACCTGCTGGGCCCCGTTGGTGGGGGTAAATCATCGCTGGCTGAAAAGCTCAAAGCGCTGATGGAGCGAATTCCCTTTTATGCCCTGAAAGAGTCGCCCGTCTTCGAATCCCCACTGGGGTTATTCGATGCCGACGACGATGGGCAGCTGTTAAGGGATGAATACGGCATTGCTGAACGCCATCTTCGCTACACCATGTCTCCCTGGGCAGCTAAACGACTGCAGGAGTCTGGTGGCGATATTACCCGCTTCAGAGTGGTTAAACTCTACCCCAGCCGCCTTCATCAGGTCGCAATTGCCAAAACAGAACCCGGTGACGAAAATAACCAGGATATCTCCAGTCTGGTCGGCAAGGTCGACATTCGTCAGCTGGAAGAATTTGCCCAGAATGACCCCGACGCCTATCGTTTTTCAGGCGCCCTCTGTCGTGCTAACCAGGGGCTTATGGAGTTTGTGGAAATGTTCAAAGCACCTATCAAGGTGCTGCATCCACTCCTGACGGCAACGCAGGAAGGCAACTATAACAGTACCGAAGGGCTGGGAGCGCTGCCCTTTGAAGGCATTGTGCTGGCACACTCCAATGAATCGGAGTGGCAGGCTTTCAAGAACAATAAAACCAATGAAGCCTTTATCGACCGCGTAAATATCATCAAGGTCCCCTACTGCACCCGGGTCAGTGAGGAAACGCATATCTACCAGAAACTGTTGCGTCACAGCTCATTACACGACGCTCCCTGCGCTCCCGACACACTGCAACTGTTGAGTCAGTTTTCGGTTCTGTCACGAATCAAGGAACCTGAAAATTCTTCGGTTTACTCGAAGATGAAGGTGTACGACGGAGAGAACCTGAAAGATACCGACCCTAATGCCAAATCCCTGCAGGAATACAAAGATGCCGCCGGAGTTGATGAAGGAATGGAAGGGTTGTCGACCCGGTTTTCCTTCAAAATACTGTCCCGTGTTTTTAATTTCGACCCCACTGAAACCGCTGCCAACCCGGTTCATCTGCTGTATGTGCTGGAACAACAGATTGAACAGCAGCAGTTTCCACAGGAACTCGAAGACAAGTACCGGGGGTTTATCAAAGGCTACCTGACGCCTAAATACATTGAGTACCTGGGCAAGGAAATTCAGACAGCCTACCTTGAATCTTACTCGGAATACGGCCAGAACATTTTCGACCGTTATATCACCTATGCTGATTTATGGATTCAGGATCAGGAGTACCGGGATCCGGATACCGGTCAGATACTTGACCGCAGCGCCCTTAATGACGAGCTGGAGAAAATTGAAAAACCAGCCGGTATCGCCAACCCTAAAGATTTCCGCAATGAAGTGGTTAATTTTGTACTCCGTGCCAGAGCCAGCCTGCAGGGCAACAACCCCAGCTGGCTCAGCTATGAAAAAATGCGTCTGGTGATTGAGAAAAAAATGTTCTCCAACACAGAAGACCTGTTGCCTGTTATCTCATTCAACGTCAAGGGTTCCCAGGAAGAACAGCGCAAACATGCCGAATTTGTCGAACGCATGATTCAGCATGGTTACACCGAAAAGCAGGTACGGCTGTTATCCGAATGGTACATCCGGGTAAGAAAATCCCAGTGACCGGGGGTACCATCAATGAGTATCATCATTGACCGGCGTGACAGAGCCGGGAGCAGTACAGGAAAGAAAAGCACAGTTAACCGGCAACGTTTTCTAAGACGGTATAAACACATTATCAAAAAAGCCGTTCAGGACAGTGTTGACCAGCGCTCCATCACCGATACTGACCGTGGCGACAACATTCATATTCCTAACAAGGATCTTTCCGAGCCGATATTCCATCACGGTCAGGGTGGAAAAAACCAGCGGGTACACCCGGGCAATAAGGCGTTTCATAAAGGTGACCGTTTTTCCCGGCCACCAGCCGGGAAGGGTCAGGGCAGCGGACAAGGGGCTGCCAGCGATCGTGGCTCAGGCGTCGATGAGTTTGTGTTTCAGATCAGTCGCGAAGAGTTCCTGGAGTATGTGTTCGAAGACCTTGAACTGCCTAACATGCTGCGCAAAAACCTGAAAAGCACCACTGAATACACCTTACGACGAGGAGGGTTTACTTCTGCCGGTTCGCCAGACCAGATTAATGTCGTACGATCATTGCGTTCAGCTTATGCCCGCCGTATAGCACTATCAGCAAAGAAAAGAAAAAAGCTTAAAGCACTGCAATCAGAGCTGGATTCGCTAAAAAACAGCAATGACCCGGAAGACCAGAAAAAAGCCTCAGCGTTAAAGCTGCAGATTGAGGCGCTTGAGCAAGCTATAAAACGCATGCCGTTTATTGATGAGTTTGATCTGAAATACAACAACCTGATCAAAATTCCCTTACCCTCCAGCAAAGCGGTCATGTTCTGCATCATGGATGTGTCCGGCTCAATGGGGCAGGAGATCAAAGACATCGCCAAGCGTTTTTTCCTGCTGCTTTACCTGTTTCTGCAGCGCAGTTATAAAGCAGTGGAAGTGGTGTTTATTCGCCATCACTCTGAAGCCAGGGAGTGTGATGAAGAGGAGTTTTTCTATGCCCGTGAAACAGGTGGCACACTGGTATCCAAAGCCATGGACCTGACCAGCCAGATTATTGATAAGCGTTACCCGGTTTCCGACTGGAACATTTATATAGCCCAGGCTTCCGACGGTGACAACTGGGAGACCGACACCGACATCTGTCGAAAGATTATTTTGGAAAGACTCCTGCCCAGGGTTCAGTATTTTGCCTACGTTGAAATTGCCAATCGCCCTCAGACCCTCTGGCACACCTACCAGCAGATACAAGATGAATTCGCCGATTATTTTGCCCAGCAGCGGATTCGTAACCACGCGGATATTTATCCGGTTTTTCGTCGTTTATTTGCCCGGAGAAGTGGCTGAATGTCTGACCAGAAACCTTTATCAACCGGTTCTGAATGGACCTTTGAACAGCTGAAAGCATACGACGAAACCATAGGTTGTCTGGCGAAGCAGTTCAGACTGGATACCTACCCGACCCAGATTGAGATCATCAATTCCGAGCAGATGATTGACGCTTATGCGTCAGTCGGCATGCCGCTTATGTATCATCACTGGAGTTTTGGCAAGCATTTCCTTGGCAGCCTGCAAAACTACCAGCGCGGGCGCATGGGACTGGCTTACGAAATTGTCATTAACTCCAACCCCTGCATTGCCTACCTGATGGAAGAAAATACCATGGCAATGCAGGCACTGGTCATTGCCCATGCCTGCTACGGGCATAATTCGTTCTTCAAGGGTAACTATCTATTTCAGCAATGGACGGATGCCGACGCCATCATCGACTACCTGCTGTTTGCCAGGAATTACATTAGCCAGTGCGAAGAAAAATACGGTGTCGACAAAATTGAAGAGTTGTTAGACGCTTGCCACGCCCTGATGAACCAGGGGGTTAATCGTTACAAACGACCTCAACCTGTCTCTGCTGCCGAAGAAGAGGCTTTAGCCAAAGAGCGCGAAGAGTATATTCAGAGAAACCTCAATGACCTGTGGCGAACGATCCCGGCTAAAGAAGAGCCTAAAAGCAAAGCTAAACAGCGTTTTCCTGAAGTGCCAGAAGAAAACCTGCTGTACTTTATAGAAAAAAGCGCCCCCCTGCTGGAAAACTGGCAACGTGAAATCATCCGTATCGTGCGCAAAATCGCCCAGTATTTTTATCCCCAGCGACAAACGCAGGTGATGAATGAAGGCTGGGCAACGTTCTGGCATTACACCCTGACCCACGAACTATACAAACAGGGATTTATTAATGACGGGTATATGCTTGAGATACTGCACTCTCACACCAGTGTCGTGTTTCAGCCCGACTTTGACGATCCACGCTACACCGGCATAAACCCCTACACTCTGGGTTTTAATATCTACCGGGATATCCGCCGTATCTGTGAAAACCCAACCCCCGAAGACCGGGAGTGGTTTCCTGATCTCGCGGATTCCGACTGGCTCGACACCCTTCACTTCGCCATGCATAACTTCAAGGATGAAAGCTTTATTCTGCAATATCTGTCACCTAAAGTGATGCGGGATATGCATCTGTTCTGCATCGAGGACAACGAAGTCAACTCATTCCTTGAAGTCAACAGTATCCACGATGAGCCAGATTACCGGACTTTAAGACAGTCCCTTGCTGCCCAGTACAATCTGGGCAACACAGAACCGAACATTCAGGTTTACAACGTGGATATTCGCGGTGACCGTTCACTGACGCTTATTCACACCATGCACGAAGGGCGTCCACTGGAGCCGGGAAGCGCACAGGAAATCATAAAACACCTGCATTACCTCTGGGGGTTTGATATCTGCCTTAAATCCGTTGACCAGTGGGGGACAGAGAAAGAGGTTTATGCTTTGTCGGGGTGAAAAAGAACCTTTTGACCAGAAGGGATACTTAGCAGCACTGCAGCTATAAAGAACTGAACCATTGAGCAAACGTTGCCCCCACCATCCCCACCTGAGCCGAAGTACCAATGACGCTTATTTGAGCCTGTTTTGCGTTTTTTGGGCGAGGAGCCTTCAGGCGGGTCTTTTTTGCTCGCCGGTTCTGGGTCTTTTTTAGACTGATCACCATCACTATCTCGTTTTTGTTGTGCCTGCTCTCTGGCTTTCATCATGCTTGCAATATGATAATCTGTCCGAAATCCATCAAACAGTTCACCATTTCTGTTGAACTGAACGCCATGAACAACGAATGGTAAGTGGGTAGGGTTATCTGTTTGTGTTTCAGCTGCAAGTAAATCAATATAAATCGAATGCGTTTCTGATTCTGTGGAAGCACCTTGCTGTAAAAAAATTAAACGAATAAATCGCATACTGCTGTTCCGTAAGGTTTGATAACGATCAAACCTGAACGTATGACCTGAAACCCGGCCAAACAAAGGATCTTCTGCGGCAAACTGCAAATCGTTATGAACTGATCCCCTGGGAATAGCCTGTACACTATTTGCAAACCTGGAAGAAAATGCAAACATGGTAGCCCAGTCAATCTCTTCAAACAGGCTTGGTTTTGGTGCAGCTTCAGGTATATAAGTTACAGGTAAAAATTTTTCAATGTCACGAGGTCGCTCAGCAGGCATATGATCTCTATTCCCATCAGAAATCAGATAAATGGGTATATCTGGCATGAATGTAATAATTAAAGTTTTACCCTTGGAATTACCCGCTCCAAAAAAATCAACCTGGTTAAGCCCTTCCATTGTGGCAATCACAGGGTGGGCAAAAAGTAATAGCAACATCAGTCCATAGTGCCTGAAAAAGTATCTGCAATGTTTTATCGTGCAAATATGGCCGCATGGCTTTTTGTTATTATCCACTAAAACAAACTCCAGCCTGATGGTTAAGGTTAAGACAGTCAGAAGGCTACGCCATCGAATGATTTAATTGGCTCTATGGTCGATATCGCCATAAACCGGGCAGTAGTAAAGACTAGAAAACATGACTGATCAAGCGGAGGGCAGCAGTCACTTTTCGTAACAAGCCAGCAACGCTTCCTGCTGACCAATAAAGTTTTTACCCCGTTCTCCCTGAAGTGCATCAAGCAACAGTTGTCGCCAGTTTTCCCGGTTATAGCCATACCCCTCTGGATCGGTATTTACACCCAGTTCACGGAACCAGCCATCGAACTGATCCCATGCTTTGTTCAGGTCATGCCCGAAAATGGCTTTCAGGTCAGAATCCACCTCCCGGTCCAGCCCGATCACAGAGCGCAGCACCTGCGGCAGGGTAAAGGAGCAGGCGATGCCATGAGGCGTGCCAGACTGAAGAGTAACAGCATAAGAAATATTGTGGGCAATGGACGTTTTGGTATTGGAAAACGCCAGCCCGGCTTTCAAGGCTGCTTTCATCATATCTGTTCGAAAGCGTGCGTTGTCCGGCTGCCGGACAAGACGGGGCAGAGTGTCCAGAATGATGTTTACCGCCTCGACAGCCAGGGCTGAAGACACCCCGTTACGGTTTTTGTTCCAGATACTTTCCAGAGCATGTGACAGTGCATCCAGACCGGTACTGAGGGTGAGGGCTAAGGGCAGTTGCAACGTTAAATCAGGGTCACACAGCGCAGCTTCAGGGTAGAGTCCGGCATCAGCCAGTGAGTATTTCCTCTGTGCCTGTTTATCCCAGATAGTCGCCCAGCAGGTCACTTCACTACCGGTTCCAGCGGTAGTAGGAATCGCGATGACTGGCGTACACAACAGCTGCCCTTTGCCGCCACCTTCAGTGATATAAGACTTTGTTTGTTCGAAATCACTGCCTG
The DNA here is from genome assembly GCF_025562715.2 of Endozoicomonas gorgoniicola. Lineage (NCBI taxonomy): Bacteria > Pseudomonadati > Pseudomonadota > Gammaproteobacteria > Oceanospirillales > Endozoicomonadaceae > Endozoicomonas > Endozoicomonas gorgoniicola. The sequence continues at coordinate 4,275,245 of NZ_JAPFCC010000001.1, forward strand.
CTGCCGAAAGAAACTTGGCAGTATCCATAACCGAGCCACCGCCCAGGGCAACAATCACTTCAGGCTGACCATTACTACACTGTTCCTGACACAAGAGTTCGAGGTTAACAATATCCGGATTAGGCTCAACGTTATTGATTACCACCTGCGGCGCTCCCGCCAGAGTGGTAATGGTTTCCGTCAGTTCTGTAAAAAATGGTTCGTCATAGGTCACCAGTGCGTATCGCCTGCCATTTAACCGCTCTGGTAATGTTGCCAGACAGCCAGAGCCAAACTGCACATCGACCGGATTATGGAAACGCCACATGTTGAGTGCATCCCAATCAGTTGATTGCTCATCAGTTTAAGAGGGATTTATAAAAATACTAATAACCTGCCGATTCAATTTGCCCGGTCACAGGCTTGAGTCAAACTTTCTGACGACCTCTATGGGGAATGGGTATCACGGTACCTTTTCATGTAATCATAAGTCGGCTCATAGTAACGTCTTTCTGTCCGGTACTCGTAGCGACAGAATGCGCAATGGATTCTGGAGTACAGAACCCCTGTCTGATACAGGGTGTCGAGTACACCTTTAAGGGATATGCCCCGCGATCCAGACGGTTCCACAGTAACAATGTCAAAAATACGATACGGGTGCTGAGTGAAATCCGGCCCTGAACCACGACGGCTCTGGTAGAGACAGAACTGAATATATTCATCGCTGCCTGATGGCCGCTCATTGACACGGTGGTAAAGCGTATAATTGACGACGGACTCCCCGGAAATATAAGCCTCAAAGGGTCGGTACGTACCATCCATGAATGAAAGCAGACTTCCGAAAGTGACAGTACCATGGGGCGAGTAGAATAATAACGTCGTCCATATAGGGCTTTCAAAATAGTATGTTCCCATAAACCGCTGAAAAGCACAGGGAAGCCCGTTCTGGTTGTGAGCGCCGCCATGACCAAGAATAATTAAATTTTTAACATCAAGGTTGAATCGGTCGTACGTAAACAGCTTTAATTTTCCGCTTAAAACCCTGGTGTGCATTTGATCCAGGATTTCTTTTGGAAGCGATAGAGGCATGACTCCGGACTCCTGAATCAGGAACCAACTATTCAGAGCTCACATTATACCAGCAGGAGGGCAACATCCATCCTGGGCAGCACTTCACCAATCATTGCTGCCTGGTCGTGCAATCCCGTAGCCCTGAGGTCAGCCAGCATGGCTTCGGCGGGTGGTCTTCAATGGTGTGTCCACCAACCACCAGCGCCCCCGCTTCCATGACTTTGTTCTGCCCACCCTGAAGAATCTGCGCAAACCCTTCGACCGGCAAATCTTTGGTCGAGTACATCATCAGGTTCAACACCATCAGGGCGTTGCCGCCCATGGCAAACACATCGCTCAGGGCATTGGCAGCCGCTATTTCGCCAAACTCCTGTGGATCACTGCACACCGGAGAGAAGTTGTTTCAGACATCAGTCATACGCCTTATATGCGGGCAAGCGTCAAAATAAAACCTGCGGATTGCAATTGTTGTTGCACAGTGTCGGCATGGTTGTTATCAATTTCAAGGCACATGCCACATTCTGAAGATAACTGCCGGGGTACGGGAACCACTTCGCAGGCAACGCCCTGCTCCCGGCACCAGGCTTCAGCCTTAATGGCAGCACGCATATTTTTCAGCAGAATAAATGCCCGCTTCATGCAGCCACCTCCATCGTGATACTTATTAAAGCATCCAACAAATAAGCAAAGTCGTCTGGTGAATGGTAAACAGAAGGCGACAGTCGGCAGGTGCCTTCAGGGTACGTCCCCAAGTGCTGGTGCGCCAGGGGCGAGCAGTGCAGACCGGAACGGGAGCTGATACCAAACTGTTTTTCCAGATGCCACGACAGCGTACCTGCATCCAGTACATTGTGGGTTAAGGATATCACTTCGCCCTGAGCTTCAGCATCCGTTGCCCGGTTGACAGTAAAACCATCAATGGCCTGAATAGCCTCCAGCAGCGAAAGGAAGTCTTCACGACTGTGGCGCGGTTCCGGGGTATGTTCCAGAGCTGCCAGCAAACCAAAAATGCCCGCAATATTCGGCGTACCGGCTTCAAAGCGGTCCGGCATTACCATTGGCATTTCAAGGTGTTCACTGTTACTGCCCGTACCACCCAGCAACAGTGGCTTTATGGAGTGAGGCTTACGAATATACAATCCGCCGGTACCGGTTGGCCCCAGCAGGGCTTTGTGCCCGGTGAAAACCAGGTAATCAATACCCCACCGATCTACATGCACCGGACATTTCCCCAGAGACTGGGAAGCGTCTACCAGCACAGGCAACTCACCAACCGCCTCTTTTATACTGGCAACGGGCTGAATCACACCATTCACATTACTTTGATGGTTTACAACTACCAGCGCCGTATTGCTGTTGACCAGATCGCTTATCTGTTCCGGAATCACCCGACCATCCCTGCCTGCCGGCAGGGTTTTTAAAGAGATTCGTCCCTGTTGTTCCAGCATCGCCAGTGGGCGGGCCACTGCATTATGCTCCAGGGGCGATACCAGCACTTCAGCACCCTCAGGAAAAGTGAAACCCTGTAAAATCGTATTAGCGGCATGTGTCGCATTACTGGCAAAACACAGGTTTTCAACCTGTTCGATATCCATCATGCCTGCCAGTTTTTCACGACACGCTTCAACGACAGAGCTGGACTCAAAAGCCCTGGCATGGGATGAGCGACCATAGCTGCCTCCCATCTCTGTCAGGTAGTGCCTGATCGCTTCTGTGACTTCCACCGGCTTGGGAAAACTGGTAGCGCTGTTATCAAAGTAGGTTAAAGGGTCAGCACGATTCATGGATATACCACATGACCAGCGGCGGCAATTTTTTCCGCAATCTCATACATATTGGAAATACGGCCCGTTGCGAGCTTCCCCTGTAACTCAAAGAAATCAACACAGGCACCACAGACAATAATATCAACCGACAGAGCCTCAAGCGCCTGCAACGCAGAGTCAGCCCCCGAGCCTTGTGCTGCCAGCCGGACTCCGCCGTTGTACAGAATAATGGTCGACGGTTTACGCTCAATTTCTATCAGAGTGTTCAGGTAGCCTTTAATGAGTATGCTGCCAAGGTCGTCATCCCCCAGCCCCATGCGGTCGCTGTTCAGTACAACCATGTAATCAGAAACAAGGTCATCAGAGTTCCGGGCTGGCGGCAGTGTATTTTTTGTGGCTGGTGCAACGTCACCCCCGGCAGTGTTTTCTGTCGTACCAGACTGTCTGCCTGAAGCCTGGCAAGTCGCAGTGATCACCCACTCGCCCGATTCAGCAACATACTCCGGATTCATACCCTGATCTTCAAAAAAAGTCATCAGGTTAAGGTGAGCTATCTCATTATCCACAATCACCTGAAAACACTCACCCGCCTGCAAGGTTTTTAACAGGCGACGGGTTTGTATCAAAGGTTGTGGGCAGAGCAGGCCCCGGGCATCCAGAGTGTGATGGTGTTGCATAAAAACCTCAGTTCAGCTGTGTTCAATAGACGGCGTATAAATGTAGAGATCATTCTGAGGCAAAGTGAAAATAGTGGGATATAGGGACAAGGCGCAAGGCGATAAGTATTACCCTGACATTCCTCCCTCTGCGTTTGAATACTGCAGGTGCAACCCATAAGATGGGAGCTTTCCGGATTTGCTACCTTTTGAATGTAGCGCGGGCCCTGATAGCCCGTGGAGTAAACTATGCCTTTGCCAAAAAAACACAAGCCTGCCTCATCACTCTCAAAGCGTGAGCAGGCGATCGAAGACCGTCGTCTTGAACGCATGCGTCAGTACGATGACATCAGTGAAACCGCTCGACAAAAAGCAGAAACACTTTATAGAAAAAGCCAGTTTCTCTGCTCAGAAGCCGTTTTCACCACCGTTAACGACCACCTCGGGCAACCCGCTGACCCTCGTATGGTGAAAATGGCATCCGGCTTTCCGGTAGGCATCGGCATGTCAGGCTGCCTGTGTGGTGCAGTCGCCGGTGGGGTTATGGCGCTGGGTCTGGAGCATGGCCGGGAACAGAAAGGGGAAAAACTATCGGATGATATATTTCCACTGTCGTCCGAACTGCACGACCGGTTTCAGAAACGCAACGGTTCAACCTGTTGTCGAAAGCTCCTCAAACATGTGGAGTTTGGTTCAAGGGAGCATATCAGACAATGCATACGACTGACGGGAGAGGTTGCTGCCGACGTTGTTGACCTGATTGAACATGGCATTACTGAGCCCATCGACAAAACAGCGTCAGATTGCAGTGATTGTCCAAAAACAGACAGCCATTCGAAGCCATCAGCTTCCAGCTCTCTGGCGGCACGATAAAAAAGTAAACTTCTGCCTTAAATCGTAAAAGCACACAAATCCAAATCAGCTAACCGCTTAGGTCGATTAGCTGATTCAAATCAATACCCCAGGTGCGGTATATAAAACACGCATTTCAGAATACGTCTACACTGGTATTCCTGACCCAGGTCGTGGGGTTAACGTTATTTGATTTCTTATTAAAACCAAATCTCAAGAAAAGATGGATAAAATAATGAAAACTGTTGCACCAAAAAATAAAAAACTATTTATAATTTACTTTTCAATATTTCTATTACTGTCTTTTCAAAACTCTATGGCAATGGATGTCACCGAAGATACAAGAAGAGCGAGTAGCAATCGCCCCCACAAAAGTGACCCTTATTTGCTTTATGATCTGGTAGAAAAAACCCAATGGAATAAAAATAGAAACAATGACTTAACCGTTTTGAAAGAAATAAAGTCTTTAATAGACCATGGTACCGATATCAATGCCATACACAATGACGAAACACTGCTAGACGTTGCAATTAGAAAAAGCAGTTACTCTATACCACTACTTATCAGTTATGGTGTTTTGTTAGATGTCCCTTCTGCCGACCTTTCATTTACCCCCCTTCAAAGAGCAGCCAAATACTGGAACAATGAACCTGAACATCAGGAGTACTGGAACCTTCTGTCAAGCTACATAAAGGCTGGCGGTAGTTCTTCAATTACAGTGGCGATGAATAATCACAAGTGGAGAAACCGTCTTGTGAGTCTGAGAGAGTCGATTGCCGGACAAGTCTCTTATGAAGTCTCTTATGAAGAGTGGCTGTCGGATACCAGAGAATTACAGCAGCTATTTAAAGAGATTGAGCAAGCCTCCATCGCCAATGGTATCATTCCAGACAAAAGCATCGTGGACCAGGAGAGTGCTTTTGAAGACACACCCCTTCGCGTTGCTATCAGTTCAAATAATAGTATTGCTGTATCAGCATTGATTAAACTGGGCGCCGATGTAAATAAAAGAAATGAAAATGAGATTACACCATTACACTTGTCAGTTATCCATCAACATCCTGAGGCTATAGAACAATTAATTAAAGCCGGAGCCAACCCCTTAGCCAAAGGCTATTTAGGCAACACTGCAATAAATATTGAAAATAATTCCAACTTCTACGGCATGATTCTTTACGCGTTGTCATTACTTTGCCATACACAGACTTACAATCACCTTTCATCCCAGGTTGCGGGTTATAGCTGCCCTGACTTTATTCAAAAAAGATCTATGCTCGAAACCTTTTTGTCTTCATGCAAGGAGGGATCACCCTATTTAGAAGAGCCGGTTTCCCGAAATATAATGAAAACCTGTATTATTCTTATGCCCACGCAGGTTTTAAATGAATTTCTTGGCCAGAAAGATCCTCTATTGTCCGGTATATCAGAAACTAATAACTGGTTTTGGGAAACATTCCCGTCGGTAATTAATGAACTTCCATCAAAAATTGTTATGCAATCTGTGAAGTATGCCATCACCAATAATGACTCTAAGCTGCTTAAACTGATTGTGGATAAAACCAGCATAACACCTGATATTGATAAAGAATTTGCAACTATATTACTGGAGAGCAAACACCCGGAAATCACCAGAACATTACTGATATGGGGCATATACCCTGAGTTAAATAATTCAGTAGGGAGCCGGGATTGCGCACTGGGAATTAAAAATGATTTTGAATGCATACTTTCACTCCCTCTGTCTAATGCAATTTTTAATGGTTATCTGGAAAAGGCAAAAACTCTCATTCAATTTGGTGCCAACCCTGACCATAAGGCCGTTCGACTACTCATGAAAAGACAAGATATAACCAAAGATATGACTCTCCTTCTTCGACTTTATCGAAGGCCGACGCAAAACCCGGACATTAACCACCAACCATCGCCTCAGGAGAAGAAAAATATTCGGTTAATAAAAGCAGTCATGAATCTGGATGTATTTGAAACGGCAGCCAGTCTGGCTAGCGGTGCCAATCCGAACACCCGGCTCCCCTGCTCTGCTGATAAGTGCTATGCAGGCTTGCTGGGAGAAGCGCTTGCTCTTGAAAGACATGTTGCTAAAGCCAGCATTTCCCGCTTGTTACTTTTATATGGAGCCTCAGTCACCTGGATTTTACCATTTAGTACAACTGGATTTGCTTATTCCTGGTGGTCTTTAGCTTATGACAAAGGCAAGAGTTTATTTGCCTGGGACAGTTGGCTTCAGGATAAAGAACTGGCGACGGCTCTTGAATACTTTAATCCATACACGGCGAAGGACAGTGAAACAACAGCTAGTCAGGTATATAGTCTGCTTCAGCGAACTGCAGCCGGTGCTGGAGTGCGCCTGACCAAACGACCTGATATTTTAACCGAGACCTCCGCTTGCCTGAGCCTTAGCCCCGAAATTGGCGAAGAGAGCCAGGTCTGGGTAGATGTTGACTCGACTCCTCCTCATTCAGGCGGCAGCGCTTGCTTCTATAACACCTGTTCTGCTGTTGATTCAAGGTCAGGAAAGCAGAGTGGCTACGACGGAACCTTGTATTGGCAACAGAGCGAGTATGAAATTTTTCAGCCCTATTGCCGGGTGATTGACTCCCAAATGAGTTCTCTTGGTAAGCAAGTACTGAGAGGCTCATAATCGCTGCCAGTACCAGATACAACAACGTAAATTCACCAGTATTTTCATGTACGACAAGGTGATCGGAGAGTTCATCTCACGGATGTAGTATCAACCCGTTTGAAACGTGACCAAAAATCGAGACGCAAGGTTTAAGCTTCTGGTCTAGAATCGTCTTGCCTTGTGCGCAGCGGGTTTCGAAAGATTGATGGGTATTGCATATCATTAACTTTCAGTTACATTCCTTCCGGAACTCGTCTTTCCTTTTATCAGGTTATGTTGACATGAGGCTTAAATCCTAAATGGTCATTTTACGACAATAAAAAACGGACATTTATGACAAACCGGGAAAACCTGTTCTGTTTTGTTCGCCAACCTTTTTTATGTGGCTTGCTGTGGCTGATAACCGCGACAATACACGCTGCCGATGATCCCCCTTATTGGAGTATTTTGGTAGAAACGTCCAGCACTTCACCGGATAAAACGAATATCAACCATTGTCTGACCCATAACATGTCATTTGGATCCCGGGGCATAGATGAAGGTGACGTATTTTCTGTGCTGAACCAGTTTGTGCCTGGCTCTCTGTCAGCGGTTACTTTTAAAGGGGATGATTACGTTCATGATTTGTTTCTTTCCACCTCCCGGAACGATTGGCTTTTGTCCGGTTCCACGATGGAGATTGCCGAGAAACATCTATTAAATGTCCTTCCTGATGAGATCGCCCCGGAGGCACACACCCTGTACATTATTCCGTCTCTTTCAACCGAGTTTTCGTTAGTTCCGTACAACCTGTCACAAGACACTTTGGTTATTGAGTTTTTGCTACCTGAAGAAGACATGCCGCCAGTACTTCCTCCTGACAACAACATGGCGACCTCTGTAACCGCACTAACGGATCGCTGGCGTTTTCAAATTAATCTCGGATTACTCTTTGAGCCGAGGAATATTTATCTGCCAGGTTCTTTTACCCTGTCTTTGCCAGACAGCGGTATTCGTACAAATTTTAGTGATACGTTAACTCCCTTGCCTGAGGCCGTTCAACAAGAGTCCGGCATGGATATCACTAAAGATACGAAAGCCCTTAGTGGTGATGTCGCTCTGGTTATCCATTACCCACCGAAGAAAGCCTGCAAAAACCAGCCCACTCACGAAACCCGCATGTGGATTATGCCCCGGAGCAGCGACACCCTGCCACAGAGAGAGCCTGATGTTTTTCAACTTGAATTTCAGCCTGAGGATCCGCTCTGCGCGGACAAAGGGAAGGCAGATAAGACCAAGCACAGGAATCAGAAGCCCGGAACTATCGATGCAGAGAGGCTTAAGATATTGATTCGAAATTTACTACAAGCGGACTCTTTGATTACCAGGGAATCAACGTTTGATGAAGTAAATCGTGTAATGAACATGATGTTCGAATTACTCTCTCTACAATACAGCCTGCACACTCCACATCTTCAAAATAAATCGCTGAGAAACAATAGAGCTTCAAGACTTCAACAGATTGAGTTAGCCCTGACTAACGGGTTACTCACTGTACTCAGATATTCCATAAAAGATACTCAATTAGGAATACCGATCACAACTTTGCCTGAGCTATTAGAAGAGGGGGTTAAATATATACCATTATCATTGATGGCCGAAATTCTCCCACAGTTCCAGAAATTGCAATACCATGCAAAAAAAGAACACAAACAAATGATTGCGGATATTTATAGCCTTGTCGAAATCTCTCTGATGGATTTTATCAATACTATTAAACTGAACGGAAGTCGCACCAAAGCTAACTCACTGCCTGATATCTGGGACGATTTACGTATCGTAGTGAAGAGCTTTGCAGACTGGGATGAGGGCCTGATCAATAATGACACAACGGGAATTGGGGTCATCTACTACTTAACGCTCTTTGCCATTGAAATACCCGATGTGGATATGATCTTTTTTCTTTGCGGCAAGGCCCACAGACTGTTCAAAAAAACAAAAAACCCGCGGTATTTCAATGTGGATACTGAGGGCCCCCTGCAGCACCTCAAAAGGACTTACATGGCCGCCTGGACAGTACTTCAGAACTTATTGCCCAGACAGGATATCTCTGTACCTCAGCTCAGGCAATTAATTAAAGATGCCAGCCAAATCGGGATTAATACAACATCCTGGTCATCCGAGGTGGATCGGTATGAGCAGGCAAAGAACGATGCCATTGCAGCGAACCGGGAAGCTAATGCCGCAGAATGGGAAAAGAAAGTGAGCATTGCCGAAGAACACGGCAGGCAATTGCTGACTTTGATTGACAGGGAGCAAGCGGAGCTGGCGTTGTTGCGGGAACAACGGGATAAAAAACAAACATCCTTCAGAAAAAAAGGGAGTCGCCTGATTCCCCGGAAAAAGGAGAGCCCGGCTGCCGCTGAATCAGAAGAGCAAACAGACGCTGATACTGATAAGCCTCATGAGGTCGAACCTGAGTGGCAAAGGTTGTATCGGGAAGGGGTTGAGGTGTACAAGAAGGACGGTACTGAAGCGGCTCTGGAATGGTTTGAAAAAGCACTGAACGCCCAGCCTGATGAACTTTCACGGGCAAGAATTTTTTCTGCCATGGCCGATTGTCACTTTGTACCCGGGGAAAAAGTGCTTAAGAGTTTATACGAAAGCTACAATAAGGCACTGACATTTCACCAGCAGATGTTACAAGATGCCCGGCAACAGCAAAGGCCAGGGTTAGACAAAAATGCGCTGAATGAGTTGTCTTACCAGTTCCTTGAGGACACTAAAACACTGCTCGAACCCATAAAGCAATCGATCAGATTTCATGCAGATGCTTTGGAATCGCTATCACGGATTGACATACATTCTCACGAAGTCGACAAAACAGAAGCCGAGCGTCTGTTGCTGATTCTTATTAAGGAGTGTGAACAGCTCAGTTCAATGTCAATCCGTTTGAGAAAGGGGAACGATGCCCTGACCGAAACCTATCGTCTCAGAAAAGAAGTCATTGAGACGTTGATAAATAGCGGAGCAACTAAAGTATCAGAGGAAACAATAGTCCGCCAGAGACTTGAAGCAGACAGAGAAAAAATGTCTTCATCTGACAGAACAAAAGGTAGAAATAAAGGCAAAAGCAAAGGCAAAGGCAAAAGCAAAGGCAGGAGTAAAGGGACTAATGGCGGGCAAAAAGAAGATGCTCATAATCAGGATCAAGAGGGTCTTAGTCGCCATTGTGAGAGCATCGCTAAGGAAGTCAATAATTTTGAGGAAGTGGCCACCAAAGCCCGGAAACTGCTGGATAGTTGGAAACGCAGAGAGTCGTCAAACACTAAATGCTCTAAAAAAGACTGGAAGAAAATTCGTAAATTAATGACATCGGACAACCCGCTGGGCAAGGGGCTTCAGGAGAAACTGCTTATATCAGACAAGTTGCGCAATTATTTGTCGAGCTTTACCTTAACGCCGACCCAGCCTGAACGCTCAGAGAAGCTTGATGATTTCTTGCGTACGCAGGAATTGGAAGAAGTTGATATCCTGGGGGATCACTTTTGCCTGTTCAATGCCATTATGCGCTGGCTGCAGGTGCACCCGGAAATAGCACCTCACGTAGATCGCGCAATGACGGGGCGGGAGCTATTTACCATGCTGGCGCCAAAGGGGGTACAGTTAGGTCAGATATTTCCCCAGCATCTCGAGATGCAGGCCATCGCCAGTGCCTTTACGGAAACAGGTGCTAATTATCGAGCCTGGGGAACCGCCAGTATGGTTCATCATTTGATCGCTCCCTGGCTGGATATTCCTGTACTGGTGCTTTCCGAAAGCGATGTTTATCAGGCAGGAGCGGTTAATGGAGTCCTGTACGAATCAGGTAATGCCCTTCCTTTATTTCAAGGCGAGATAGAGAATATTATGACAAGTAATACAATGGTACTCATCCATAGACGGAATCACTGGCAGGTCGCCATACCTTCGGCAGCTTCTCGTTACAACACGGAAAGGCAAACGGGTGATTCGCAATGTCCGGCATCTTCTTGCCAGAGCTTTCAGCAGCAGTAGAAAAGCAGGCACCACGAAATTCAAAAAATCGAGACGCAAGGTGTAAGCTTCTGGTCTAGAATCGTCTTGGCTTGTTCGCAGCGGGTTTCGAAAGATTGATGGGTATTGCATAGCATTAACTTTCAGTTACATTCCTTCCGGAACTCGTCTTTCCTTTTATCAGGTTATGTTGACATGAGGCTTAAATCCTAAATGGTCATTTTACGACAATAAAAAACGGACATTTATGACAAACCGGGAAAACCTGTTCTGTTTTGTTCGCCAACCTTTTTTATGTGGTTTGCTATGGCTGATAACCGCGACAATACACGCTGCCGATGATCCCCCTTATTGGAGTATTTTGGTAGAAACGTCCAGCACTTCACCGGATAAAACGAATATCAACCATTGTCTGACCCATAACATGTCATTTGGATCCCGGGGCATAGATGAAGGTGGCGTATTTTCTGTGCTGAACCAGTTTGTGCCTGGCTCTCTGTCAGCGGTTACTTTTAAAGGGGATGATTACGTTCATGATTTGTTTTTTTCCTCCTCCCGGAACGATTGGCTTTTGTCCGGTTCCACGATGGAGATTGCCGGGAAACATCTATTAAATGTCCTTCCTGATGAGATCGCCCCGGAGGCACACACCCTGTACATTGTTCCGTCTCTTTCAGCCGAGTTTTCGTTAGTTCCGTACAACCTGTCACAAGACACTTTGGTTATTGAGTTTTTGCTACCTGAAGAAGACATGCCGCCAGTACTTCCTCCTGACAACGACCTGGCGACCTCTGTAACCGCACTAACGGATCGCTGGCGTTTTGAAATTAATCTCGCATTACTCTTTGATTCGAGGAATATTTATCTGCCAGGTTTTTTTACCCTGTCTTTGCCAGACAGCGGTATTCGTACAAATTTTAGTGATACGTTAACTCCCTTGCCTGAGGCCGTTCAACAAGAGTCCGGCATGGATATCACTAAAGATACGAAAGCCCTTAGTGGTGATGTCGCTCTGGTTATCCATTACCCACCGAAGAAAGCCTGTAAAAACCAGCCCACTCACGAAACCCGCATGTGGATTATGGCCCGGAGCAGCGACACCCAGCCACAGAGGGAGCCTGATGTTTTTCAACTTGAATTTCAGCCTGAGGATCCGCTCCATCCGGTCAAAGGAAAGGCAGATAAGACAAAGCAAAAGAGTCAGAAGTCCGAAACTTTTGAAGCAGCGCAGTTTGATTCATTAAGTCAGTTTTTACAAAAAGAGCGCATACTTATTATCCGGCAATCAACGTTTGATGAGGCGAATGATGTAATGGAAATGATTCTCGCATTATTTGCTCAACAATCCAGCCTGGAAGCTTCACGCCCCAGAACTCAATCGGAGAGGACAAAAAAACGTAAACGGCTTAAAGATTCTGAGGCAGCCTTGAGTCAAGGCTTACTCAATGTGCTCCAATATTTTTTAACAGATACTAAATTAGGAGTGCCGGTCACTACGTTACCTGAGCTTTTAAAAGAAGGCGTTAAATATATTCCACTGTCATTGATTGCAGAAATTCTCCCACAGATCCAGAGCTTGCAATACCATTCACAAAAAGAGCGCGAACAAAACATACAAATGATTGCGGATATCCATAAGCTTGTCGAAATGTTGCTGCTGGGAATTATGCGAGCTAAAGAGTTGAACGGCAATCCGGAAATAGTCCGCTCACTGTCTGACATCTGGGACGATTTCAGTACAGCAGTGAAAAGCCTTGCAAACTGGAATGAGAGTATGATCAATAATCAGGAAGGCGGCTTTTTGGTCATCTACCACTTAATGCTCTTTTCCATGGAAATACCCGATGTGAATATGATCTTTTTTCTTTGCAGCCAGGCTCACAGTTTGTCCCAGAAAAAAAAGATCCCACGGAATTCCAATAACGATGCTGAGCCCCCCCTGCAGAACCTCAAAAATATTTATATGACCGCCTGGACAGTACTTTATAACTTATTGCCCAGACAGGATATCTCTGTACCTCAGCTCAGGCAATTAATTAAAGATGCCAGCCAAATCGGGATTAATACAACATTCTGGTCATCCGAGGTGGATCGGTATGAGCAGGCAAAGAACGATGCCATTGCAGCGAACCGGGAAGCTAATGCCGCAGAATGGGAAAAGAAAGTGAGCATTGCCGAAGAACACGGCAGGCAATTGCTGACTTTGATTGACAGGGAGCAAGCGGAGCTGGCGTTGTTGCGGGAACAACGGGATAAAAAACAAACATCCGTCAGAAAAAAAGGGAGTCGCCTGATTCCCCGGAAAAAGGAGAGCCCGGCTGCCGCTGAATCAGAAGAGCAAACAGACGCTGATACTGATAAGCCTCATGAGGTCGAACCTGAGTGGCAAAGGTTGTATCGGGAAGGGGTTGAGGTGTACAAGAAGGACGGTACTGAAGCGGCTCTGGAGTGGTTTGAAAAAGCACTGAACGCCCAGCCGGATGAACTTTCACGGGCAAGAATTTTTTCTGCCATGGCCGATTGTCACTTTGTACCCGGGGAAAAAGTGCTTAAGCGTTTATACGAAAGCTACAATAAGGCACTGACATTTCACCAGCAGATGGCACAAGATGCCCGACAACAGCAAAGGCCAGGGTTAGACAAAAATGCGCTGAATGAGTTGTCTTACCAGTTCCTTGAGGACACTAAAACACTGCTCGAACCCATAAGACAATCGATCAGATTTCATGCAGATGCTTTGGAATCGCTATCACGGATTGACATACATTCTCACGAAGTCGACAAAACAGAAGCCGAGCGTCTGTTGCTGATTCTTATTAAGGAGTGTGAACAGCTCAGTTCAATGTCAATCCGTTTGAGAAAGGGGAACGATGCCCTGACCGAAACCTATCGTCTCAGAAAAGAAGTCATTGAGACGTTGATGATGACCGGAGCAAATAAAATATCAGAGGAAACAATAGTCCGCCAGAGACTTGAAGCAGACAGAGAAAAAATGTCTTCATCTGACAGAACAAAAGGTAGAAGCAAAGGTAAAGGCAAAGGCAAAGGCAAAGGCAAAGGCAAAGGCAAAGGCAGGAGTAAAGGGACTAATGGCGGACAAAAAGAAGATGCTCATAATCAGGATCAAGAGAGTCTTAGTCGCCATTGTGAGAGCATCGCTGAGGAAGTCAATAAATTTGAAGAAGTGGCCACCAGTGCCCGGAAACTGCTGGATAGTTGGAAACGCGGAGAGTCGTCAAACACTAAATGCTCTAAAAAAGACTGGAAGAAAATTCGTAAATTAATGACATCGGACAACCCGCTGGGCAAGGGGCTTCAGGAGAAACTGCTTATATCAGACAAGTTGCGCAATTATTTGTCGAGCTTTACCTTAACGCCGACCCAGCCTGAACGCTCAGAGAAGCTTGATGATTTCTTGCGTACGCAGGAATTGGAAGAAGTTGATATCCTGGGGGATCACTTTTGCCTGTTCAATGCCATTATGCGCTGGCTGCAGGTGCACCCGGAAATAGCACCTCACGTAGATCGCGCAATGACGGGGCGGGAGCTATTTACCATGCTGGCGCCAAAGGGGGTACAGTTAGGTCAGATATTTCCCCAGCATCTCGAGATGCAGGCCATCGCCAGTGCCTTTACGGAAACAGGTGCCAACTATCGAGCCTGGGGAACCGCCAGTATGGTTCATCATTTGATCGCTCCCTGGCTGGATATTCCTGTACTGGTGCTTTCCGAAAGCGATGTTTATCAGGCGGGAGCGGTTAATGGAGTCCTGTACGAATCAGGTAATGCCCTTCCTTTATTTCAAGGCGAGATAGAGAATATTATGACAAGTAATACAATGGTACTCATCCATAGACGGAATCACTGGCAGGTCGCCATACCTTCGGCAGCCTCTCGCTACAACACGGAAAGGCAAACGGGTGATTTGCAATGTCCGGCATCTTCTTGCCAGAGCTTTCAGCAGCAGTAGAAAAGCAGGCACCACGAAATTGAAACAGATTTGATTCATTACCCGATATGAGCCAGATCAAGTTTAATATTAAAAGCCACCTCGCTTTAAAGTAAGCAGCCAAAAATTCCTGAACAGATGCCGATACACTGAACAAAGCCATTTATAGGAAAAGGTGGAACATGCCTGTAAACAGTGCAACCAACGGTGTAGGGGGAGTCCAGCAAAATACCAGCACACCGGATATTCAAGAGCAGCAACCAACAAAAAGTAAATGGGGCAGAAAACTGCGAGCTTTCAGCCCTAAACGTTCATGGCCGGTAACTGGCCACCCCGAAGCATGAAAATATTGAAGCCTTCATCCAGACTTGGAGTGGGCGGCAAGGCCTGATCATGGTCGACAAATTTTTCAGAGGCTTTTGACCCTGAACCTAAACTGACCTGGACGGATCGCTCGTACCCCTAATCGTTTCCCGCCTTACGACGTTGAACGGATAGTAAAAAGACCTCTGCTGATCCTCGGCTTATGGCCCACGATCAATCCATCAGACCTTGCCATCTTCCATGATCCATAGGGAGATTAGTCTGATGCAGTCAATTTTGAAATGTTGTGCTGGCCTCGATGTTCACAAGATGATGGTCATGGCGACTGTTCAGACCGAAGATGAAAACGGCGAAATCAAAGAGATCACTCAGTCGTTCAAGACGTATCGACGTGAACGCAGGAAGCTTCGCGACTTCCTGGTGAAACATCAGGTTGAGCTCGTAGTCATGGAAAGTACTGGCGTTTACTGGAAATGCGTTCACGAAACTCTGATTAAAGCAGGCCTCAAGGTCTGGGTTGTCAATGCCCGTCACGTCAAGAATGTGCCCGGTCGCAAGACTGATGTCCAGGACAGTCAGTGGCTGGCAACACTGGGTCGGTGTGGTTTGCTTCGCCCCAGCTTTGTACCGCCCCCTGATATCGAGCAGCTGAGGTTGCTGTTTCGCCGTCGTCAGAAACTGGTGGGGCAGCTTGCCGGTGAAAAGACCCGTCTGCATAAAGTTCTGGACGATGCCGGCATCCGTCTCGGTGGTGTAGTGAGTGACATACATGGCAAGTCCGCACAGGAAATGATTCAGGGACTGATTGACGGCCTGCCTCCGCAAGAGCTGGTGAAGTTTGCCCGTGGCAAGCTGAAGAGCAAAACCAAAGAGTTATTCGACAGCATGGAAGGCTCGCTGTCTTCAGCACATCTGACAGTGCTTAAGAGCATCCGGAAACATATTCAGTATCTGGATGATGAGGTTGCCGAATTGGATGCGGGAATACGCAATATTGTACAAACTCAGTACCGGGAACCCTGGCAGCTATTGCAAACCCTTCCGGGAGTCGATGAGATCGCAGCAGCAGGGTTGATTGCTGAGATCGGTGATGACATGAGTGCCTTTGGCAGCCGGGAGTCTCTGGCATCCTGGGCAGGCCTATGTCCGGGCAACAATGAAAGTGCCGGTAAGCGTAAGAGTGGTAAAACTCGTAAGGGCAACCAGTCCTTACGACGGCTGATGTGTGAGATCAGTCAGGCAGCTGTAAAGACCAAAAGCCAGTTCAAAGGCAAACATCAAAGCCTGACCATTCGCCGTGGATATAAGCGCAGCATCATTGCCATCGGACATAAAATGTTGCGGGTGATCTACTGCATCCTCACCAGGCTTACGCCCTACAAGGATCCAGAGATTGATTACGAAGCACTGACGGTTCACAGGAATGCACCGCGCTGGTTACAGATGCTCCAGAAATATAATTATCTGCCAGCTTTAACTAAAGAATAAAAGCTCATCAGAGGCTGCGAGTAAGAACCTTGCCTGTCGGTGAGGATGGAGTGCTTTGCGAGTTCGGAGCACTATTTTCATAGTAAAAACCTGTTTATTGGAAAATCCAAAAAGAATACCCCCTCCTCACCTCTTGACGCATCAAAAAAGCTTGATGACTTCAAGATCAAACCAAACGATCCCAAGGTTTACGTTCAGAAAATGCCGGATGGCACCTATAGTTACACCTTTAATAAATCCGGCAAGAAAGCCAGCAAGGGGTTTTTAAATCAACAGAAAAATATTCTGCATGAGAAAGGGTACACGCCCGAACAGGCAACAGACTTTGTCGAGAAACTTAGCCAATCAACCGGGAAGCATCGGGCTGTGATTAAAGACGCTGTCGGTAAAGCGCCTTTCGTGGACAGCCAACGTCAGGCATGGGCTGAATGGGCCGAAAATAGCCTGATACAAAAAGGGTATTCACCAGAGGAAGCCAAGACACGATCCTTTAACTTACTCAAAGAAGCAGGAACCCGATTTAACAGAGTAGAAACGGTTATTAACTATACACCCTTAACACAAGCCAGGAATGACGCTATAGAAGCGGAGATGCAATACATTGAAAACAACGTAAAACCATGGGCAACTGAAACCCTTGAGAAAAAAGGATTCACTCCGGCGGAAGCCAGAGAGCTGTTCGACAATCTGATGCATCAGGCCGGAGGGAGTATTGAACAGGTTACCGCATACGTAGAAAATCAAAAGCCCAGGGACAATGTGCAGGAAACAGCAGAGGATATGTCGCAATCCGCCATTGAAAACTCCATAAAAGAAGATCAGAAAAATCTGGAAACTCTGGGGCTCAGCAGCGATGCTACAAGAGCCGAGGCAAAAGCCGCCTACCACAAACTGGCGTTGAAATATCATCCTGATAAAAGCAGTGGTCAGGAAGCTGAAAATACATTTAAAACGATTAGTACGGCATACTCAGCTCTTAAGCAATCAGCTACTTTTGATAAAAACCCCCCTGAAACTTAACAATTTTTTGAACCTTTATCTCATTCCAAAGCATTTCTCTGCCCAAGGGAAACCATTCAATAAACACTGCTCAAGCTCCTCCTGTTGGGTATCGCTTTGCTCTACCCAACCTACAACCCAGAGCCCGGCAAGTGCAACTTCCGCCCTCTCAAATCCATAATAGTCACCCTGAAAATCCATAATAGTCCAAGATAAAATCCATAATAGTCTGTCTGAAAATAATGGTCGGGCGACGGGTATTGAAGTCAAAGCGGGTATGACCATCAAACGCGAAATGTTTGCAACTCAGGAAATGTTGATTGAAGCGGGCAGCATTCAACGGGGAGTTATCATTTATAACGGAGACAGAGTTTTACCTTTTTCAGACAACCTGACAGCAGTTCCAGCCGGTTACCTGCTGGGTTGACTGTAAAGAGACCGTTAACCTTTTAACAATGAAGTAAATACTTGTTAATACAGATGTTTATTATCCTGACTTCATGCATACTCGGCAGTGTATTCAATTTTTTTCGCTTTTTGTTGTCTGAACGAAAGGCCTTATCACTGCTTTATTACCTATCATGAAAAAGTTTTTTGAAGCCAGCTACATCGCCCTGCTTGCCGCTACCAGCACTGTTACCTTTGCTACCGAAACCTCTGAAGCCCAGAACATGTCCATTGACATGTTTCCGGAAGCCATGAAAGGCTACACTCGCCATGTTATCCGCTTACCTAAACTGGAGGGTGAAGCTCGCCTGGATCTGCTTCCGAGCCAGGTGGTTCAGGGGGATTGCAATATACAATCAGCAAATGTTGCAGTGGAAAAAGGCAATGTTGAAGGATGGGGCTACTCCTACTACAAAATCAGTGAGTTTAACATCAATCCTGTGATGACGATGATGGCCTGCCCGACCGGAGTTCAAGAGATGAAAGTCATTGCCGGCAATGATCAACTGCAGGACATGCGCTACAACGATCGTATGCCTCTGGTGGTTTTTGTAGAAAACGGTAT
Organism: Endozoicomonas gorgoniicola; assembly: GCF_025562715.2. NCBI lineage: Bacteria > Pseudomonadati > Pseudomonadota > Gammaproteobacteria > Oceanospirillales > Endozoicomonadaceae > Endozoicomonas > Endozoicomonas gorgoniicola. Next base: position 4,293,996 of record NZ_JAPFCC010000001.1, read on the forward strand.
GACTCTGGATTACAAAATCTGGCGGGTAAACCCTGAAGAGGCCAGTATTGAAGCGCCTGCAGGGTAATTTTTCAGATTAAAGGAACACGGGGAGTTTTCAGAAACTCCCCCCGACAATCAACCACCCAAAGCCATGGCCCTGCCCTTCACCTTCTGAAGCGAAAACAAATAGCCCGTTAATTTTTCCTTCGCACAAAAATCCTGCCAGTTTTTATAAGGTGGCCTGCCCCGGAAACGGGCGTATTCATTCAACTCCAGCACCACATCATCATCACAGACAATCACCTTGTCACCTTCAAACCGGAGGCTGACATAATGACCGGAAGTCGATGAACTGCCGCGATGACACACAATACCTGTCATGTCATATTCCTGATTTTCCGGTTCACTGTCAGGACCAGGTGCAATGGGTATGCGAACCCGTCTGCCAGAGTAAGCCATTAAAGTCGCGGCTTCGTCGTTGAGCTTGTTGGCCGCGCCATTTTCAAACCCAAAAATTTTCATTTGCAGCATAAGCCGGTCCGGTGGCTGTTGACCAGAACTGACAAACGCCTGCTGCTTAAGCGTATCCACCTGATCCCCGCCTGCCAGACCAACCTTCGCTTTATCAGCCCTGTCCCATTTGAACTGATTAAATTCATCCAGTTTTTCCGGCGATAGATGAGCCGAAACGCAACGGCTAATGGTTTTGGAACCCTGCCGGTTCACGCTAATGGGCAGAAAGGCATTCCCGCCTTCATCCGCCGTTTTTCTCAGTCTTTCTTTGCCCTGATAGATCATTTTTTTATGGTCATAAAGATGCACACTGCATCTGGGGTGCTGATTCAAGCCAAAAATTTCTGTAAGGTCATTTAAAAACTCGTGTGGGTCCTGCTGGGGAATCAGAGCGGGGCGAAGATTATCAGGCTGCTGGTCAGCAAGAATGAAAGGCGCTGATTGTCTGCCCGTTGTCTGACTGTATCTCAGGTAGTCCTGCATAAACTGACGTTGCAAATTGACCAGTGCAACAGGGTGACTTTCACGGTCGTTAATCGCATCACACACATTCAGAAAGCTTTGCTGAAGCTGAAGGTAGAGCATTGTCTGGTCTTCAGTCAGGCCAGCGGGTTGATAATCAAGAACCACATCCGACAACTCAGGAGCAGCCATCTGAATGGCAATCATCTGCAGGGAAGCATTCATAAAGCAGTTATTTCCCCAGTTATAAAGCCCTGACGCCCGGGGCTCCATGCCTGCCTCGCGAATTTGATCGATGCCGGTTCTCTCCGGTACAACATCTTTGTATTTACCCACCGTTTTAAAGGCGTTTAACAGCGCCTCTTTGCGCATCTGGGTTCTATTTTCAGGCGTGTTTAACTGAGCATAGATATCTGCGTCTAATCCGGCGGAATTCAACTCCATTGCATCGTCTTCAAGCGCGTTTGAATGAAGCAGAACCGGGTACATGTCTGGCGTAAACCGCACATTGATCAGGTCCTGGTACTGTTGCAGCTTGCGAAAGTGCCTGAGTGAGCTGACCGCCTGATCATCATTGACCGAGCCATCAGGTAACCCGGCAAATAACTGCCTGAATTCACCTTCCGACTGAACCAGTGGCGTCCCGGTAGCATCCTGTTCACCCATCAGCCTGATCATCAGGCGCTGATTCCCTGCTGATGCGGGAGTATGATTTTCCTGCACTGTCTGGGGTTGCCGAAGATCATTCAGTAATCCGTTACCGACTGCCAGCTCAGGCCTTAATGCCAGAGCCAGTTCCGTAAATGTCTGGACAGCGTAACTGACATCACCTTCTTTCAGCAGGGCTTCAACCATGTTGCTGTTTAACAGGTCATACTCTGTTGCCAGCTTATAGTCTTCAGCTTTTATCTCTTCGGAGTGATACCGAATGACCTCAAAGGCCAGCTGCCGTTTTATCTCAGGCGACTCTTCAGCAGCGGGCGTTCTGACTTCTGGTGCGTTCGGTCGAGGTATCTGGCTGGTATTGCTGCCTGCAACAGGTGCAGCTCCCCGGTTACGCAAAGGCTTTGTCGTCTGCCGGTTATGAGATTGAGCCTGCAATCGTCGTGTGGTGCGTGTTTTTTCCTGGGCCCTCTGGATAATGCGATCTGTTTCCAGCCTCTTCAGCTCGTCCTGCTGTTGGTCTATTTTCTTATTCAGAACTTCCATGGCGCTTTTGAATTTGGGCTTACCCAGAAAAATTCTGGCCAGAAAAGACCGGTCTGAATGTTTCTGGCTTAACTGCAGTATTTCTTTTGCCTCATTTTTCAGAAAAACCGGATACTTTTCCTGCCAGTCATTCGGGAAGTGCTGCTGAAAAACGCTTTTCAGCTTATCCATTGCCTTGTTGACACCCGCATGGTTATTACTAAGAACCATTTCCAGCAGGACAATTTCCGCCTGATGAATCGAACTGATCGGGTCACCCTTATAGCGATTAACCAGATTTTTGCACTCTTCACGGCTAATGACTTTTATTGAGCGCTGCTTCAGGCCAGTATCAGCCAACGCCTGCTGCCCATGATTTGTTGGAAGTTTTAACTTGGCATTTAATGTCTGCCGGCGATCAATAAACAGTTTGACAGCCCGGCCAAACTTTTTTGCCCCCCTGCTCTGCCAGAATACTCCCTTGCCTTCCGTACCAATCTGATTATTTTCTGAAAAGTGCAGAATATTGCCCGCTAATTGACTATCCACAATACCAGAGCGGTTGAAAGCATCGGGACTAAAGGGCTGTGTCATCTGTTTTGAGCCTGCCTGACGGTTATTCATTAATCAGGTTATCGGTTGACAGGCTCTTAACTTAGGGAAGCGGCACTGAACAACATACCAGCTCCTCCGTCATTCCCGCGCAGGCGGCTCTTGTAAAGGAGAGAGTACCACGGCAGTGGATCCCCGCCTGCGCGGGGATGAGGATGGGATATTTTTTGCTGTATCGATGCGGCCCCGCATTCAACCCCTGCTGTTTTTTATTCGCCGTAGCCACTGGTCAATTTCGGCCAGTGCAGTGTTGTTCTGCCTGTTGCTGCGCAGGGCGATGACCTCTGCAATGGCAGCATCGGTCAGCTCACGATTTTCCTTCAGGAACTGCAAATGTTCAGGGGTTCTGAAGCGTTCGGGGTTTGCCACCAGTTCCGACAACTTTCCCCGCCTTTCAGACAGCGGCAAGGGCTGTAAATCGATTAGCCGGGTCAGCCAGTCAAGGCGAAATTCACGATTGAGCTTATCAACGTTGTGCAATGAACTGGCCCAGCGGTTCAGCCTTTTCTTTTGATCCTGGCTCAGGGAGCCAATCCAGGGCTTTAAGCCCTTTTCCATGCGAGCCACCTTGTCTTTTTCCCACTCGGTTCTGCTGGCTGTCAGACGGGTTTCATAACGCTTCAACATCTGCCGTCTGATGTTTTCTATAAGGTTCTGTCTCTGTTTTTCAGACAACTGCTCCAGCAGTTGCAGTAAATGCGGTTCCGCCTGTGTGACCAAACGATCCCAGAACACCAGTGTTTTCTGCCGGTGTGAGCGTACGTAAACCGAAATCTCTTCCGGGGATAACTGCCTCCGCAATAACTGTTCCCGAATACTCTCCAGCCACTGCTGATATTCCTGTAGCTCGTTCTCTTTATGCCACCGTTGTAACTGGCTGAAACGCTGGTCAAATTCCTTTTTCTGTCGGGGTGTCAGCTCTACATAATCGTCCACATACCAGTGCACCAGCCAGTCAAGGTTGTCATAAACATAGGAGGTCGAGCAGCTGTGCAGGAAAGGCAGCAGGAACAGTAGAAAAAAACCGCAGACTCTTTTTAAGGTGTTCATAGAAGCATGTTTTTTATTATTGAGCCTGTCCCTACCTTAAATCAGCTGTGAATTGATTTCCATCAGTCCGGTATTCCCCAATTAGCTTTTTGTTAATCATTACTATTTACAAAGAAAACTTTGTGAATAGTGAACTCTCTTCCAATTAAAAAAGAATCATTTGTATTTAGCTGTTTAATCTTTAACATTCCTTCTAGTTGCTTGTTTATAAAAACCAACAAATAGAAACAAAAACTGACCCATATCAAATCATTGATTAACAAACTCAATAACAATTCTCATCATCTTAATAAAAAAGAACACAGCCGGTTTCTTAAAGCATTCCGGCACAGCGTATTTCTCTGACAATTATTGCCCTGTTTCGTAGCCTGATCGCTGTCTTTGACAAGAGTTTCACAAAGAGCCTTTGCAGCCAGTCTGAAACATAAAACACCGGGAATACCTGACCTGCAACCAATGGGGGAGTATGTATTGGATACCAGTCTGATCATCACCAGTGCCACCGGCTTTATGGCCGTTCTCGGTGGACTGCTGGCTGTATTGCTTATCGTTGCCAATAAACGCTTTTATGTCTTTGAAGACCCCCGCATTGATGAAGTGGAAGACCTCCTCCCCCGTGCCAACTGCGGAGCCTGTGGCTCTCCCGGCTGCCGTGCGTTTGCCGAAGGTCTGGTAGCCGGTACGTTCCAACCCGGTCAGTGCACCGCTAATACCAGTGAAAAGAACAAAGACATTGCCAGCATGCTCGGTGTTGCCATGAGCGTTGCGGAAAAGCAGCTGCCCCGTGTCGCCTGTGCCGGTGGTTCACACGTTGCCTGGCAGCGAGCGAATTACGAAGGCATGGAAGGTTGTCGCGCAGCGGACCTGGTTGCCGGTGGCGGCAAAGGTTGTAACTGGAGCTGCCTCGGTCAGGGCGACTGTGTCGTCAGCTGTCAGTTCGATGCCATTTATCTGGACCGCAACGGTTTGCCCCATGTCGATGCCGAAAAGTGTACCGCCTGCGGCGATTGTATTGACGCCTGCCCCAGAGCCCTGCTGTCCATGCAGCCTGTCAGCCATAAACTCTGGGTAGCCTGCAACAACAAAGAATTTGGTGATAAGGCTGAATCCGACTGTGGCGTTGCCTGTACCGCCTGTGGCCGCTGCGAAATGGATGCCACTGAAGGCCTCATCGCCATGAGCAACAATCTGGCTACGGTCAATTACACCCTGAATGATAAGGCAGAAAAAACTGCTATAGAACGTTGCCCAACGGGTGCCATCGTCTGGCTCGAAAAAGACGACATTATCCGTAAAGGCAAGAAAGCAAAGAAAGTCATCCGCAAAGATGCCTTACCTGTTGCGTAATACACGGAAGGAGATCCCTCTTGGTCAAGTCAGTCGAAAAGCAGTTTAAATATCCCGGCAAGCGTATGGCCGTCGACGGTAACACTGCGGTGATCATGTGTGAACGTGAAGCCTCTGATGCTGCCGGAGCCTACCCTATCACGCCGTCCACCCAGATGGGGGAGTATTGGGCAGAGCAGGCATCCGCCGGTCATGTCAACGTATCCGGCAAGCCATTGATCTTCGTTGAGCCTGAGTCAGAGCATGCAGCAGCGGCAGTAACAGCCGGTATGTCCATGAGTGGCCTGCGTGCCACCAACTTCAGTTCTGCCCAGGGTATCGCCTTTATGCACGAATCCCTGTACGCAGCCGTAGGTAAACGCCTGCCCTATGTTCTGAACGTCGGCGCTCGTGCAATGACCAAGGCGTCCCTGAACGTACACTGTGGTCACGATGACTATCACTGTATCGACGACACCGGTTTCTTTCAGATGTTCGCCGCTAACGCCCAGCAGGCTGCTGACCTGAACCTGATTGGTCGCAAGATTGCAGAACTGTCACTGACACCTGCCGCCGTGGCACAGGACGGTTTCCTGACCACCCACCTGATTGAGCCGGTTATGGTGCCAGAGCGCGATCTGGTCGAAGAGTTCTGTGGTCGTCCTGATGACATCATCGAATGCCCAACCCCTGCCCAGAAGCTGATCTACGGTGAAAAGCGCCGTCGTGTACCGGAACTGTGGGACGTTGATAACCCCGTTGTTGCCGGTACAGTTCAAAACCAGGACGCTTACATGCAATCCGTTGCCGCCCAGCGCCCTTACTTCTTTGAACACATTTCAAAGATTACTGACGAGTGCATGGAAGAGTACTATCAGCTCACCGGCCGTCGCTATGAACGTGTCATGAACTACAAGATGGACGACGCCGAATACGTTGTTGTCGGACAGGGTTCCATGGCAGAACAGGCGTGTGCTGTTGCCGACTACATGCGTGAAAAGCGCAACATAAAAATAGGTGTGGTCAACCTGACCATGTACCGTCCGTTCCCGGGTGACCTGATTGGTAAAGCCCTGAAAGGTCGTAAAGGTGTTGTGGTTCTGGAGCGTACCGACCAGCCTCTGGCGGAAGACCTGCCGATAATTCGTGAGATTCGTGCAGCGATCACAAAGTGTCAGGAAAATGACATGACTCAAGGCGAAAAGCCTTACGAACACTACGCTACTTTTGGCAAGTTTGACACACCTCGTCTGTACTCCGGTTGCTTCGGCCTGGGTTCCCGTGACCTGCAGCCAGAAGGCATTATCGCCGCCATTGAAAACATGCTGCCGGAAGGCAGGCACCAGAAGTTCTTCTATCTGGGCATCGATTTCACCCGTGAAGAAGGACTGAACCCTAAAGAAGACATTCGTCGTCAGGAACTGCTGGACGCTTACCCTGAAATTCACAAAATGAGCCTGAAAGGTTCCGAAAACCCGGATCTGCTGCCGGAAGGTGCAATCACTGCTCGCCTGCACTCCATCGGTGGCTGGGGCATGATCACCACCGGTAAGAACCTGGCGGTGACCCTGTTCGACCTGCTGGGTTACGACATTCGTGCTAATCCTAAATACGGCTCCGAGAAAAAAGGTCAGCCAACGACTTACTACCTGTCTGCGGCACCTGAGCCTATCCGCATCAACTGCGAATACCATTATGTTGACGTGGTGATGTCCCCGGATGCCAATGTGTTCGGCCATTCCAACCCGCTGTTTGGTTTGAAGCCCGGCGGTGTCTTCATTATCCAGAGTTCTCTCGAATCCGCAGAGGAAGTCTGGGCAACCATCCCCCGTAAGTATCAGCAGTATATCGTTGATAACGATATCAGCATTTATTATCTGGATGGTTTCAAGATCGCTCGTGAAGAGGCCTCCAACCCTGAGCTCCAGTATCGTATGCAGGGTAACGCCTTCCAGGGAGCCTTCTTCCGGGCGTCTCCATTGCTCAAACGCGGCACTCTGACAGAAGAGAGCCTGTTTGAAGCGATCCGCAGCCAGCTGCAAAGCAAGTTTGGTCACAAGGGCGCTCACGTTGTAGAAGACAACGTTCGAGAGGTACGCCGTGGCTTTGATGAAATGGTTGAGATCACCGACAAGGTGGTCGGTGCTTCTCTGCCAGAAGTGCGCAAGGAAGAAAAACTGCCGGTCATGCTGAAGCAGGTGCCAGTCAGCAAAGACGGTGTTTCCGACCTGCACAAGTTCTGGGACGACACCGCTTCTTTCTACGCCAAAGGCGACGGTGAAGGTAACCCTGCCGACCCAAGTCTGGCTATGAGCCTGATGCCAGCCGGTACCGGTGCTTATCGTGATATGACCGGCATTCGTTTCGAATACCCGGAATGGGTTCCTGAAAACTGTACGGCGTGTGGCGACTGCTTCACCATCTGTCCAGACAGTGCATTACCCGCACTGGTTAACACCTTTAGCGAAGTGTTCGAAACCGCCATCAACCGTATCGAAACCAGGGGTATGCCAACCCGCTTCCTGCGTCGCGATACCCGTGCCATTGAAAAGCGTGTACGGGAGCTGATCGAAGCCGGTGGTGAAGGTTCTAACCCGAACCAGATGATTGATCAGGCGGTTCTGGAACATCTGAGCAATTCCACGCTGGAAGGTTCTCAGAAAGAAGCCCAGGAACAGGAATTCAGCCTGCTGCTGGACCAGATCAGCAAGTTCGATTTCTCCATCACCAAACCGTACTACACCAGTCGTGAGAAGAAGGCAAAAGGCTCTGGTGGCCTGCTGTCGATTACCCTGAACCCGAACACCTGTAAAGGCTGTATGGAGTGTGTAGAAGTCTGTACCGACAACGCACTGGTGGTGAAGCCACAAACTGACGAGTCTGTGGACAACATGCGCAAGAACTGGGATTTCTGGATGGATCTGCCCACCACCAGCGAACAGTTCAGCCGTATTGACGATCTCGACGAAAAAGTCGGCGCTCTCGAAACCCTGCTGATGGACAAGGCTAACTACATGTCCACCGTCTGTGGTGACGGTGCCTGTCTGGGTTGTGGTGAGAAGAGCATCATTCATCTGATGACGTCTACTGTCACGGCTATGATGCAGACAAGGGTTAAAGCTCATCTGAAAGAGATTGACGAGCTGATTGCCAGGCTGGAAACCCACATTCGCATGAAGCTGGCGGGCGGTGTTGATATCAGCAATGTCGATGCCATCGAACATGCCATTGAAGCCCACAGCGATCATGACCTGACTCTGGCGAACCTGACCGACAGCCTGAATGCAGAAGGTGCCAGCACACCGATTGATCCGAAGTGGCTGCGCTGGGTAACACAGCTGGTTGAAAAGCTGAAGCACCTGAAATATCGCTACACCGAAGGCACTACCGGCCGTGGTCGTGCTGCGATGGGTATCACCAACTCCACTGGCTGTACCTCTGTATGGGGTGCAACCTATCCCTACAACCCATACCCGTTCCCATGGGCTAACCACCTGTTTCAGGACAGCACCTCACTGGCAATGGGTCTCTTCGAAGGTCACATGGTGAAAATGGCGGAAGGCTTCAAGGCCATTCGTCAGGCGAAGCTGGAACTGGAAGGCAAGTACGACCCTGAAACACACGACAGTTTCTTCACCCACTTCAAGTGGAACCAGTTCAGCGATGAAGAATACCGTCTGTGTCCGCCTGTTGTTGCCATCGGCGGTGACGGTGCCATGTACGACATCGGCTTCCAGAACCTGTCCCGCACTATGGCATCCGGTGTACCGATCAAGGTCATGGTGCTGGATACCCAGGTCTACTCCAACACCGGTGGTCAGGCATGTACCTCCAGCTTTGTCAGTCAGGTGGCAGATATGAGTCCTTATGGCAAGGCGAAGCACGGTAAGACCGAGATGCGTAAGGAGATCAGCCTGATTGGTATGGCGCATCGTACCAGCTTTATCCTCCAAAGCTCTGCCGCACACACCACACACCTGCTGGAAGGCTTTATTGATGGCTTCAACAGCCGTCACCCGGCGTTGTTCAATATCTACGCCGCTTGTCCGGTAGAGCATGGCATTGCCGACGACATGGCGCGCCATCAGTCCAAACTGGCGGTAGATTCCCGTGCGTACCCTCTGTTCCGCTACGATCCGGACGCCGGCACCAGCTATGAGGACTGTGCTTCTCTGGAAGGCAATGCCAGGCTGACCGAAGACTGGCTGACTTATCCGATCAAGTATCAGGATGAGGAAGGCGAGCAGAAGACTATGGAACTGCCATTCACCTTCGCAGACTTCGCCATGACCGAAGGTCGCTTCAGCAAGCACTTCCGTAAAGTGCCTCAAGACGCCTGGAACGATGAACTCTCTGCCAATGCAGTCCCGCTGCACGAGTTCCTGGAAATGGACAACAGTGATCGTGAAGGTCTGTTCCCTTACGTGATGGCTACCGACAGGAAGAACCACCTGGTTCGGGTTCTGGTGGCTGAGGAAATGGTCAACGCCTGCGACGAGCGTCGCCACTTCTGGCGTCAGCTGCGCAGCCTGACCGGCGTTGAGAATCAGGCGAAAGTCAAAGCCGCAGCCACGGAAGCGAAAGCTGAACTGGCCAGCCAGCTGACCGGCAAGATTGAGGAACTGGTGGGAACCGTCACCGTGTCTCCAGCCATTGCCGCACCGGCTGCACAGGGTGATAACCTGATTCCTGCGGTACAGGTTGGCGAAGGGGTCTGGGTTGAAAGTGCTGAATGTACGGCCTGTGACGAGTGCATCAACATTGCGCCCGGTGTCTTTGCCTACGACAGCGACGGCAAGGTACAGATCACTAACCCACAAGGGGCTGCTTTTAAGGATATTGTGAAGGCGGCGGAGAAGTGTACTGCGGGCAGCATCCACCCCGGTATCCCATGGGATCAGAATGAAAAGGATCTGGATAAGCTGATCAAGCGGGCTGAGAAGTTCCAGTGATCGCAAAGGAGTGGGTAACCCCCACTCCATCGTAGGTTGGGACGAGCGTATGCGATTCCCAATACGGGAGGCATGGATTGGGTCACCGTGTTGGGAGTCGCTTCGCTCGTCCCAACCTACATTCCCCGGATAAAAAAGGATTTCCTTCAATGTCTCTTTTTAACCAACAGGGCTTTTTGAGGTTGCCCTGGCAGGGCAAAAGCTTTGCCAACGGCATACACCCGGAAGACCATAAAGAACTGACCGAACACAAGCCCATACGGCGAATGCCGTTTTCTAACAAAATTATTGTTCCACTGTCGCAAAGCATTGGCGCGCCTGCCAAACCGATTGTGAGCAAAGGACAGGACGTTGTTCGGGGCGAACCCATTGCTGAAGCAGGCGGTTTTGTTTCAGCCCCGATTCACGCACCAGTGACCGGCACTATTGCTGGCGTCGACGAGCTGGTCTCCATGCCCAATGGCAGTAAAACCCCCGCTATTTTAATTGATACCTGGCCTTCATCCGACCAGACCGTTCGTTATCTGCAACCACGCGATACTAAAGTCATGTCGGCAGACGATCTGGTCAAAGCGGTACAGGATGCCGGCGTTGTCGGGCTGGGCGGGGCAGCCTTTCCAACCCACGTAAAAATGAAAGCCCCGAAAGGTAAAACCATTACGACCCTGGTGGCTAATGGTTGTGAATGCGAGCCGTATCTCACCTGCGACCACCGAACCATGCTGGAGTACACCGACAACCTGCTGAAAGGTTTGCAGCTGGCAATGGTCATTTCGGGCGCTGAAAAAGCCATTATCGGTATTGAAGACAACAAGATGGATGCGGTTGAAAAAATCCGTGAAACCATCAACGCTCAGGGCTTAACCCATATCATCTGTGAGGCGGTTCCTACCTGCTATCCACAGGGTGCGGAAAAGATGCTGCTGAAAAGCCTGCTGGGGCTGGAAGTGCCTGCTGGCGGCATTCCTGCCGATATTGGCTGTGCCGTGTTTAATGTCGGCACTCTGGCACAGATCGGTGAACTGGTGCCGGAAGGCCGTGGACTGATCGAGCGCATCGTGACCGTCAGTGGTCCCGGCGTCAGTAAACCCGGTAACTACATTATTCCTCTTGGAACACCACTGTCGTTTGTACTGGAACAGGTCGGTGCTATCGACAATCCCGGCATGATCATTCTGGGTGGCCCGATGATGGGAACCAGTATCGCTACCCGTGATATTGCTACCACCAAAGGCATTACCGGCATTCTGGTGTTTCCTCCCGAACAACTGCCCAGCAGCCATGAAGCGGAAATGCCCTGCATTGGCTGCCGTACCTGTGTGGAGGCCTGTCCGATGTACCTCAACCCATCCATGCTGGGTAAGCTGGCTGATGTCAGCCGTCACCAGGAAATGATGGACGACTTTCACTTAATGAACTGCTTTGAATGCGGTTGCTGCAGTAACTCCTGCCCTGCCAACATTCCACTGACCCAGAAGATTCGGGTTGCCAAGCAGTCCATCCGTCAAAAAGCACGTAGTGCAGGATAAGGGTGGCACAGGATGATCAAACAAACTCCCTTAACCATTCGTACCTCACCGCACCTGAAGAAGGTGTTGACGGTACCGCAGATCATGCGAAACGTGGTCTACGCCCTGCTGCCCATCTGCGCATGGGCAATCTGGCAGTTCGGCATCAGTGCGCTGGCGCTGATTATTGTGACCACTCTGTCGTGCATGGCGACAGAACAGCTGTTTACAGCCATTTCCGGGAAAAAAAGCACGCTGTCGGATTACAGCGTGGTGATTACCGGTATTCTGCTGGCACTGACCCTGCCGCCGGGCTTTCCACTGTGGATGGCGGCTGTCGCTGGTTTTGTAGCAGTCGCTCTTGGCAAAATGCTGTTTGGCGGCCTGGGACAGAACCCGTTTAACCCGGCTCTGGTCGGACGTGCCTTTGTACAGGCTGCCTTCCCGGTTTCTATTACCACATGGACACCCGGATTTCTGCCTGAACGATTTTCGTCGTTTATTCCATCCAGTCTGGCGTTGCCGTTTATGTCTCCGGCAGACAGCAGTGCCTGGATTGCCGGACAGGTGGATGCTTACTCCAGTGCCACACCGCTGTCACTGTTTAAGTTTGAACAAGTCAGTACGAGTACTTCGGATTTGTTACTGGGCATGGTCAGCGGTTCATCCGGTGAAACATCAGCGCTACTGGTTCTCCTTTGTGGTGGCTTCCTGATTGCCCGTGGCATTATGAGCTGGAAGATTCCCTGTGCGGTCATTCTGGGTGCCTTGTTGACAGCCACACCATTCTGGCTGATGAACGCCGATATCTATCCAACACCTCTGTTCGTTATTTTCTCCGGCGGCCTGATGCTGGCGGCAATGTTTATGGCAACGGATATGGTGGGTACGCCACTGACTCCAGCAGGTATCTGGATTTACGGGCTGTTCATTGGTTTCCTGACCGTGATCATCCGTCTGTTCGGTGGTCTGCCGGAAGGTGCAATGTACGCCGTTCTGGTCGCTAACGCTCTGGCACCACTGATTGACAGTGTCACCCAGCCAAGAGCTTTCGGTACAGGTCTGAAAAAACAAGCGGGGGAGGAAGCATGAGCAGTAATGAAATTCCTCTGACAGAGGTCGCTGCCAATACGACAGCGGATGAGCAAGCCGCACCACAAACCCCTGTGATGGCGATGTTCCGAACCCTGACCTTAACAGCACTGCTGTCAGGCTTTCTGGTGGTCATGGTCGTTCAATGGGCAATGCCTTACATCGAAGCGAACCAGAAAGCAGCTACTGAAGCGGCTGTCTTTAACGTTGTAAAAGGTGCTACCAGCAGCCGTTCATTTGTCATCACCCAGTCCGGTATTGTTCCGGCGGAACAGACTGATGAAGAAGGCTTTATAATTTATGGCGGCTACGATGCCAGTGGTGGTCTGAAAGGACTTGCCATACCCGGCGTTGCTTCTGGTTATGCCGGTCCGGTGCATATCATGTTTGGTTATCAACCTGAACTGGAAGCGATTACCGCTTATCAGGTGCTGACTATGACGGAAACGCCGGGACTGGGCGACAAGGTTCTGACTGACGAAGACTTCCTTGCCAACTTTGACCGGCTGGATGCTCGACTGTCGTCTGATGGTTCTGCGCTGGCTAACGACGTTGTTACGGTAAAAAGTGGTACCAAACAAAACGCATGGGAAATTGATGCCATCAGTGGTGCCACCATTACCTCAAATGCGATTGGTCAGGCGGTTAACCTGAGTGCACAGCAGTGGTTGCCGGTTATCCACCAGCATCTGGATTCATTAACTCTCGATTCATTAACTCTCGATTCATTAACTCTCGATTCATTAACTCTCGATTCATTAACAACGAATGAGGCAGGCGAATGAGTAGCATGCCGGAAGACAGCAAAAAGCGCAGAAAACAAGACTATGAAGCGGTCACGCCGGATACGTTCCTGCGTGGGCTATGGCGCGAAAATCCAGTGTTTGTGATGTTGCTAGGCATGTGTCCGGTGCTGGCGGTCACCAACTCGGCGATCAATGCCATCAGTATGGGGCTGGCGACCAGCTTTGTACTGCTGATGTCTACAGGGTTGATTTCGCTGGTTCGTAATCTGATTCCCAAGCAGGTGCGCATTGTCACCTATATCGTGATTATTGCGTCGTTTGTGACCATCGTTGATTACATCATTCAGGCCATCAGTCTGGATCTGTATAACGCACTGGGCGCATTCATCCAGTTAATTGTGGCGAACTGTGTGATTCTGGGCCGTGCCGAATCTTACGCATCCAAACAGAAGCCGGTGGCTTCCATGGTAAACAGCCTGGGTACCGGCGCAGGCTTTACTCTGGCACTGTTCAGTCTGGGTTCTGTACGGGAAATTCTGGGAGCTGGCGCGCTGTTTGGTATCAACATTATGCCTGCCGGCTTTGAACCCTGGATCGTCATGCTGCTGCCAGCGGGAGGATTCTTTGTGCTGGGCGCCTGGTTGCTGCTGTTCGCCTTTGTGCGACTGCGCAAAGAGCAGCAGGAATCGCTTCATAAAGAACAATTTGATACGGAGGCTTTAGCCCATGGAAAGTGAAAGCCTGTTCAGCATTTTTCTGAATGCAGCCATTGTCAGTAACTTTGTACTGGCTATGTTCCTTGGTATCTGTCCATTTCTGGGCGTGTCTAATAAGCGTGATACAGCCCTGAACATGGGTCTGGCGACTACGTTTGTTATGCTGGTAAGTTCTGCCAGTGCCTATGTCATCAATCTGCTGCTGATCGAGCTGAACATCGAGTTTCTGCGTCTGATCTGCTACATCGCTGTTATTGCGTCATCGGTGCAGCTGGTAGAAATGTTTGTGAAGAAGTTCAGTCCGGCACTGTTCCGGGCGCTGGGTATCTTCCTGCCATTGATTACCACCAACTGCGCGATTCTGGGTCTGGCACTGTTCCAGACCAACCGGGGTTATAACTTCCCGCAGAGTGTCGCCTTTGCACTGGGTGCAGGCGCAGGCTTCAGTATTGCACTATTGCTGATGGCGGGTATTCGCGAAAAGCTGGAGCTGGCAAAAACGCCGTCTGTCGCTCAGGGTGCCGCCATGACGCTCATGATTGGCGGCATTCTGTCACTGGCGTTTATGGGCTTTGCCGGACTGGGGGCATGATGCTGTTGCAGATGTTAACGGCAGTGGTTGTACTGATGCTGACCATGGCAGGCTGGTTGAGTGTACAACAGCTGTATCGTAATTTTGAAAAAAACAACCCGGAATGTGGTCCATTCCGGGAAGATGGCGGGAACTCTGCGTGTAAATGCTGTGCCTCTCGCCATATATGCCAGACGCAATAATACCCATTGAGCAATTAGTGGCTGTGAAAAGCCCTTCCATCATGGCGGGGCTTGTGAACTACTCGCCCCTGAAGGAGCGAGCTTCCAATACTAAGCAGCTACCGCAGTAGTTACCGTTCTTTTCTTTTTTGACGTTTCGTTGCCAGATGCGAAAGAAGCCTTGGCTTTTCTCGTCTTACGAATGGCTCCACGTCCTTTAGTCAGCACAGGAATACCCTTGCCGACCAACTCCGTTCCAGAGTCTAAAAGTAAATTAATTGCTCGTTTCTTAATTACGATGCTGGCGTTTCGGTCAGCGTTGTCAACGTGTCCACAGTTAACGCAAGAAAACAATTCCTGTGTCTTACGGTTGTCGGGGTGAGTGTGGCTGCAATTTGCACACTCTTGACTCGTATGATGTGCAGGCACTTTGAATACAGCCTTACCTGCTTTTGCCGCTTTGTAGCGGATGTAGGTTTCCAGATAGTGCCAGCCTACGTTGAGAATGGCTTTGTTCAGACCGGCTTTCTGTTTTGCTTTGTTGGATATGAATTTGCCGCTTCTGTCTTTCTTAGCCTTTGGCTTGCGGGTCATATTCGAGGTTTTTAAATCCTCAAAAATAATTACTTTAGCCTTGCTATCGACCATTTTACGGCTGGTCTTGTGACAGAAGTCATTTCGGATATTGGCTATTTTCCTGTGGTGCCTAACTATCCTGTTTTTCGTTTCCCGGCGACGGTTCGAGCCTTTCTTTTGCTTGGCTAATCGTCTTTGAAGCCGCTTAACATGACGTTCACGCTTCTCCTTGCTGGCTTTCTGGTTGTCAGTGAAGTCGTATCTGTTTCCTCCTGTATGAACCGGAATAGCTACGCCACGATCTACACCAATAACATTTCTTTTCAGCCATTCTTTCGATGCACCCTTTAGGTACTCAAAATGGTCTTTGTCCGTTGCGGGTTCATCCGATCCATCGTCATAGCAGAAAGAAACGAAATAGTGTCCAGCTTCCTTTCTGATATAGATGGATTTTGGCTCATCGAATTGTCGGTGTGACTTGAAAGACAAATAGCCGATATTGTTGGTCTTTGTGCCAATGAATAAGCGGGTCACGCCGTCTTCACATACATCGAACCGGAACAGTTCTTTGGTAAGATAGACACTGCCCTTGTCTGTCTTGGGTTTACGCTTTGGCTTGCCACAAATTCCCTTCATGTGTTTCTGATAGGTTTGATACCAGTTGACCGCAGAGTTCCTGATTATTTGACTGGGACAATGATAGAGCCAAGGCGACAATTCTTTGCTTTTGAATTGTGCGGCTTTTTGATCGACGGGCGCAAAAGTACCTATCGGGCAATTTTTTTTTGCGTAGGTGCTGTAGTAACGGTGTTCGTCGCACTTGGCATTCCAGATAAACCGAGCGCAGCCCATCCATTGAGACAGAATCAGTCTTTGCTGATCTGTTGGATTGGCTTTGAGTCGGATACCCTGAAGCATTGCGACACCTATTGGGTTTGAGAAATCGATTATACCATGAAAAGAAGCAAGACTCGCGTCTTGCAAGAGCTTGACCCGCCTCTGAAGAAGCGGGATTGCGCTCTTAGTTTCGTTCAAAAACACATCACAAAATAGTGCAATTCGGGCATTGTTCAATATCCGGCATTCCCGGATCATCATCGTCGTCTGAATCTGCGTCCATATAGCCACTGCCGACCCGATACAAGGTCTGTCCCCGTAGATAAATTGGCTCCCGGTTCAGTATGTCAACCGGATGCTGTCCTCTTTCCCATCGCTTGCGATTGCGCACGGCTGCTTTAGCACTGGCCAGGTAACGCTGATATTCTTCACTGGATATTCGGTATCCCATAAACTCTTCAAGCTGGAGCCTGCTGAAAATCTCACTTTCATCAAGATTATCGAGCGTCTGGTCAATGGGTCCCAGCAGTGCTGCGGAAAGGTAAAGCCCAAGAGTGTAAGGAATCAGTCCGCCATGGTGGTTGTAGACCTCTTTTCGTTCTGAAAAATAATCGTCCACCACCTGTATCCGCCCCAGGCTGTTATCGCTATCCAGTTTGTTCATCCATTTTATACAGCTTTTCTTGTTAGTACATGGCATCAGGCCAATAGGAAAAAAGTCAGCTCTGGCTTCTCTCCGGATGCGCTTGACCAGCTGGATAAACCCCTCGATGCCATAAACCTCATCTGCATAATCCGATGGTTCTCCATCGGTAAAAATATAAGCGACAGTTTGTCTTTGTTGTAGCCTTGCCTGATCGAAACTGTCTCTTAAAGCGCCATTAAGTGGTGTGCCATATGAAGGTCGAATGGAATCAACGAAATCGCGCAATGCTGCTTCCTTGTCTCTCACTTTCATGTCACCAGGAATACTTTGAGTTTCAGCCGCATTCAGGCAGCGTATTGTTATGCCCTGAGCAGAAACTGCAGCCAGCAGCGGAATGATGGCACGAAGCCGAAACTTCAGCTCGTCCATTCTTGTTAGCTGGATGGTACCGCTTTCCTCATATGACAAACCGGTATCAGGCTCCCCCATAGAACCGCTGTCGTCGATGATCAGATCCAGATGATACTCCCGCAGTTTGGAAAACTTACTGGTGATGCCAACCGGAATTTCCAGCAGCGATGCTGCTCCTAACACTGCGGCCTGAGACTCTCCCAGTAAGTCCAGTTGTTGAGTGGAATCAGGAAGATGATTAATGCCTGTGCCTGCAACCCGGGGGTTGACCTTCAACACCTGGATGACATCAGAAGCAATCGGCAGTGTAGGTTCCCAAGCCAGCCCACCAGAGCGGATAACCAGTGTTTGCTGTGTTCTCTCTGCCAGCGGGATATAACCGCCATTTTCAATCGCTTCTTCATAGCTTGGTGGTGCATCGGAGGGCGGTGCGGAAGGAGCCTTTGACGTTGAACCACTATTCTGGTTCTGACTGGGTAACGAAAGCACACCTTTTATGGAACCTTGATAGACATAGCCGGTGTCCAGCTCAAACTGGCTGTCATTTTTATCCCGCTCCATTTTAAGCCTGTCGTCATTATTAAAGTTGTCCTGAGTACGCGCAAATGGCAGCTTCAGGGTGTCATCCGTTTTATCCCGAAACGCTGCTGCCTGCTTTTGCCGATAAACCTGCTGGCCTTTAAAATCATCCGGATCAGCCGGGGGCCCTGGTACAGTGGCAGTTTTCTGGTTTTCTCTTTGCAGGATTTCAGCAATCTGACTTCTATTGTCATCCGGTTCAGACCATTCAAATTCAGAAACATCCTGTTCTTCGAATGCCTTTAGAGCTTCGTTTACCCTTTCCCTGTCTTCTTCCCAGAGTTCAGGCCGTGGTTTTTGTATCAACGAATTTGGTATCTGCCCCTTACTGTCAGTTTTTTTTTCAGAGTCATCGGGCGGCAGAAGTATGCCATTATGCTCAGGCATACTGTGGACCAAGTCGGGAAACATGGGTAACTTCAGCAATTGTGCCGGGTCCGCCCCACGAATAAAGGGCATACTGCCAGAATGGCCTGAGCCGAAAGCTCCAAAAGCCAGCTTTGCTGGCCGGTCAGAATGAGTCTGGCACCAGCCCTGAGCGGGCAACCATAGAAGGCAGAGCAGCAACACTTCTCGAATCCGATATAGATTCCAGGCCATTATTTCATTCCTCTTTACCGTAAAGCGGTTGTGTTAATGGGAAACTTTCTGTGCTGCAGCCAGATGACTATAGAAACTAATAACTGACTCACAAGGTCAGGTACTCAGTCATTCACTTTTGATTCAGCTTGGGGGGCCGGATATAAACTTCTGAAACAGCTTATATCCGGCTAAATAGGATGGGTAAGACCTGCCAGCCTGACGGTTTAAGTCGACTCAGGCATTGGTTGCCACAAAGTACCTTGGATCTTCTATCACATTCACTTCCACCAGATTACCTGCACGCCTGAGTAACTGCCGGCAGTCAGGACTAAGGTGCAACAGGTGCAGGGTTTTACCCGAGTTAAGGTAACGCTCTGCCAGTGTATCAATGGCTTCCAGGCCGGAATGGTCACATACTCTGGAGTCAGCAAAATCAATGATAACGTCTTTGTTTGCCTGCTGTGGCTTAAACTGCTCAAGGAATGTGGTCGTCGAACCAAAGAACAATGGACCATGAATTTTGTAGACGGTCGACCCTTTATGGTCTTCCTTCTTTTCAACCCGAATATGTTTTGCATGCTCCCAGGCAAAGACCAGTGCCGATACGATAACGCCGGTAATAACCGCTACTGCCAGATCCGTCAGTACCGTCACAACCGACACCAGCACCAGAACAAAAGCATCGCCTTTCGGAATTTTGTTCATGATACGCAGGCTACTCCATTCAAAAGTGCCAATCACAACAATAAACATCACACCGATCAGGGCAGCGACAGGAATTTGCTCAATCAATGAGGAAGCAAAAAGAATAAACACCAGCAAAAACAGCGCTGCTGAAATGCCAGATAAACGACCGCGACCGCCAGAGTTCACATTGATCATGCTTTGTCCGATCATGGCACAGCCACCCATACCACCAAAGAAGCCCGTGGCAATATTTGCCACACCCTGACCAATACACTCACGATTGGAACTACCGTGGGTTTCGGTAATTTCGTCCACCATTCTCAAAGTGAGCAATGATTCAATCAGGCCGATTGCTGCCAGTACCAGGGAATACGGCAGAATAATCCACAATGTTTCAAGGTTGAAAGGCACCGCCGGGATACTGAATGTTGGCAGCCCGCCCGCAATACCAGCGACATCGCCGACTGTTCTGGTATCGAGCCCGAAAGCAAACACCAGAAGGCTCACAACAACAATGGCCACCAGAGAGGAAGGAACCGCAGTGGTCAGTTTGGGCAGGAAATGAATGATGGCCATGGTCAGGGCAACGAGACCAACCAGCATATAAAGCTCAACTCCCTCAACCCATGCGACATCCAGAACACTGCCTTCCAGGAAGGTGCCATTGAGCCATCCGGCTTCACCAGCTACTCCGAACTGTCCCAGCTGGGCAAGAAAGATAACAATGGCAAGACCATTCACAAAGCCCAGCATCACCGGGTGTGGAACCATTCGTATAAATTTACCCAGCTTTAAAGTCCCTGCCAGCACCTGAATAATGCCCATCAATACGACAGTGGCAAACAGGTACTGCACCCCATGATCCGCGACCAGCGATACCATGACAACGGCCAGTGCCCCTGTGGCTCCGGAAATCATGCCGGGTCGCCCGCCGATAACAGCGGTAATCAACCCCACCATGAAAGCAGCATACAAGCCTACCAGGGGTTCAACACCTGCAACAAAAGCAAAAGCAACGGCTTCGGGAACCAGGGCAAGAGCAACGGTTAAGCCGGAAAGCAGGTCACTTTTCAGACTCGCTGCTTTATTGGCAGTTAATTCAATCACTGTATATTCACCAGAAAAATCAAGTCATTCTCTGCTATCGGCGGGAAATCGTGTCGTACAAGAAAGGTGCAGAGAACAGTAGGGTTATTTTTTGAACAGGCATTTTAGACGAAAGGATAATCAATAACAATTGCAGCCAATCCCCTGTAAGCACCTCCGGATCAACCTGAGGTCAAACAGGTTTCAATCAGAACCCGCCGTGAATATATGTTCTTTTCTGGCAAAACTTGACACACATCCATAAAACAACCGTTCACTGGCGTTATAGTCGAACCATCATCCACCGGAAGTTACAGGGATTGTAACCAGAAGAAGGAACTGCGCAGTAACCCTGATCAACCGTTACTCATTACAAAAATACAGGAGGGGGCTATATGACCAGCCTTACTGATCCAAAAGATACACACCTCGATATGGACATCCACGCCGGTTATCTGCCGGAAGCGAGGGAGCGACTGTACCAGCTTACTGCTCTTATCCATAAGATCGAAACCGATCCCTGCCTGATTGAGTACGAAACCGAAATTTTTGAAAAAGACACGGTTATCCACGCCCATTTCGATTTCTGCTGTGCCGCAGAAAAACTGATTTTTCAGTTAAACACCGAATTTAACAGTAAATATAAACAGCTGGCTGAGGATGCCTGAGCGAACGTCCCAATCTACGACAGAGGTGGAAGCAGGGCAATTCTTGTCTTTTGCTTCCCTAAAAGTGCATGACAGAGCTTCCCTGCCTGCAAGTTACTGCCGGTTCAGCAGTTGCTGAACCATGCCTTTGAGATCAGATATATCGGTCTTTATGATGGAGATCTCAGTCTTTACAGTGGATACATCATTTTCGAGAATCAGCATTCGGGTTTCCAGTGCGACCAGGTGTGACTGCTGTTTCTCCAGCCTGGCTTTGATCTCGGCATTGCCGACGGACAGCTCTTCGACCAGAAAATAGGTTTTGTCGAGCTTTTCCCTGATTTTATCCTGCATGTCGTTCCAGACTTTATGCTGGTTTTCATCCTGGTATAACCGACAGTCTCCGCCTTTACGGCGAAGCGGTTTGGTTTTTCTAACTCGAATAATAGCCCTTCCCGATGCTTGTCTTTCCTCCGCTGTGAGTGGTCATTTTATAGAAATTGATTTTGCCAGAGGACAATGTTAAAACCCAATCTTTGGCGGCCATGTTAGTGTACCCAGACATTCCTATTCTTTTACCTTCCTGCTCCCACTTTCCAGCTTTAATATGAGCCATAGCCTCGTATTCACACATTTTACAATGTATGTTGAACCAGGGATCGCAAATCCAATAGCTGTCATTTTTATGCCTGGAAAAGTCACTCAATGGTATGGAGCGATCGTGAAAAAAGGTTGTATTGGCCAACAGGACAAACAAATGCTCTTCATGCTCCACCAGCCATATATCAGGCATCGATATCTTAACACCGTAATCTATGGCAACAAGAGCATATTCGTAGCAATTGCCCGCCCTGTCCGAAGGGGCGAAACTGTACAGCATTTCCAGTATTTTCTTATTAGTTTGTTGTCTAAAAGAATATACCTTCCCATCGGCTTGTATCGCATTTATCCCGCGCTTGTCTTTTCTTTCTTGACTGGCGTTTCCATAAGAATCAGAAAAAAATTTGTTAGATGCTTTTAAAGACTCTTTAAAAAAATGTCTTGAATATATTAACAGATGCTTTGAATTGATCATTTCCTGCATACACTACCCTCATACGTCGTACTGTCTACGTTGGATATAAGTGCCTGAATGGTACGATAGTGGTCTGTTACCGCTGTCAGGAGTTAATTGATGCTCAATCTTGATAATACGTTCTGGTGGTTGGCATTGAAACCCATATCTGTGTTTATCAGACGGCATTACGGCGAAGCGGTTTGGCTTTTCTAACTCGAATAAATTATCTTCCCGGCGGTTGTCCTTGTTCCGTCGTGAGAGGTCATTTTATAGAATTTCATTTCGCCAGAGTACAATTTTAAAAGCCAGTCTTTTGCGTCTGTGTTATTGTGCCCGGGCATTCCTATTCTTTTTCCTTCCTGCTCCCACTTTCCAGCTTTAAAATGAGCCATAGCCTCGTATTCACACATCTTACAATGTATGTTGAACCAGGGATCGCAAATCCAATAGCTGTTATTTTTATGCCTGGAAAAGTTACTCAATGGTATGGAGCGCAGGTGAAAAAAGGTTGTATTTGCCAACAGAACAAACACATGTTCACTATGGTTCACCAGCCATATATCAGGTATCGATATCTTAACACCGTAATCTATGGCAACAAGAGCATATTCGTTGCAATTGCCCGCTCTGTCCGAAGGGGCGAAACTGTGCAGTATTTCCAGTATTTTCTGATTAGTAGCTTGTGTTCTAAAAGAAAGTATCCTTGCTCTGGCTTGTGCCGCATTTCTCCCGCGCTTGTCTTTTCTTTCTTGACTGGCGTTTCCATAAGAATCAGAAAAGGTTTTGTTACCCGCTTTTAAAGACTCTTTAAAAAAATTTCTTGAATATATTAACAGATGCTTTGAATTGATCATTTCCTGCATACACTACCCTCATGCGTCGTATTGTCTGCGTTGGATATAAGTGCCTGAATGGTATGATAGTGGTCTGTTACCGCTGTCAGGAGTTAATTGATGCTCAGTCTTGATAATACGTTCTGGTGGTTGGCATTGAAGCCCATATCTGTGTTTATCAGACGGCATTACGGCGAAGCGGTTTGGTTTTTCTAACTCGAATAAAACATCTTCCCGACGGTTGTCCTTATTCCGTTGTGAGTGGTCATTTTATAGAATATCATGCTGCCAGTGGACAATGTTAAAGGCCAGTCTTTTGCGGCGGTGCCAGTACACCCGGGCACTCCTATTCTTTTTCCTTCCTGCTCCCACTTTCCAGCTTTAAAATGAGCCATAGCCTCGTATTCACACATTTTACAATGTATGTTGAACCAGGGATCGCAAATCCAATAGTTGTCATTTTTATGCCTGGAAAAGTCACTCAACGGTATGGGGTGCAGGCTAAAAAGGGTTGTATTTGCCAACAGGACAAACGCATGATCACTATGGTGTACCAGCCATATATCAGGCATCGATATATTAATACCGTAATCTATGGCAACAAGAGCATATTCCTCGCAATTGCCCGCTCTGTCCGAAGGGGTGAGACTGTGCAGTATTTCCAGTTTTTTCTGATTAGTTTGCTTTCTAAGAGAAAGTATCCTTGCATCGGCTTGTACCGCATTGCTCCCGCGCTTGTTTTTTCTTTCTTGACTGGCGTCTCCATAAGAATCAGAAAAAAATTTGTTAGATGCTTTTAAAGACTCTTTAAAAAAATTTCTTGAATATATTAACAGATGCTTTGAATTGATCATTTCCTGCATACACTACCCTCATGCGTCGTACTGTCTGCGTTGGATATAAGTGCCTGAATGGTATGATAGTGGTCTGTTACCGCTGTCAGGAGTTAATTGATGCTCAATCTTGATAATACGTTCTGGTGGTTGGCATTGAAGCCCATATCTGTGTTTATCAGACGGCATTACGGCGAAGCGGTTTGGTTTTTCTAACTCGAATAAAACATCTTCCCGAAAGTTGTCCTTATTCCTTTGTGAGTGGTCATTTTATAGAATTTCATTTCGCCAGAGGACAATTTTAAAAGCCAGTCTGTTGCGGCTATGCTAGTGCGCCCAAGCATTACTACTCTTTTTCCTTCCTGCTCCCACTTTCCAGCTTTAAAATGAGCCATAGCCTCGTATTCACACATCTTACAATGTATGTTGAACCAGGGATCGCAAATCCAATAGCTGTCATTTTTATACTTGGAAAAGTCACTCAATGGTATGGAGCGCTGGTAAAAAGAGGTTGTATTTGCCAACAGAACAAAAAAATGTTCTCTATGGCTCACCAGCCATATATCAGGCATCGATATCTTAACACCGTAATCTATGGCAACAAGAGCATATTCGTTGCAATTGCCCGCTCTGTCCGAAGGGGTGAGACTGTGAAGTATTTTCAGTATTTTCTGATTAGTTTGCTTTCTAAGAGAAAGTATCCTTGCATTGGCTTGTACCGCATTGCTCCGGCGCTTATTTTTTCTTTCTTGACTGGCGTCTCCATAAGAATTAAAAAAAAATTTGTTAGATGTTTTTAAAGACTCTTTAAAAAAATGTCTTGAATATATTAACAGATGCTTTGAATTGATCATTTCCTGCATACACTACCCTCATGCGTCGTACTGTCTGCGTTGGATATAAGTGCCTGAATGGTATTGAAGCCCATATCTGTGTTTACCAGACGGCATTACGGCAAAACGGTTTGGTTTCTAATCCAAAAACATCTGCCCGACGTGTGTCTTTGCTCCATTGTGAGCGGTCATTTTATAGAATTTTATTTCGCCAGAGGACAATTTTAAAGCCCACTCTTTTGCGGCTATGCTAGTGGACTCAAGCATTCCTATTCTTTTTCCTTTCTGCTCCCACTTTCCAGCTTTAAACTGAACCATAGCCTCGTATTCACACATCTTACAATGTATGTTGAACCAGGGATCGCAAATCCAATAGCTGTCATTTTTATACTTGGAAAAGTCCCTCAATGGTATGGGGTGCTGGCTAAAAAGGGTGGTATTTGCCAACAGGACAAACTCATGTACACCATGGTCCACCAGCCATATATCAGGCATCGATATCTTAATTCCGTAATCTATGGCAACAAGAGCATATTCGTGGCAATTGCTCACTCTGTCCTCAGGGATAAGACGATGCAGCATTTCCAGTATTTTCTGATTAGTTTGTTTTCTAAGAAACAATATTCTTGCATTGGCTATTATCGCATTTTCGTTACGTTTTATTTTTCTTTCCTGACCGGCCTCTCCATAGGAAGTAGAAAAGGTTTTGTTACCCGCTTTTAAAGAATCTTTAAAAAAATTTCTTGAATATATTAACAGATGCTTTGAATTGATCATTTCCTGCATACACTACCCTCATGCGTCGTACAGTCTGCGTTGGATATAAGTAGTGCCTGTCCGAAAACCCTCAAGCCCTTGAAAAACACAGCCTGAGGCCAAATATAATACTCGAAGATTTTCCCAGACAGGCTGTTTTCGAGTTTATGCGTCAAACCATTAATCCACAAATGCAGTTGGGCGAGGTTGATATCTCCGCCATCACATTCAACCCCAAGTCCAGAGATGATATTCCCCGGCTTTTGCGGGGCTTGCAGCACATATGGGTTACACCTGATCTGAGAGAGCAGGTCTTTCAAGTTCTTGAAAGTATGATTCCTGCCAGCAGTAATAATGGTCGTCCCGGTATGGATCTCTGGAACATACTGGTGTTTGGCACCCTGCGGCTGGTCACTAACTGTGATTATGACCGTCTTCAGGAGCTGGCCAATGAACACGGCACGCTACGGAAAATGCTTGGGCACGGTCCTTACTGCACGCACTCTTATCATATCCAGACATTGCAGGATAATATCAGCCTGTTCACGCCCGAAATACTGGACCAGGTAAACCAGATTGTCGTGGCAGCAGGCCATCAACTGGTTAAAAAAAAGATGAGCCGCTATATGGCCGTGCCGATTCGTTTGTAGTCAAGACCGATGTTCATTTTCCCACAGACATCAGCCTGTTAAACGATGCCTGTCGTAAGGCTATTGAGTTTGCGTCCACCCTGGCTGGCCAGTACCAGTTACCAGCGTGGCGTCAGCGGGAATACCTGAAAAAACAGCATCGAAAGCGCTATCACAAGGTGCGGAATCTGAAACATTCCGTTGCTGCCTGCGAGTTTAAACAGCGGTCACGTCAGCACGATATTGAAACGGCACACCTTGAATACATTAAGTACAGTCTCGACATTATCCGCAAGGCAGAAAGCACAGCTGCCCTGGTAGAAAAAAGCGCCCCCGATGAGTCTGCGCTGGAGAATCTCAAATACTACATTGCCCACAGTCGTCACCAGATTAATCTGATTTATCGTCGGGTGATCGAGCATCAGCAGATTCCTCACAGCGACAAGGTGTTCTCGATTTTTGAACCCCACACAGAATGGATCAGCAAGGGTAAAGCCGGAGTTCCTGTAGAGTTGGGGTTGCGGGTATGCGTACTGCAAGACCAGTTTGGCTTCACGCTGAATCACCATGTGATGCAAAAGCAGACAGACGATCAGGTTGCAGTGCCTATCGCAAAAGGAGCAAAACAACGCTTTCCCATGCTGAGCCAGGTCAGTTATGACAAAGGGTTCTGGAGCCCCGCCAACCTTGAGGAACTTGATGGCTTTCTGGAACGAACCATTCTGCCGAAGAAAGGCAGGCTTTCCGCAGAAGACAAAAAACGAGAGCACCACCTTGAGTTTACCCGGGCAAAAAGAAAGCATTCCGCCGTAGAGTCTGACATTAATGCTCTGGAAGCCAATGGCCTCGATAAATGTCCGGACAAGGGCATTGATGCCTTCAAGCGCTATGTTGCCCTTGCGGTTGTGGGTGGCAACCTGAAGCGCTTGGGCAGGATTTTACAAGAACGGGATTTTTAGCCCTACTGACAGCAGTCTTTTGCCGTCCGAAATTTGATCATGGGTGCATGAGGGTTCTGCACGTTCGTAAAATGGCAGTTTTGGCTATTTTGCAAGCACTTTGATCAAGAAGTGCCCTATAAGCGAGACTCTGATAATGCTTGCGGAGCAGTTCTACTGTTTGATGAATGTCAGTGACTCAATTTTCATAGGTTTTCTGACAGGCACTAAGTACCTGAATGGTATGATAGTGGTCTGATACTGCTGACCTGGAGATTTATTGATGCTCAATCTTGATAATACGGTTCTGGTGATTGTAGATGTGCAGGGCAAACTGGCGACGCTGATGCACAAAAAAGACGCTCTGTATAAAAACCTTGCTGCCATCACAGCAGGCGCAAAAGAGCTGGACCTCCCTGTACTCTGGCTGGAACAGATTCCTCACAAACTGGGTCCAACCATTACCGAAGTGTCTGAACAGTTGTCCGGGCAGACTCCCATCAGTAAAAGTGCTTTCAGCGGTTGCGGTGAACCGGAGTTTATAAAGGCTCTGAAAGATACGGGGCGCAAACAGGTTCTGGTGGTTGGCATTGAAGCCCATATCTGTGTTTATCAGACGGCAGTGGACTTACATCAGGACGGTTTTGAGGTGGAAGTCGTGGCAGACGCCGTATCATCCCGCACCAAGCAGAACAAAATGATCGCTCTGGATAAACTGGGCAAAGCGGGCATCGGTATCACCAGTACTGAAATGGCGCTGTTTGAGCTGATGAAGACGGCAGATGCCCCTCAGTTTCGAACGATTGCCAAATTGATTAAGTAGCCAGCTCTTTATTTAGAGCTTACCTGTTTAAGTATACGCCGCGCCTGCTTCAGATGAGGCAGGTCCAGCATTCGCCCATCCAGCCCCACCGTACCAGCGCCTTTAGCATTGGCAAAAGCATCAACAACCCGCTGGGCATAAGCCACTTCATCGGTCGATGGAGTGAAGCACTGGTTGATGATTTCAACCTGATCGGGGTGTATCGCCAGCTTGCCGGTGAACCCTTCCAAACGCGCTCGCTCGCATTCAGCCCGCAGTTTTTTCTGGCTCTTGTAGTCGGAACAAATGCCGTCGATAGCCTGCATATTGCCCGCCGAAGCCACCAGCAGACAGTTAGCCCGGTTCATTCGGTGAATCAGAAAGTGAACGTCACCCTCATCACGGTTGGTGATCGCGCCGATATCGGCAGGCAGGTCCTCTGCTCCCCAGGTAAACCCTGACAGCCTGGGACTGGCAGTTATGAATGTGTTCTGGTTAATGGCACCAACCGATGACTCAGCCACACTCATAATATGAGTCGAGCCAACCACAAGATTATTTTGTACTTCCAGTGCCTTCAGATAATGATCAACCGTTTTAAAATCATCCGCATCGGAAGGTTTCGGCAGAAAAACACCAAACGGCCTGCCGGGCATTACAGCAACCAGATCGTTCAGTGTATGGGGTGAAGACAGACTGTTAACCCTGACCCAGAGTTGCACCCCTGACCTCTGCTGGTGAGCCTGTAGAAACTGCCGTACTTTTTCCCTTGCTGCTTTCTTATTGTTTTCTGCGACGGCGTCCTCAAGACAGAGAATAACGGCATCAGCACCGGAATTTTTTGCCTTCAACATTTTCTTGTCGTTATCACCAGGCACAAACAGGTAGGATCTGGCCAGCATGTTATTCTCCTGAATTCTTACCATCCAGACCGGAAGGTAGCCGCTGCAACAGCGCAGTACGAAGCATCGTACACACGATGTCACTGTGCTGGTTATAGACCCGGTGTTCGAACGTCACAATGCCGGCATTGGGTCGGGACTTGCTGGGACGTTTTTCCATGATTTCAGTTTCAACACTCAGGGTATCGTTGATAAACACCGGTTTGGGAAACTTCATTTCACCAAAGCCAAGGTTAACGACCAGCGTCCCCTGCGTCGTATCTTCTACCGAGACACCGCAGGCAAAAGACACGGTATACATACTGTTAAACACCCGCTGTCCAAACTCTGTTTTACTGGCGTATTCGGCATCCAGATGCAAAGGTTGCGGGTTGTGGGTAATGGCACAGAACAGCACATTGTCCGACTCGGTCACCGTACGGGACAAACGATGTTTAATAACCCGACCTATGTCACATTGCTCGTAATAAAGCCCAGGCATAACCGTTTCCTTCTTATCATTTCAACGTAACCCTTACATAAGATTACCCGCAAGGTATCACTGAAGGGAACACAAGCAGGGAGTACTTTAGCGTATAAGTGCGCAGAGTGTTCTGGATACATCTGCTACTATATCCCTGTGTTTACACCCAGCCAATGCAGGTTCCGGGCATTCCAATATGCAGCCAGAGCCTTTAAATTAAATAACTGACAAGAAAAAAAACAAGCAACGGGTTTAGCGATGAACAACGTCCCGCCTGTTCAGTCAGGTCAACAGCCTTTTAAAAAAGTGCTGATCGCCAACCGTGGGGAGATCGCCCTGAGAGTACTCAGGGCTCTGCAGCAGCTCAATATTGCTTCGGTCGCCATTTATCACCACAGTGACCAGCACTCCCCTGTCGTACAACAAGCTGACGAAACCATAGAAATCGTTGGCGACTCACCCTCTGCTGCACACCTCGACGGACAACAGATTATTGAAATCTGCCAGCAACTGAATGTAGAGGCCGTACACCCCTGTTACGGTTTCTTATCTGAAAACGCAGAATTTGCCCGAACACTGGAGCAGGCAGGCATTACTTTTATTGGCCCCAAAGCCGACATTATTGAGCTGATGGGCGACAAAATTACCTCAAGGGATTTTGTCGCCAGACACGGCTTTCCCGTCCCTCCTTCCGTGAACCTTGAACCGGACCACCCCGACTTCATCAGGCGCATTGTTGCCATGGGTTTTCCTGTGGTGGTCAAGGCTTCAGCCGGTGGTGGCGGCAAGGGCATGAGCATTGTTCACAGCCAGAATGAGCTGGAAGACGCACTTCGCATCGCGGCTTCAGAAGCAGAAAAATACTTTGGTGATAAACGGGTTTATATTGAGAAGTATTTTACCAGCGCCCGACATATCGAAGTGCAGGTTCTGGGCGACGGTCAGAGTGTTGTTCATCTGGGCGAAAGAGAATGTTCTGTTCAGCGACGTTTCCAGAAAGTGATTGAAGAAGCCCCCTCCCCGGCGCTGACCCCTGATAAACGTCAGGAAATCTGTAACACCGCAAAAGGCATTGCCCGGAGCGCAGGCTACAACAGCGCGGGTACGGTTGAATTTCTGTATACGTCAGAAGGCGATTATTTCTTTCTGGAGATGAATACCCGTATTCAGGTTGAACACCCGGTTACTGAAATGACGTTTAATGTGGACCTGGTGGCGGAGCAGATTCATATCGCAGCAGGCAAGCCTCTGTCCCTGAAGCAGGAAGCACTTGTCTCATCCGGTCATGCCATCGAATGCCGGATCTGTGCCGAAGATGCCTTTAACGATTTTATGCCCGCCACCGGCAAGGTGCTGTTTCTGAAAGAACCCGGTGGACAGGGCGTTCGGTTCGACAGTGGTCTGTATCTTAACCAGGCGATTACCAGCGCCTTTGACCCCATGCTGGCAAAGCTGATTGTTCATGCCCCTACTCGTCAGGAAGCCATTGAAAAAATGCGGCACGCGCTGGAAGAGCTGGTGATCCTCGGAGTGAAACATAATATTGATTATCTGGACGCTATATTGGGTCATCAGCAGTTTTCAGATGGCCATTTTGATACTGGCTTTATCAAACAATATGCCAGTGACCTTTCCGCTACTCAGCCAGAAAACTTACAGGAACTTCATGCCATTCTTGCCACAGCCCTGCTAGGCGAACGTAGCAACCGGCTGTTAGCGGAAGCAACGCCTGACCTGCACGCAGCCATTGGACGCTGGAGGAACTGATGCAACCCAAATTTCTATTTAATGGTTCGGTCTACTCAGTGACTCCAGTCCGTAAACACCATTCAGCCCTGTTGGAAATAGACAACCACCGGGTCACCGCCGGATTGCAATGGTTCAGTCCAAATGATGCACAGTTAACTCTGAATGAAAACAGTCAGCAGGTTTACATCGCTCAGGATGAACAACAGCTCTTCATTCATATGGGTGGTAAAACCTGGTATCTCGAATGCATTGATGAGTTCAGTGAGGCTGCTTCAGAGGGTGGCTCTGCCAGCGGCAGGGTAATCGCCCCTATGCCCGGAGTCGTTATTGAGCTGAATACTGCGGTGGGGCAGTGCGTAAAAGAAGGCGACTGTCTTTTACTGATTGAAAGCATGAAGCTGCAAATGGCTATTCGTGCCACAACGTCCGGTACGGTTGAAAGCATTCATGTTAGTGGTGCGGGCGACAGCTTTGAAAAAGGCTCGGTTCTGGTGGATATCGTCGGGGAGGCATCACCATGAGAAGACTGCAAACCCGTATAAACACTCAGTCATCCGAGTTCAAACAGTACCGGGCTTACAATAAAAAAATACTGACAGAGTTTCACCAGAAACAGGAAGCCGCTCGCTTTGCCCGTCCGGAAAAAGATATCCAGCGACTGAAAAACCAGAACAAAATGCTGCCCAGAGAACGGTTAGAACTTCTACTCGATCCGGGTACTCCGTTTCTGGAGCTTTCTTCACTGGCTGCCAACATGGCTTATGACGGCATTGCTCCGTCAGCCGGGTGCATTACCGGCATCGGGGTTGTAGGTGGACGGGAGGTCTTAATCAATGCCAGTGACAGCTCTGTCAAAGGCGGTGCCTGGTTTCCATTAACCGTTAAAAAAACGGTTCGGGCGCTGGATATTGCCATTGAAAATCAGTTGCCCGTCATTCATCTGTGCGACAGCGCCGGTGGTTACCTGCCCATGCAGTCGGAATTTTTTGCTGATAAATATATGGCGGGAAGGATTTTCCGTAATCAGACGCAGCTGTCCAGACTCGGTTGTAAACAGCTGGCACTGGTCTTTGGTCATTGCACGGCAGGCGGCGCTTATATTCCCAGCCTGTCCGACTACTCTGTGATTGTTGACGGTACCGGCGCTGTTTTTCTGGGTGGTCCGCCCCTGGTGAAAGCGGCTACCGGTGAAGACGTTACAGTGGATGAACTGGGCGGTGCCCGCATGCACACCTCGGTGTCCGGTACCTGTGATTATTTCGCCAGTAACGAGAAAGAAGCCATTGCCATCGGACGGGAAATCGTTGCCCAGTGGGAGCAGAAACCTAAATTCAATCTGCAACAGGAACCTCCTGAAGAGCCTTATTACGATCCATCTGAACTGTATGGCATCCTGCCTGATGACATTAAGAAACAGTTTGATATGCGCGAAGTCATTGCCCGAATAGTAGACGGAAGCCGTTTTTCTGAATATCAGCCGGATTATGGCAATACGCTGGTGTGTGGCTACGCCAATATCTGGGGTTACAAGGTCGGGATTCTGGGGAATAACGGCGTACTGTTTAACGACAGTTCACTGAAAGCGGCACACTTTATACAGCTGTGTAACCAGAACCATGTGCCACTGGTGTTCCTGCAAAATATTACCGGCTATATGGTGGGTAAAGAGTATGAACGCCGGGGCATTGCCAAAGACGGTGCCAAAATGATTATGGCACAGGCGTGTTCCGATGTTCCCAAGTTCACCATAATGACCAATGGTTCCTTTGGAGCAGGCAATTATGGCATGTGTGGCAGGGCATTTGATGCCCGCACCCTGTTCAGCTGGCCAAATAGCGAAACCTCAGTGATGGGGGCCGATCAGGCGGCAAATACCCTGGCCACCATAAAACTGAAACAGTTGCAGCGGGAAGGTATAGAGCCTGACCCGGAAGAGCTGGAAGCCATTCGTGCCTCGGTGCTAGCCAGTTACGAAAACCAGACCAGTGCCTACTACACGTCGTCCGAGCTTTGGGACGACGGCATTATCGATCCGGTGGATACCCGAAACGCACTGGCGCTGTCGATCAGTGCTTCACTGAACGTACCTTTTGGTGATCCCCGCTATGGTGTGATGCGGTTTTAACAGTTCGAGGATGAATAATTATGAACAGCTCAGCTAACAGCCATGCTTTTGCTCTTACCCCTGACCAGCAAAACCTGATGGATCATGCCGATCGTTTTTCCCGGGAACAACTCTATCCCCTGTGTGAAAAGATGGATAATGAAGAGTGGTGGCCTCAGGATACCTTTAAGGAAATGGGCAAACTGGGTCTGCTGGGTGTCACGGTACCGGAACAGTATGGCGGTGCAGGCTTGTCGATACTCGAAGCCGGTTTGATTCTGCAGGCAATATCGCGCTGGAACCATGCCTTTGCACTGAGCTGGGTAGCCCACGACAACCTTTGTGTGAACAGCCTGTATAACAATGGCAGTGAAATGATCCGGCAGAAGTATCTGCCAAAGCTTTGTTCCGGTGAGTGGACAGGCTGTCTGGGCTTAACCGAACCGGGTGCCGGTTCCGACGCGCTGGGCTCCATGAGGACAAAAGCCGTTCGGGATGGGGGTGAATACATTCTTAACGGCTCCAAGATTTATATTACCAATGGCCCTGTTGCCGATATCTGCCTGGTGTACGCCAGAACTCAGCCTGACCGGGGTTCCAAAGGTATTACGGCATTTGTCGTTGAAACCGGTTCACCCGGATTTAAAGTGGCTCAAAAGCTGCAAAAGATGGGATTCCGGGGCAGCCAGACCGGTGAGCTGGTCTTTGAAGACCTGCGTGTTCCGGTGGAAAATATTGTCGGAGAAGAACATGAGGGCCACAAGGTCGTGATGAGCGGCCTGGATGTTGAGCGTGCCATGATTGCCCCGATTAATGTGGGTATTGCTGAGCGCACGCTGGAACTGTCGGTGGATTATGCCCAGACCCGTGAGCAGTTTGGCAAAACCATTGCCAGCTTTCAGATGGTTCAGTCACGGCTGGCCGATATGTACGTCTGGGTCGAAACCATGAAAACCTTCTGCTGGCAGGTACTGGCGGAAGTCTCCAATATTGATGAAACCACCGCAGGCCGGGGTGAAATTCATGCCCGCACTGCGGCCTCCATCATGTATTGTGCCGATATGTGCAACCGGGTTTTAGACAACGGTGTACAGATACACGGTGGAACGGGCTATATCTGGGAATCGGAAATAAACCGGCTGTTCCGTTCCACCAAATTACTGGAAATCGGTGCAGGCACCACCGAGGTTCGCAAAATGATTATTGCTGGCGAGCTGTTAAGCGATCAGTAGGTTCACACCAGAGGTAACAGATAGAAAATCCCCTGCCAGGTTATTGCCAGAAATCTGGCGGGAGCATCAATAGCCAGAAAAATCGATACAATCAGCGGTAGGCTGACCACTGCTGTCTGTCATCCTGAAAGTGACCATAGTGCCGATAGACAACCTTTGGCACCATTGGGTTGCAGGTTCATTATAATTAGCATCGATCTGTATTTCCTTACCCTCATACTCCCATTGGGTAGATTTCAAGTTAACCATCACACCATACAGGTGCATTTTGCAATGGATGTTAAACCATGGGTCGCACACCCAATAGTTATAATTTTCATACTGGCAGAATTCACTTAAAGTCAGCATAGCGTTCAAACCCGGATCAGCTGCCAATACTAAAAATTCGTGTTTATCATGAAGGACTAACCATATATTTTGAATCTTGTTTTCAAGCCCATGTTTCAGGGCAACTCCAACATACTCACCGCAATTACCAGCTCTTGCCTCTCTGGGGAGAGAGCCTAAAAAATCATGAACAGAAAATCTGTTGTATGTTTTCCTGAAGTCCCTTATCAAATCAGAGGATATTTCAGAATGATTCTTGCGTCTCAGTTTTCTTGACGGTTCAGCTGCCCCATAAGACATTGAGTAGATTTTGTTACCTGTCTTAAAGGAATCTTTGAAAAATAAGCGTGAGTAGTCCAGCAGGAGTCTTGCATTTTCCATTTCGTTCATAGGCTGCCAACTTGCTGTGCATTAAATGAAGCAAATGCTGTTAGCGTAGACACATATACTTATCCCGGCTTTAGCAATCTCCCCGCCCGGGCCCTTGAGGCTAGATTCTTTAGTGAGTACAGTCTCTTGGCATTTTGTCTGGCTGGGTCCTTTGTTTACCCCTGAGACCTTTCGGAGTGTCCTTCTGGGGATGGAGTAGAGTTATACAAGCAGCGACTAACGGGAAAGCCCCCGCAGGTTATTGCCAGAAACCTGACGAGAGCATCATCTGGAAAAAAAATCGTACAAATCATCGGTAGGCTGTCCGTTGTTGTCTGTCATCCTGTAAATTGTCATATCGTTGACAAACAACCTTTGACACCACAGGGTTGCCCGCTCACTATTATAGACATCCTTATATATTTCTTTACCCTCAGACTCCCATTGGCAAGATTTGAAGTTAGCCATCAGTCCATACAGGTGCATTCTGCAATGGATATTAAACCACGGGTCGCATACCCAATAGTCACAATTTTCATATTGGCAAAATTCATTTAATGTTAGTGTGGCACTTATTCCAGGGTCAGCTGCCAATATTAAAAATTCATGTATTTCATGATCAGCCACCCATATATTTTCAATCCTGTTTTCAAACCCATATTTCAGGGCTATGCCACAATATTCCTCGCAGTTACCAGCTCTTGCCAGCTGGGGGGAAGAGGTTAGAAGCTGGAGTGTATCGAAGTTGTCGTACGTGTCTCTGTAGTAACCTACCAAATCGTTGGCCACTTCAGAATAATTTATACGCGCCATTTTTCTTAACAGCGTGGCTGTGCCATAAGACATTGAGTAGGTTTTGTTCGATGTTTTAAAGGAGTTCTTAAAAAATAAACGGGAGTAGTCCCGCAGGAATCTGGCATGTTCCATTTCGTTCATAAACTGTCAGCCTGCTTTGTATTGAATGAAACGACTTCTGTTAGCGTAGACACATATAATTAATCC
This sequence comes from Endozoicomonas gorgoniicola, assembly GCF_025562715.2. Classification (NCBI taxonomy): domain Bacteria; kingdom Pseudomonadati; phylum Pseudomonadota; class Gammaproteobacteria; order Oceanospirillales; family Endozoicomonadaceae; genus Endozoicomonas; species Endozoicomonas gorgoniicola. The sequence goes on from NZ_JAPFCC010000001.1 coordinate 4,329,776, forward strand.
GACTTTAGCAACCTCCCCGCCCGGGCTCTTGAGGCTGAAATCATTAGTGAGTACAGTCTGATGCATGAATATTCTCTCAATCCAGTCCCATGTTGCTGTAGGTCATGCGGGCAATTCATCGGCTGTCTTCCCGTTGCAGCGGCTGGGCTTTAATGTCTGGCCTGTCAATACGGTCATGTTTTCCAACCACACCGGGCATTCTGGCTGGCGAGGCCCCGTATTCTCCCCCGACACCGTGCGGGATGTCCTTCTGGGAATGGAGGAGCATGGTGCTTTTGCCGAATGCGATGCGATTCTGTCCGGATACATGGGTGACCCCGGCATGGCGGAAGTTATACTGGATGCGGTTGGGCGTATTCGTTCTGCCAACCCTGACGTGCTGTACTGCTGCGACCCGGTGATTGGAGATACCGACACCGGCATTTATGTGCAGAAAGACATTCCAGACTTCTTTCGGAACAAGGTGATTCAGCAGGCCAATATTATTACGCCTAACCATTTTGAGCTGGAGATGCTTACCGGCCAAAGAATAACCTCAACAGATCAGGCATTGAAAGGTGCCAGAAGCCTGCTGGCAGAAGGTCCCGATATTGTACTGGTGACAAGCCTTATAACTGACGATGGCAAGAAAGATCATATTGCGATGCTGGCCGTCAATCATTCAGAAGCCTGGCTGATTAAAACGCCGGTGTACCCGATCAACGGGGTTGTCAGTGGTTCTGGCGACGCTACTGCGGCGTTGTTTATGGCGAAACTTTTGCAGGGCTGTGAACTTAAGCAGTCACTTGAGCATATCGCCGGGGCCATGGACGGACTGTTCAAAAAAACAAGCCTGGCTGGTAGTCAGGAGCTACAGCTGATTGGGTCTCAGGATGAGCTGATAAAACCGTCAGTTACTTTTTCTGCTACTCCCCTCGAACCAACTTACACCCAACGGCTTGATGATGGTAATCTTCAGACGGATTAATTCAATCGGGAGATAGCCATGCTGAAAACAACCACACCTTCCGTGGAAGGCAGACCAGTCAAGGAGTATCTGGGCGTTGTCGTAGGGGAAGCTATTGTCGGTGCCAATGTGTTTCGGGATCTTTTCGCGAGCATCAGGGATATTGTGGGTGGCCGTTCTGGTGCTTACGAGAAAGAACTCGAAAAGGCACGGGAAACCGCCTTTGAAGATATTGAAACCAGAGCCCGGGAAGTGGGAGCCAATGCCATTGTGGGTATTGATCTGGATTACGAAGTTGTCGGTGAAAAAGGCAGTATGCTGATGGTCAGTATCAGCGGAACAGCGGTAATGCTGTAGCTTCTCCCTGGTTACCAGCCCTTTCAGACTTAAGGATGAAGAGACCGAATGAACCAGAGCCATCAACTTTCCCTGCTTGGTAAACGACGGTTTTTACCTTTTTTCGCAACCCAGTTTCTGGGAGCATTTAACGACAATATCTATAAAAACACTCTGCTCCTGATGGCTGCATTTGCGGCTGCAGAACAGTTGCCGTTCGATTCTGACCTGTTCATCAACCTGGGTGCCGGCTTATTTATCCTGCCTTTTTTCATTTTTTCCGGAATTGCCGGCCAAATGGCAGACAAGTACGAAAAGTCGCTGATCATCCGCAGGGTTAAACTGCTGGAAATTGCGATTATGGCAGTGGCTGCCGGGTTTATTATCAGCCAGAACTTTCTGGTACTGCTGATTCTCCTGTTCCTTATGGGGACTCAGAGTGCCTTCTTCGGTCCGGTAAAATACGCCATCATTCCCCAGCATCTGCATGACGATGAACTGGTCGGTGGTAATGCCCTGGTTGAAATGGGTACCTTTGTGGCTATCCTCCTCGGAACCCTTGGAGCAGGGCTATTGGTTGAGTTACCTCAGGCCCATGAGTGGGTAGCCGTGTCGGTTGTTGTGCTCGCGATTCTTGGCTGGCTGTGCGCCCGACAGGTACCGGAAGCCAAAGCTTCTGCGCCGGAACTGGAAGTCAGCTACAACCTGTTCAGCCAGACCCGGAAAATTATGAGAGATGCCCATGGCGATAAAACGGTTTACATTAGCCTTGTGGCCATCTCCTGGTTCTGGGCTATCGGTGCGGCCTACCTGACACAGCTGCCAAACCTTGCCAGTCAGATTTTGTCGGGCAGTCCTCAGGTTGTCAGTATAATGCTCGCCATGTTTACCATTGGCGTTGCAGCAGGATCGCTATTCTGCGGAAGGATTTCCCACGGCAGGGTTGAACCGGGCATTGTGCCTCTGGGAGCTTTTGGCCTGAGCCTGTTTGCACTGGATCTGTTCTTTGCGATTTCACCCAATAGTCAGGAGGCGTTGCTCAGTGTCAGTGAGTTTATAAGGATTCCAGCCAATGTCCGGGTATTGTTTGACCTTGCCATGATTGGCTTTTTTGGCGGACTGTTTATTGTGCCACTGTACGCGATGGTTCAGAAAAGAACCGATGAAAGCCGCCGCGCACGAATGATTGCTGCACTGAACGTTATGAACTCTTCCTACATGGTTGGCAGCGCCGTGTTCGGAATGCTGTTTCTGGGTGTCGCCAATCGAACCATTGAAGAGTTTTTCCTGACCCTGGCGGTTCTGCATGTGACTGTCTGCCTGCTCATCTTCAGAACATCGCCAGAATTCTGGCAACGTTTCAGGATCCGCTTTTCACGCTAGCCAATCATCTTCGCAAAAGCCACCACTGACATCGGCGGCTTTTGCCGCCATAATTCTCCACCATGACTGAATCTGCCCAAACTTCTGAACGCCTTGTACAGCAACCTGTACATCGTCCTGTGCATCGTCCTGTGCATCGTCCTGTGCATATAGTACCGCCCTGCCATGAGGAACTCCGGGAACTATACCGGGACGACCACCTGGTAGTGGTCGACAAACCCGCTGGCCTGCTTAGCGTCCCCGGACGGCATCCTGCCAATTTTGACAGCGCTCTGTCTCGCCTGCAGGCAATAAATCCTGAAAGCCGGGTTGTACACCGACTGGACATGTCTACCTCCGGAGTGATGGTGTTTGCCCTTCAGGCAGACAGTCACAGGGCGTTAAGTCGCCAGTTTCAGGATCGTCTGGTCAGTAAGGGATATACCGCAGAAGTATGGGGAATCCCTGCTGAACAGTCCGGTTCCGTGAACCTGCCCCTGCGTTGCGACTGGCCGAACCGTCCAAAACAGATGGTTGATCATGAACAGGGCAAACCAGCCCTGACGCACTACACCTGTATCAATACCTGCACCAATCATCAGGACTCTTCATCGCAAAATAGCCGTGTATGGCTTGAGCCTGTTACCGGACGATCACACCAGTTAAGGGTACACATGGCAGAACTGGGTCATCCGATCCTTGGCTGTGAGTTCTATGCCCACCCAGAGGCTTATGAAGCCAGTGCAAGATTGCATCTCCACGCCACCCGGCTGACATTTACACACCCGATCTTGAAGGAATCGATGACGTTTGAGGTACCTGCCCCATTTTAAAGGGGAAAAGTATCGTATCGCCCACGTCTAATCCCCGGATCTGAACTAAAATCACTGACAACCAATAAGCAAGACAAGCTCAGGTTGTCAGTTTGATTCTGCATAACACCTGCACCAACAAAACCTGGTTAATAAAGCGACTTAAACGACCGGGATTAATCTCATTATTGTTCAGCCTTCAGTTCAGTAGCCCACCAGCTGTTGCTGAAACCGAACTTGAACAGTTCACAAGGTTGTACAAAAGTACCCTTGAGTACTTCATCGCAGAAAACACCGGCTGGTTCAGAAAATCGCTCTCGTCCTTTGGTCATTTTTTAAAAAAAAATCCTGTTAGCCCTTACCAGGAATACTTTGACCTGTTCTTTATTCCTTCTGAGGGTAGTGGTACTAACAAATCCGCTGAATCCATATTTATTCCATTTCCAGAGCCTTTTCCGGGCAAGAGTTCGCCTAACACACACGACACCCCTTACCCGGAAACTCTTTCGGGGTTCACCTTCAGCAAACATTTTCCACTGAAGCTACAATGCAACCGCGATGAGCCAGACAGCAGCAAAGCCTCACTGTTTGCCAACAGCCAGTATGTGACAGTCTTACAAGCCCTGGACAGGAGCTACGAACACGCCTATTTCAAACCATATGCCAACTGCGATAACCATCCCTCTTTCAGAAGAGGAGGGAAGCATGACCAGTTTCTGCTTATTTCAGTTTGCGTCAGCGACGCCTCAAACAATCATTACGAGCTGTGTTTCCCTATGGGTCCTGTCAGGCAGTTTGCTGTCAGCGACCTTATCGACACAAACGATGAATTCAGACCCGCCCCTGAATACACAGAAAAAAATGTCAGGCTGTTTCTCAGACACATGGAAAAGCTATACAACCCACAGAATCCTCTGGCAAATCGTCATATTGAAAGCCTGCTCGGCAGCGGTATTTCAGCGCAGGTTATGAAACCACTCAGCTTCTTACGCTCAGCAGCTGTTAAACGGATTATTCATGAATTGCCAGACGAGCAATCGGCTGATGATTTCATTTTGACCGCCCAAATCAATATGCGCCTGTTGACCATGGCGGAAATTGAGTATCTGCCATTAATGTATTTTTCTGTACCAGCCCGAAAGAAAGGCATGCAGGCTATCTATGGCGTGCAAAAAAAACGCAATCCCAGTCAGTTTCTTGATCACCTTTTTGAAGATCCGCACCAGCCTCTGTCTTCCCTGAAAAAGTATCTGGACGATATCATTGGCCTTCTGATTAAGTGCGATATTGCCAATGCCCGCCAGTTCCAGACACTGAGTACCACGGCAACCGGCTTTTCCATTGCGGTTGATCCCAATTACACCAACTATTTTGTTGACGGCGATCATGCAAAAATTGTCGACCTGACACCCTTTTTCATGGCCTTTGAAGGCATGCTTCCGAAGATTAACAGTCAGTTCGTTGATATGGATCTGGATGGCATAGACAGGCACTTCAGCAGCCTGTCCCTGAACCCTCTGCATCGGTATCTTTTCTTTCTGGGCATGTTATTCAGAACCAGCCAGGCAAGAACCAAAGCCTATCAGAGATGCCTTATCAACGGCATGATTTGTCAGATAGAGAAGCAAAAAGATGAAGCATGGAAACACCTGTTTAACCATGCTCTGGAAAAGGTCGCCTCTGTGCCCCCTATATACAATGAAATGCTGCGCCGGGTCGAAAAGCAACGTCTGTCAACGGGTCTTCAGGTGTCAACCACGGTTTCAGAAGGTCAACACAATAAACCACTCTCCAGCAACCTGTTCGCTGAGGGCGAGGGCGTTTCAGCAGCTTATCATTCCGATGTAACAGCCTTTAACCAGTCACGTCATACTGCAAACAGAGCCAACATGAACTCCACTTCGCGGTTTATGGCGTTGTTGAGGCAGGAGGCTTCGATTATAGCGTCTAAAGTCGACCACTGGCGTCAGGAGCGACAACAAAAATGGCATAAGGCCACACAGCCGTTTTACGACCAGCAGCGCGAAAAGCATAGCATTCATGCCACACCCTACTTTATGGACGACATTGAAGCTGAAAGTTATACGAATTATATTCTGGGACTGAAATACTATAGAACCAACCTTACATCCAGCAGCTTATGGTTATGCTTCAGCAACTGGCTGGATCGTAACCGGCATGTCAACCATTTTTATGAAGGCAGCCTGTCTGCATCTGAGTTGCGCAGGATGGCGCAGATTGTCTTGTCAAAACACCTTGATGGCGAAACAATCGACCTGGAGGCCATTGACAACATCCCTGTTCTTCTGAAAGCCCTGGATGACCTTGGCTATTATTTTGAGGTTCAGGTCATACAACCTGACGAGCAGTTTAAACCCCGCTCAACCAGTTACTGGTTTGATCACAACCAGGGCAAAGTCATCACCAAAGACATTCACGATATTCGACGAATAAGGCAACTGGCCGGGCAGAGCCATGTTATGTCGTTACTGCTACACCAGACGAGTGATGCACCTGCGGGCTCAGCAAACAGTCGCTGGTCACTGGTTTCAGAAATGCCAGCTAAAAAAGCTGATATTATCCAGCGCTACGCTGCTCAGCTTGTTGCATCATGGCGTTTCAAATCAATGGACAAATTTGTAACACCTGAAGCCTTAAAGGATGAAAGTGATTTACGAAAAAATTCATCGTACTATCTATCGTACTATCTAAAGCTGACTGCGTTTCTCAGTGCTTATCAGAAAACATTACTCCCATCCCTTCCGTCACTTCTGACTAAACAATTAGAATACCACTTACCTCCCGCAAACCATCAGGCACAGATAGAACCGGGTGTTCGGGTTGGGCATTTATTTATGGCGCTGTTGCATTGGGTAGATGCTTTGGAGGGTTTTGCTGATAATGAATTACCCAATACGGTTCTTCTCATTCAGCCAGGGTTAGGCTACAGGGTAGAAAACCCTCTTTTTTCAATGTGGACGATCACGTTTACTAAACACAAACCCAGGGTCATTACTCGAAAACTGACGCATAATGTGAAGCTGGAATCCATAAAGACCAGTAAACCTGGACGACTGATCTTCTTTACCAACGTAATGACCTCAGCAACAGGTCATTTTCTATTAGCATTCGGCTCTTCACCTGACTGGTGGATCATTAACAGGCCCGATGTATCAGATTTCCAAAAGCAGAATAATGAGCTGTCTGAATAGATCAAGAACCCCCACGAAGGCGAAGTGATCAGCCATGATCCGGAAGAACTGCTGGCACAATATGCCGAGCAGCAACACCAGATCGCCGGACTACAGGAGCAATTAAAGGCTATTCTGGGACAGGCCTTAATTCGCAAGCAGGAATAACAAACGATGACAGAACAGCCAAGCCAGAGAGACATTCGAATCTACACCGGGGAAAGTGGTGACATTAATGTTTTGCTGGAACAAGAGAGCATCTGGCTCACCCAGCGTCAGCTCTCTGATCTGCTGGAAACCAGTACTGACAATATCAGTTTGCACCTCAAAAACATCTATCAGGAGAGGGAGTTAGAGGCTGATGCAACTACCGAGGATTTCTCGGTAGTTCGACAGGAGGGCAAGCGGCAAGTGCGCCGACGGGTTAAACACTACAATCTGGACGCCATTATATCCGTAGCTTATCGGGTGAACTCCCGCAAAGGCACTCAATTCCGACAGTGGGCTACTGCTGTGCTGAAAGAGCATCTGAGCCGGGGCTACACCATTAACCGTCAGCGTTTTGAAGATAATGCCCGGGAGCTGGAAGCCGCCTTAAAGCTGGTACGCAAAGCAGCCGCTTCACCGGAGTTGCTGGTAAATACTGGCCGTGGATTGGTAGAAATCGTCAGTCGTTACACCCAGACGTTTCTCTGGTTACAGCGTTACGATGAAGGTTTGCTCAACGAACCCACTGGGCAACCTGGCGGTATGTTAGCGACAGAACAACAGGTCATGGCTTCACTGCTAGGACTCAAGCAGAACCTTGTTCAGCGCGGCGAAGCCACAGAGCTGTTCGCAAAACCACGGGGCGATGGCCTTGGGGCGCTTTTGGGTAACCTTGACCAGAGCGCCTTTGGAGAACCGGCCTACCCAACCATTGAAAGCAAGGCTGCCCACTTGCTCTATTTCGTTGTGAAAAACCACCCCTTTACCGACGGCAACAAACGCAGCGGTGCCTTTCTGTTTGTAGACTTTCTGCATCGCAATGGCCGACTGCTGAACGACTCAGGCGAACCCGTTATTAACGACACCGGTCTGGCAGCCCTGACACTGCTGGTGGCGGAGTCCGACCCAAAGCAAAAAGAGACATTGATCCGCCTGATTATGAATATGCTGGCGGATGAAGAGACTGAAGACCGATGAACGCAGTGACATACCCCCTCCACTAAATCGGCAAGCTGATTCTAGTGGGGGCTTCTAATCGGGAATTACATGCGACCCACTATGTCAAATAGCATAGCCTCTCGCTGTCGTACAGGTTGCCGAACCACGACAGGGGAACTCTTTACACATACGCTGTGTCCCAGCCACCAAACCCATTATGCAGGGTTTCGCAGTGCATTGAAGTTAGTACATAGGCTTGCTCTACGCAAGCCTCGCTATCCATCTCCATCCAAACGGCAAAGCTACGCAATGCCGTTATGGATGGAGAATTCCGCAAGGTTTGTTAAACCCTGACCTAACTTTTTTTGCTTTTGCGACTGTTTTTCTGCAGGGACTTTGGCTGACGGGTAGCCATGCTTTCCATACCACTCACCCCGGAAGCAATTTGTTCAATTTTGCCTCCGGACTTCAGAAATTCAGCAACTTGCTCTTCAATGGATGCAGAATCTTCAGTGTTTTTATTCTGGTTACGGTCGTCAATGAGAGAGATTGATCTTTTAGACATTATTTAACTTCCCAATTGGCTCAAGGAACACACCATTTCAGAAAACGCTGAATAGGGTGTGATTCTTTGGCGTTAGACTACTCCTTACCCGCTAAGTTCAATCCTTAAGACAATACTAAGCTAAAAAAACATTCTGGCAATCAGAATTAGCTTTAAAGAGCATTCCTGTTCATACCAAGGGGAATTAACTCAAGACGTCATAAACAGCCATAAACGCAAGAAACATTTTTTCACAGTAAAAAACACCCCGATCCGAAGACCGGGGTGCATTAATGGAAGGTTAATTAAAGAATTTCTGCTTTTTCACTGACGAAGATGACAACCAAAGCCTAATTCACGACCCTGGACAGCGGTTTTAACCACTCTTTTGTAAGAGCTGGCCAAGCTGACTTGTTCATCCAGTTTAACAAACGCTTTACGCTGTTTTACTGCTTGAGTTTTCATCACGTGTACTCCTGTTTGCCAACATGTCATGCAGCATTCTGACAATGCTACACCCTAAATCTTAATCACGATGAATTGATGCCCGAACGATTTCCTGCACATAAGGATGCCTGTCGTTCATAGCCTGAGAGTAAAAACCTGCACCTCCTGCCTCCATAGCCAGCACAGCCTCCCAGGCCAACCCCCGTGTTCGGAAGCACGGGTGATCACGGGCAATATGCAACAATAATTCAATACTGTTCTCATCACCCAGAGCCTGTACGGCCCTGAAAATAGTGTTACGCAGACTCAACTCATTGACCTGACCGATAACTGTCTGCTTCTTAACATCAAAAAAGTACTGAAGTTTTGGTTCTCCTGAGCGAGGCAGAATCAGGTTCACTGAAATGGACAAATCATCAGGCGGATACTGGGTATGGACATCTTTGCTGGCAAAGTAATACATTAATTTGCCCACTGGAAAATCAGTGTCTTCCTGAAACCTCAAGACCACTTTCTCACCGGGATACCCCACCACCTTGTCGTGGTCGTAGTCATAAATAGCCGTTCGGTACCCTGATCCAAAATAACTGCAGGTCAGGAAATCGAAGTTATGGTCATGTCCGTCGTAATACGATAACAGTTCATCAGCAGCCAACTCTTCCATCGGCAACCAAACAACAGCCCGGACGGCGAAATAAGAACCATAGTGCAGTACAAAAGTGGGCGGTTTATAGTCATTACCCTTCTGAAAATCAGCCAGATTCTGCAACTGCCCGGCAAAATATTGCGCCAGAAAAGTGCGATTATTACAAAGCTTTAACAATTCACCGGCATGAGTGATCGCGGCTTCCGGACGCTTCATTTCCGGATGGGTCTCACAAAAATCAATGTACTCCTCAAGGGAAGATACAGCATCGGTTCGCGAATAAACTGTATAGGCCATGACGACTACCCTTCCCCACTGGTCAGGTTAGCCAGAGTTTGCCTGGCTGATTTGGCCAGTGACGTATTTGCATCTCTGACAAGGTGCTGCTGAAGTAAATCTATGCCTCGCTGCTCATTTAACTTATAAACGCTTTCTGCAGCTTCCCAACGAACAAAGTGATCAAAATCCGATATAGCCAACGCCTCCAGCGTATCGGCATACTCTTCAGACCCCGCATCACCCATTACCCGCACTGCCAGCTGGATGCGGGATTTCTGCAGGTTGTTATCGGTGAGATTGAGAGGCTCCAGAGTCTCCCGGTCAAACACCCAGGTAACAGAACCTCTTGGCAGGGAGTGAATGATCAGACAGGGTACTCTGCTGCCTGCTTTTTCAAGGTCGGCAATGTCACAATAAGCATGAAACAGCTTGGGAATAAACGGCTCCAGACTGATTCCGACCGGCATTTTTAACGACACTGGCCGGTCAAACAGGTGATTAATATCAAGCTGAGCCTGATAGACTGGTACACTGAATGGCTTCGAAGACAGGTTCACAACAATCATGTCAAATTCACTGGCGCAGAGAGCCTGCTCATTCCCACAGCCTTCACCTGCAACCACCAGCGACAAATTAAAGTCTCCGGATTCAGCCAGATGTACCTGATCTGAATAAGCAGGCTTCCCCTCACGGGCTGACTGCCTGAGAATCTCTTCAAGCACACTGTTAAATAACTGACAGGCCAGCGTCTGATTAAAGCCGGAAAACAACTGACAGAAATCAGCAAACACAAAACCTTCCTGGCTCATTAACTGCTCAGCCATTGCAGTCATCCGGGCAATTGTCACTGGAGAGAACATACGCACCTCTTGCCCTGTAAATACTCAGCCATATAAAAGCTCAACACCTTGATGCCTGATCATTAAAAGGTGTAATTAGTAGCATTCGAGTAGGCTTAATTCAGTATCACCTGATTTTGAATCAGGTCTGTTAGCGATGTGACTATAGAGCAGCTATTAAAGGTTGTGAAATACAAAAATTCTATATCAGTAATCTGTAGTTCTGATTTAATTATAAAATTCATACTCCATTCAGGCCACCAGTCTGCCCTGCACACTTACAAAAACGTAGCAATACTGGCACTATCCGAATAAAAATCACTTCTCATTCAATAATAAACAAGCAAGGTAAACGACGTGAGAAACATAACAAAATTTGCCCCCATGCCAGACGCTGCTCCTCGGTCAAGAAAAGTTACTTGCAAAGAGTTTTCTAACGAAAGAACTACTATCCATACCTGCCTGTCTTAATAAATCGGCTTTTGATTCGGGAAGAATCGACAGTAAAGAGAAATAAGCCATGGAGCGCACTCTTGGGTGGCAGTGCTTATCAGCAATAGCCTGCAACTGCTCTACAGTCTGCTCGTTGTGCAACAGTCTGGCTACCTGAAACAGACCTGTGGTCGTCCTCATTGGGTCCAGATGACGGGTGATAACCCAGGTTTCCGGATCAAATGCACACTGCTCCAGAGCCTCAGGGTGCGAGGGGAAAATCAGGTTAATTGAAACCGACAGGCTCTCAGGCGGATATTGGACATGAATATCCTCAGTATGGCGATAAAACATAAGCTTGCCCGGCGTCAGCAATGTATCATCCTGAAAGGCTGTCTCCACCTGTTCACCCACCAGGCCAGTCATCCGGCGCTTGTCGCATAAATGAACAATCGTTCTATAGCCCGGCCCGTAATAGCCACAGGTAAGGAAGTCAAAATGGTGATTATGTGTCACTCCATAGCCAAGAGAGGTGGCATCTTCGGAATCAGGTTCGTCACAGGGAAGCCACAACACTGCCCTGACTGAAAAGGTATCGCAGCTGAAGAGATAGAAACTGGGTGGGGTAAAGTCTGTTTTTACGTCGTATTGGAGTACACGCCTTAACTGACCATTGAGAAAATCCAGAAAGAACCTTTTATTATTGGCAAGGCGACGAAGCATGTATGCGTCCGAAAGTACCCTGTCGCGGTCGGATAAATGCGTTTGTGAGCGACAAAAATCGATATATTCCTCCAGCTCGATTTGCTCTTTATCTGAGCAGTCCACTGTAATTGTCATCTGAGTCACCGGATTCGTTTATCGGCAGGCAGAGTGGCTAAGAATAAAAGATAGGTCACCACCAGCATCAGAAGTGAGAACAGCGATATAACTTTTGGCGTACCATCGTGCCAAATAATCAATAAAATATTGACTACACTCGCCACTGAAGAAAACAGGATAAACATTAATGCCACAGCCTGCATTGCCCAGTTAGCGCTATTCAGCAGGATGCCTGCCAGAGTATTGGTAAGAACAAACCCGGACAAGGCATACAACAGCATCGGCAAAATCAGGTTCATGGTCTCAGCACTGTGATAGATCAGATCCAGAACTGTGGTCAGTAGCGTGAGGAAGATCAGCAAAGGAATAGTATGGTGAACGATAGGAAGATAGTTATATTTTTTCAGCAACAATCCGTTAAATACGCTCACCATCATGCGGCTTAAATACAAGACACTTAACAGATAGCTGTATGAGAGTGGCTGTAACTTAAAATAGTCGAGATAAAGAAAAGCCGAATTACTGACGTATATCTGGCTGACAACCGCAATCCCTGTATTACACACCAGAAAGGCCAGAGTGTAACGATCCGTCAACATCGTTTTCCAGTGTCGAAGGCATGATTTGTAATACCTTGCATAGTCGACAGAATGAGTTGGCTCAGGCTTTTTCAATATGCCCATACATAGCAAGGTTACGATAATTGAATAAGCCAGCATTATCCCGTACACCGTTTGCCAGCCCTGAGAAAAGGCTATGAGAGTACCAAGCTCCGGACCAACCATGGGAATAACAAAACCAATGGCAGTAATGTACGACAGAACACAAGCCACCTCATTGTCTTCATAACACTCGTTAACCAGAGCCGGAACAACCGTTATCAAGCCAGCCGAAGCAGCCCCCTGCAAAGCTCGTCCGACAAAAAACAATGTTTCCACTGTCAGCAGGCAACATAACGTACCGATCGCAAACAGCAGCAACGACCAGTAAAGGCAATGGAGCCGAAAGCCCGCATCTGACAACAATGCAACGATTGGCATTGCAAACACCTGGGTCAGTACGAACAGGGGCAATGCCAGCTGCATTTCAGCGGAGCTGACACCCAGCGACGTTGCAACATCAGGCAAGATTGGCAGGAATAACGTAACTGGCAGCATGGGCAGAATGGAGACTGCTCCCATCAACGCAACCAGTTCAGCTTTTGTCAGGTGCTGCAGAGGTGCCACAAGCGGTTACCCATCAGGTACTTATATGTTAGTACTCAACCACAGAAATCATATAGGTGGTTAAATGTTCACCTTCCAGTTATTTCTATTGCTTTTACGATGTCACTCTCCTGAAACGATCATGAAGCTATTCAGTAGTGGTAATGAGCATAGACAGATATTCTCATATCGTTTTTTTCTTTGACCCACTGTTGGAGTACTCTTATTCTGAAAAAATCAACATTTATAACTGGAGGCACGAACGTTGAAAAAAATTAAGAACGAAACCGAACTGGTCCGCGAAGCACTGCGAATTGGTGCCATCTATGTCGAAAAGCGCAAAGCCGGTAAGTTTGAAGAAACGGATTCTTCCCGCCAGAAAATCGAGTACCTTTACCGCCTTCTGGTACACGACAACCTGATTCAGCCACTGGTCAAGGGACAGGAATCCGAACAGAACATGAAACACAAACTGGCTTTGTGGATTTCACGACAACTGCCCGAAGGGCATCCCCTGCTCAAATAAGCAAAAGCAGGAAACTGATCTTAAAAACCAGTACACTGGCCGCCTTTTCACTATCTTCACTTGACTATCGACATGCCTGCCAACCTGAAATGCCCCGTCTGCTCGCAGCTTTTACAACAGTTAGACAACGGGGCAGCATGTGCCAACAACCACCGTTTCGACCGCGCCCGCCAGGGTTATCTGAACCTGCTGCCCAGCCATAAAATGCGCAGTAAGCATCCGGGAGATGACAAGCAGATGGTGCAGGCGCGTCATCGTTTTCTGGACAGTGGTTGTTATCAACCAGTTATAGACGCCCTGACAAAAGCCACCCGAACAGCACTGGACGGCGTTGAACACCCCGTTATTCTGGACGCAGGCTGTGGTGAAGGTTATTACACCGCTCAATTACACGATGCTTTTCCACAGGCATCAGTCTGCGGTTTTGACATCTCAAAACCCGCCATTCAGGCCTGCTGTCGCCGCAGCAAAGACGTTCAATGGCTGGTTGCCAGTGTTAACGACATTCCTGTGCCAGACAATCAGATTGATGTCATTATCAGTGTATTTTCCCGCTGTGACTGGAAAGAGTTCAGCCGGGTTCTCAAGCCTGGTGGGAAAGTTCTGGTTCTGGCACCAGGGGAACAACACTTGTATGCACTGCGTCAGGTTATCTATGAGGAAGTTCGCCCCTATCCGGCAGACAAGCTGGTCAGCCAGTTGCCAGAGCATTTCAGCCTGCTGGAAAAAGCTTCTGTGACAGGTACAATGAAGCTGGATTCGTCAGAGTTAATTCTTGACCTGTTGGCCATGACACCACACTACTGGCATGTAAAGCCGTCACAAAAACAACAACTGTCTGAGTTAACATCGCTTGAGTGTGGCATTGACATGAAACTCTACGCCATCGCCTACCAACCTGCAGAGAGTTAAGATTTTGATCAATATTGACGAGATCGAATGGGACGAATGGACTCATGGTGAACAGTATGGTGTTCGTAGCAAATGCCTGAGCGACAGCGCAGGCGGGCTGGCCATTGCTACCCGCATGCAGGAGCTTGAACCGGGCAAACAGTCAATGCCACTGCACTTTCACACCGCAGAAGAAGAACACCTGTTCATCGTTGAAGGCGAATGTACTCTGCTGCACGGCGAGGAGTATATTCACATGATTGCTGGCGACTATATCTGCTTTATGCCCGGTGATGACCGGGGACACGCCTTACTGAACCACTCTAAAGGCATCTGTCGATACCTGATTATCGGTCAACGCGACCAGAAAGATACCGTCGTTTACCCAGAAGAAGGTCAGGTGCATGTAAAAGCGTTAGATAAGATTTTCCACGACAACTGACATATATTCCGGATTCCCACTGGTTTATTGTTCAGCGTCAACTCCTTACACCTGAAGCAAAGGTATAACTGTCTGTGCAGACGTTAACTTTTGTTGTCATCTATCAAGGAGAGGTCGCGATGAACACACCACGAAAGAACACGATCGACAGCAATAACACCTTCATGAAGTATGCGCCCAAAGCGGTTGCACTGCTTTGCCTGCTGACTGTTATTTCTGCTGCCTCCTTTCTGACCCGGGGCTGGTCCCTGATGGACTTCAATATCGCCACACTGTCGGCTCTCTCTGCCCTGGTTCTGCTGTTGAACATTCAGCTCGCCAGGGGGGAAACAATCAGCCCAAAAAAACGATTACTGACCCGGATTATGCACCGATGCAGCTATGTGCCTTACCTGTTCGGCATTTATCTGCTTCTGTTTAAGGGTTTCTGGAGCCTGACTCTGATGGTGGAATCCTTTTCAGTCATGCTGGCGGTAATGAGCCTGTTTTACCTGATTTGCGGACATTTTGTGGTTAATGCCGGCTTTCAGAGCTGTCCAATGGCAAAGCTGAGATAAAGGGATAATAAAGAGGCGGGTGCGTCCCGCCTTCTTGGAACCTGCCTTTATTTCAAGGATACTCTCCCACCTGTAGCTATAACCCCTGAAATCATCTATGACATCAACCCAAGTTCCTTTTACCACCTGGTATCTGGCTATGGAGCACGAGCATGAACTGGTAAAAAAGCCTCTGCTCGATGCTCGCTTCAAGATTCGTGAATGCCTTGAGAAACAGTTTGAAATCAACCGCTTTTTCTACCAGTTTGTAGGATGCCACTGGGAATGGACCGACAAATTAAGCTGGGATGATGAACAGTGGCAGGCTTATGCAGAAGCTCCAAATCGTCGAACCTGGATCGCTTACGTCGATAACAGTCCCGCCGGTTATTTGGAGCTGAGCAAAAATGAAGACAATGTAGTTGAGCTTGATTATTTTGGTCTGGCCAGGCGTTTTGTTGGTCGTGGGTATGGTGGAGGCTTTCTGAGCTTTGCCATTGAGGCGGCCTGGCAATGGGGCGCTCAGCGGGTGCAGGTCAACACCTGTTCAAAAGATCACCCTGACGCTCTGGCGAACTACCAGGCCCGGGGATTCAGCCTCTACAAAACCATTACCAGGTAACTCCAACAGACTTATGGCTAAAACCACGAAAAAACCGGCAGTTTCTGCTGAAACCAGAGAAGAAGCGTTAAAGATTGCCAGGGCTACCCAGAAGCCCGGACAAACCAAGGAACAGACCCGTCTGATTGCCATGGGCATCCAGAAAGGTATTGACCAGTACAAAAAACAGCAAAAAACTAAAGCCCGGGAGCTGGACCGACGCCTGAAGACGATTAAACGCCACAGGGAAAATGAGCCTGTCGTTGAAAAGATTACCGAGACAACAACCTCTGTCGTTTACCGACAAAGCAAATTACCCTGGGTGTTGCTGGGCCTTAGCTGGGCAGGCATGGCAGGCTACCTGTACTACCTCACGCTCTAAAAAATCTTACCCACCAGAAGCGAACATAAACCAGTAATGATCGCTATTCCGGCAAGGTTGAGAATCAAGCCACTGCGTACCATTTGCCGGATCGACAACATGCCGGAACCAAACACGATCGCATTGGGCGGTGTCGCAACAGGAAGCATAAAGGCACAGCTGGCTGCTATGGCAGCCGGTATGGCCAGCATCTGCGGGTCCATCCCCAGCGAAACAGCAAGGGCGCCCAGCGGAGGCAGAAAGGCTGCCGTGGTGGCGGTATTACTGGTAATTTCAGTCAGGAAAATAATCACCGTAACCACCAGTCCAATCGCCATCAATAAAGGCATTCCTTCCAGAATATTCATATTTCCGGCAATCCATTCAGCCAGGCCGGTTTTGCGGATCATCGCTGCCAGACTCAAGCCCCCACCAAAGAGCAATAAAACATCCCAGGGCAGTCGCTGAATATCTTTCCATCCCATCAGGAACGCCAGCTTTTTCCAGCGCACAGGTATAACAAACAAGGCAATGGCACCGCACAGGGCAATCGTTGTGTCAGTCAAGGCAATGCCGGGAAAATGTCGCAGAATTAACGGCCGGAATATCCAGCCAGCTGCCGTCAGAAGAAAAATCGTGGCAACCGCCTTTTCACCTCGCGAAAGCCCTCCCATTTCAGCCAGCTGCTGTTTAAGGGAATGCTTTACTGTTTCATTGTCTTCCGTACGCAGGCTGTAGCCGCCACGACTCAGCCACCAGCCAGTCACTATCAGCATCAACACACTGGCTGGAACACCAATAATCAACCACTGGGCAAAACCCAGCTCAATACCATATTGTTCCTGCAAAAAGGCAGCCAGCAATGCATTAGGCGGTGTGCCAATCAAAGTGGCAAAGCCGCCGATGGAAGCGCCATAAGCAATCGCCAGTAACAGTGCGCTGGGAAATTCACCCTGGTTCTGGTGATGATCCCGCATCATGGCAATCACCGACATGCCGATCGGCAACATCATAATGGCAGTGGCGGTATTAGAGACCCACATACTGATAAACGCCGTAGCTATCATAAACCCTATAACCTGACGTCGCTCTCCAGTACCACTGGCCAGCATGGTGTGCAGGGCAATGCGTCGGTGCAGGTTCCAGCGCTCCATGGCGAGTCCCAGTATAAACCCGCCCATAAACAGAAAAATAACCGGATGGGCATAAGGAGCAGCAACCTTGTCGAGACCCGAAAGGTTCAGTAACGGTGCCAGCAGCAATGGCAACAGTGCAGTGACAGGTATTGGCAGAGCTTCAGTGGACCAGAAAATAGCCATCATCATCGCCAGACCCGCACAGCGCCAGGCAGGGTCGCTCATACCTTCCGGGGCAGGAACCAACAAGGTTATTCCCAACAATAAGACCCCCGACACAAAACCAATAAGCCAGCGGGACGCTCCCAGTTCTGCGTCAACCGCAGGCGTTTCATTTTCCGAAGGGGGTTGAGACATGTTATTTTCCTGATGATCACTCTGTAAATGTGTCGGTCAATGGCCTGATCTATTGAGCTATAGCGACATTGCCCCTCCACGATTGCTTGCTGCAATAGTTTGAACAGAACGTCCCATCGATCAGAAGGGAATTATAAACCAGTATGATAACCAGCCTGCCTGAATAAGCGGCACCCCGCAAAGATGAGACAAATCACATGAAACACCCCTGCTTCCACCATGCTAATGCGAATTTCCACTGAGCACAGTTACAACGGCTCTCTGTTATACTGGCTGGCTTTATCATCAAAACAAAGAGTCCATCTTGAGTCAGGCACTGTTTTCCAGCTTACCACTCCCCCCCGCCCTGTTAACCAACCTGAAAACCATTGGTTATCAGGAGATGACAGCCATCCAGCAGCAGAGCCTGCCCCTGGCTCTTGACGGCAAAGACCTGATTGCCAAGGCTAAAACCGGTAGCGGCAAAACGGCGGCTTTCAGTATCCCGATGCTGACTAAAATCCGTCAGCGCTTTTTTGGCTGCCAGGCTCTGGTACTTTGTCCAACGCGGGAGCTGGCGACGCAGGTGGCGAACGAAATTCGCAGGCTGGCTCGCTACCAGCAGAACATAAAGGTCGTAACACTCTGTGGCGGTCAGCCCATAGGGCCACAGATAGGCTCTCTGGCTCACGGCGCTCATATTGTGGTGGGTACTCCGGGGCGTATTCAGGATCACCTGCGCAAACGAACCCTCTGCCTTGAAAAAGTCAGCACACTGGTGCTGGACGAAGCCGACCGTATGCTGGATATGGGGTTCATTGACGCCATTGAAAACATCATTGACCACACACCCGGCCATCGTCAGACCCTGCTGTTCTCTGCTACCTACCCGAAAGGCATTCGCCAGCTCAGTGACCGGTTCCAGAATGAGCCTGAAGAAGTCACCGTTGAGTCTGTGCATAGCCACCAGCATATTGCACAGTCTTTCTATCAGGCGGATCACCATGAAAAACCCGATGTTCTGCACAAACTGCTGGCACATCACCAGCCATCGTCCAGCGTCATTTTCTGCAATACCAAACAGGTGTGTAAGGATGTGGGGGTAGAACTGTACAATCTTGGTTACAAACCTCTGGTTCTCCACGGTGATATGGATCAGAAAGAGCGCGATCAGATGCTGGTACGCTTTTCCAATCAGAGTTCCAATATCCTGATCGCTACTGACGTTGCAGCCCGTGGACTGGATATTGATGACCTGGCCTGTGTAATCAATTACGACCTCAGTCGCGACCCCGAAGTGCATGTTCATCGCATCGGGCGTACAGGCCGTGCAGGCAAAGAAGGTCTGGCATTCAGCCTCTACACATCCAAAGAACATTACAAACTGGAACGCATTGCAGACATACTGCAATCAGAGCTGTCTGAATCTGACCCCAGCCACCTGCCAAAACCGAAAACCGAAGCCCCGAAAGCTCCCATGGTGACGCTGGCCATTGATGGTGGACGCAAACACAAGGTAAGACCCGGCGATATTCTCGGCGCCCTGACCGGCGATGCTGGCATTGCCGGAGATCAGGTGGGAAAAATCAATGTCTTTGATTTTGTGGCTTATGTCGCTATAAAAAGAGAGTCGGCTCGCAAGGCTTTGAGCCGACTGGAGCAAGGAAAGATCAAAGGCAGGAAGTTTAAAGTTCGCCGGATTTAAAGCGTTTATGCCAGCGGCAGATTAATGGTTACCAGCAAGCCACGGTCGTTATTCTCCAGATGAATATCACCACCGTGGCTATGGATGATATTGCGGGCAATGGACATGCCCAGACCAATACCACCCGTTTCCCGGTTTCTAGACTCTTCCATCCGCACGAACGGTTCAAATACTCGTTCTGTCATCGCTTCAGGAATACCATCGCCTTCATCCTGTATCCGTATTTGAGCGCTTTCCTGCCCTGCAGACGTACTCACATGGGCAACAGAACCATATTTCACCGCGTTCTCTATCAGGTTACGCATTGCACGCTTCAGACTCACCAGACGACAATGGGCAATAACTTCCTGACCGTCCTGATAGTGAACATGCAGGCCAATATCCCGTAAGTCTTCACACAGACTATCCAGCAGGGCATTCACATCGACCGCCCGGGTTGGTTCATTGTCTGAAGCCTGTCGTGTAAATGCCAGAGTGGCTTCAGACATCTGGTGCATTTCATCCAGAGTGGCCAACAGCTGATCCGTGTCCGGCCCCGGTTCCATCAACTCAACTCTGAGCCGCATGGAAGTAATGGGTGTTCTCAGGTCATGGGACAAGGCTGCCAGCATACGGGTACGATCTGCCACAAACCGCTGTAGTCGTTCATTCATCAGGTTGAAAGCCCTGATCAACTCGCGAATATCCTCAGGCCCCTCTTCCTGAAGCGAGTCGATTTTTTCACCCAGCCCCAGCCGGTGCGAAGCAGACGACAGTTTCCGCATGGGTCGGGTAATGCGGCGCACCATAAAGATAATTCCGGCCAGAACACATAAGGTCGATATTCCCATCAAAAACGCGGTTCTTTTAGCCAGTAAGGGCATAACCTTTGGTGTCGACGACTGCATATTCAGCCACTGCCCATCATCCAGCTGGATAGAGACATTGAGAAATAACAGGTTAGGACGTCTTTTATATCGGTCATGACCCCTGTCCCCTCTGCGCTCCTCCCAATGCTTTGAACGACGGGGAGGCGTCATTTCTTCAGATCGATCACTGGCAAGATTCACCCTTACCTGTCGCCCCGGTTTCGGGTCGTCAAAAGACCCGGCAATACGATCAATCAGCATCTGTTCTTCAGGAGAATAGTCACCAGCCGGCACCAGACTCTGGTCGGACAAACGGAAAAACGCATTCTCCCGGCGAGTCGTTTTTAAAATTGACCGGTGCAAACTGGCCGGACTGGCTTCCAGCACTTCCGCAAGGGTGGCGGTCTGACGGGTCAGCATCCACTGGTTAATGCGATTCACAGCTTCTTTATGAGCGTCACCTGCCATCCATAGACTGATCGCCAGCGCCAGCGCCATACCCAAAAGCACCACAAGAATCATCTGGCTTGCCAGACTTTCAGGCCAGAAACGTGATGAGCGTAATTTGCTAAAACGTTTAATCAAATTCTATTTCCTGAAATCAGGTTGCTTTTACTATGAAAATGCAGCTCTCCCAGACTCCTCAGTCATTTTCATGTTTCGGAGTGAGCCGCATTTTCAGCTCATGGCTGTTTAGGAGCGATCTCTTTAAGAAACCATATTGGCCGTAAACGAATAACCCCCACCCCAGACGGTTTTGATTAACCTGGGGTTTCTGGGATCTTCTTCTATTTTTTTGCGTAGCCTGCTGATCTGGTTATCAATGCTGCGGTCAAAAGGCAGAGCTTCACGCCCCTTGGTCATATCCAGTAACTGGTCACGACTTAATACTTTTTTGGGGTGGTTTAAAAAGACGGTCAACAAGCGGAATTCCGATGTGCTGAGCGGCACAAGCAGGCCATCCTGCCGTTCCAGCTGATGCTGATTAAGGTCAAGCGTCCAGCCTTCAAAGCGCATTTTTTCAGGCTCATTGACTGACTGTTTCTGCGGACGAACCTCGCTCACCCGTCTTATCACTGCTTTTACTCTGGCCAGCAGTTCTCTGGGGCTGAAGGGTTTGGAAATATAATCATCAGCCCCCATTTCCAGGCCAACGATTGTGTCGGTTTCTTCGCCCAGCGCCGTCAGCATGATAACGGGTGGGCCACCCTTATCTTTCAGATAACGGCACAGGCTCAGGCCATCTTCTTCCGGCATCATGATATCCAGAATGACCAGGTCCACCGTTGTCTGCGACAACACATTGCGCATCTGCTGACCACCATCGGCCAGGCTGACCTGATAACCATGCTGCCCTAAATAACGTCCTAACAGATCACGAATTTCGTCGTGATCATCGACCACAAGAATATGCTGTTGTTCTGCCATAGCTTTAACAACCACTTTACTGACCCTCTCTTGTCTCGATTATACGGGCTCAGATTAAGCAAAGTTGTATCAAATATTATCAGCCTGACAAAAAGCACTGCCAGTTGATACAAATTGCGACAACTGACCGCGCTGAAGAGATATTTCTGAGACATCCCCACGCTTTAATGAGAAGCGTAAACCAGACAAACGAGGAAGGGTCCATGAACAAAAAAACATCTATCGCTTTTATCGCCGCAGGCCTGATCGCCATCACATCGGCTTTTGCATGGTACGGTGAAACGCAAGACTCTGAAGGTCATGAGCACCGGTCAGAACACTGCATGAAAGGCGGCAGGCATCATGGTTACAAGATGGGGAAACGTGGCTGGGCTGGTCACAAAATAATGGAGAGAGAATTCACCGCTGACCAGATCGGGACGCTCACCAAAGCCAGACTGATTATGCGTGGTAATGAAAACCTCAAATTAGGAAAAGTAACCAGCACGGAAAATGGCTACAACGTTACCATCGTGACTCAGGATAACTCTCTGGTGAAAGAACAACAGCTGGCGAAGAACGGCATGCCTGTTAAAAAATTTGAGCGCCTGCAAAAGCGTATTGAAGCACGCAAGGCAAAAGCCAGCTCTCAGTAATACCCATTCCGGTCGGCAGGGCTGGCTCATACAACGCCCTGCATGGGTGATAAACTCTTAGACACATCCGATTTAAGAAATTTGACGCTAAATAAGTTGGGACAGTACGAGGAACTCAACTTCTGGGTGTGCGACCCATGGTTCAACATACATTGCAAAATGTATCTGTACGGTCAAATGGTGACGTGAACTACTCGCCCCTGAAGGAGCGAGCTTCCAATACTAAGCAGCTACCGCAGTAGCAACTGTTCTTTTCTTTTTTGACGTTTCGCTGCCAGATGCGGGAGAGTGCTTGCACTTTCCCGTCTTACGAATGGCTCCACGTCCTTTAGTCAGCACAGGAATACCCTTGCCAACCAACTCTGTTCCGGAGTCTAAAAGTAAATTAATTGCTCGTTTCTTAGTTACGATGCTGGCGTTTCGGTCAGCGTTGTCAACGTGTCCGCAGCTACCGCAAGAAAACAATTCCTGTGTCTTACGGTTGTCGGGGTGAGTGTAGTCGCATTCCGCACACTCTTGACTCGTATAATGTGCAGGCACTTTGAATACTGCCTTACCTGCTCTTGCCGCTTTGTAGCGGGTGTAACTTTCCAGATAATGCCAGCCAACATTTAGCACAGCCTTGTTGAGCCCTGCTTTGGCCCTGGCTCTATTTGGAACAAACTTGCCGTTTCTATCTTTCCTGACCTTTGGCTTGCGAGTCATCTTCGAGGTTTTCAGGTTCTCGAAAATGATGACCTTCGCCTTGCTATCGACTATCTTCCGACTGGTTTTGTGGCAGAAGTCTTGCCGGATACTTGCCACCTTTTTATGTTGACGGGCTATCCGGTTTTTTGTCTTTTGCCTGCGGTTAGAGCCTTTGGTTTGGCGAGACAGACGACGTTGCAGTTTTTCAACGTACCGCTTGCGTTTATCCATGCTCTTTTTCTGATTCTCCGTGAAGTCGTAAGCCTCCACGCCGGTATGCACTGGTATTGCAACACCACGATCCACGCCAATGACATACTCTTCCAGCCATTCTTTAGAAGCACCTTTCAGGTACTCCAGGTGTTCCTTTTCTGTTGCGGGTTCTTCCGATCCATCGTCATAGCAGAAAGAAACGAAGTACCGACCAATCTCTTTCCTGATGTAAAGGGACTTGGGCTCGTTGAATGCACCGTGGGACTTGAACGACAGATAACCGATATTGTTGGTCTTTGTGCCTATAAAAAGACGGGTTACACCGTCATCACATACATCGAACCGGAATAATTCTTTTGTGAGGTAAATGCTGCCTTTATCAGTTTTTGGCTTCCTTTTTGGCTTGCCGCACAAACCTTTCATATGCTTCTGGAAGGTCTGATACCAGTGGGTAGCTGAATTTCTGATTATTTGACTGGGACAGCTATAGAGCCAGGGAGAAAGCTCTCTGCTTTTAAATTGAGCGGCCTTAGTGTCAACCGGCGCAAATGTCCCGACAGGGCAATATTTTCTTGCGTAGGCGCTGTAGTAGCGATGTTCGTCACACTTGGCATTCCAGATAAACCGGGCGCAACCCATCCACTGAGACAGGATCAGCTTTTGCTGGTCTGTTGGGTTGGCTTTTAATCGGATGCCCTGAAGCATTGCAGTGCCTGTTATGTTGAATGCCTTTATGCTAGTGCAGCTAAGCGCTAAAAACCATGCAGGCAGCACTAGTATTTTCAGCAAAGTATCGCCGGAACGTATTCACGAGGGAAATGACCGATCAACTTCGTGAGATCTTTTCAGAAACCTGCCCGCAAATGGAGTGCCACTTTCAGAAAATTCGTTAAGACTTCTAAACGGTCGTCACAGCAAGGCTAGCGCCTTGCGCTGGCTAGACCCGCCTCTAAAGAAGCGGGTTTGCGCCAGTGTTTCGATCAAAGTCTGCCAGGTGGAAAAATGAAGGTAAAGAAATTCACTCTGCCCATATAACCGAAACGGCAGCCCAATGGGGGCTCAGGTTGTATTCTGGCAAAATACGATTTACCAGAATGACAGACAGCAATGGAAATCCTACCAGTGATTATGGGTTACATTTCTCCCGATATCGCCCGACCCCGGAAAGCTGCCTCATTTTGTAAACCTTCATGGAGTACTAACGAAACGTTTTTATAGTCTCAAATCACATTTTCTTACACTTCATCACTCAAATTAAGATTTTACTTTTATGGCTGAAACCCCGTTTATCATCTATATACATCTGTCCTGACAAGAATGTTGATTTAATCCTGCCTGAAGCAGGCCTGAATATAAAAAGACAGGTGACCTGAATGAAGTCCTTTTTTAACAAAATACTGATGCTTTCATTGCTCTGTATCTCCGCTACCCTGTCAGTAGCCCGTGAAACTGCCCCCACAGGCTGCTGGTTTGATACGACAAAAGATACTGCCGCAGATTACGAAAGTGCTGACAAGCACGTAAACAGCTACTGCTCTGTTCCCTATAGCTCAACCGATTACTATATCGGAAAAGTCATTGATGATGATGGCACCCCGGAATGCCATTACACCACCCCTGGAAGAGATGAAGGGTACGGGTACGATGTCCGATGGCTGGTCACGAATTATGAGACTTTAAAAGACATCATAAAAAAGCATGGAAAGCACGGAAAATTTCATGAAAGCATTGATAATTTCCACAGTCATTTCCCTGAATGTACAAGCTCAACCCAAGGGCATACGCCCATTATGGCTCCGGTCAATAACCCAACGATTGCCCAGCCATCTTCTCACAGGGAGGTCTGTCTTTCAGATGAAACTCTGGCAGGAGGAAATAGAGGAATAAAAATCGGCTATTGGCAGAATGGACAGTGTCAGACCAGCGATAATTCGCCATTTTATCCTAAAAAATCGAAAGAGCAGCCAAAAGCCAGCGACGGCTGCCCGGAATACAACCCTGATACTGAATTTTCCTGTGAAGGGTATAGTTTTTATCGTCGGGGCTGGGCAGAAGAGTGCATCAGTGCGTTTGGTGCAAAGTCATGCTACGAAAGCACAACCTGTAAAAAGAAACAAACACAGGAAGAGTGTTGTAAGTTTGCACACGATGAGAATTGCGAAACTGTCTCCATGGATAAAAAAGGAAAGTGCTGTTGTGGTGTCAGACTTAACAAGGATAATGACAAATGCCGAAATGTGGGATTGAGAAGAGAATAATGATAACGCCATAAACAGATCCCTTCACACCATTTCGAATAAGCCACGGACGGCAAAACGACACAACCTGTATCCGTAACAACCTGACCTGACGAATAGCTGGTCGGGTTCTCGTTAACTACATAGTTGACCATGTCAACCATATCTATTCTAATATCCTCAATTTTACTTTGCGGGTATTGCCTTCAATGAGCCAGCAGGCGAAACAGTTATTCGACGCCTTACTGACGCTTTCACACCATTTCAGCACAAGCTGTTGTGAAAGCAGTCATTGTGAAGAGTTCAGCCTGATTGACTATCTGGCGCTTCGCAGCATCCAGAACCAGCCTCAATGCTCTGTTCAAACCATTGGTCAGTCACTGGGCTTCACCAAAAGCGGTGCCACCCGGGTCATTAAACGTCTGGAAGCCCGTAATCTGGTCTCCATCTGCGTCAACCCGGATGACAGCCGAATCAAGTGCCTGTCCCTGACCGGGCTTGCAGAAGACTGTCTGGACTCAACCAGAAGCCTTCAGGCACAGCGGATAGACAAACTGCTGAACAAAATGGAACCAGAAGCAGCCGCACAGCTGGTACAGGGGCTACAGGCACTGATCCGGCACCTGAAGTAACCCAATAGAGACCACAGCCTGAGCAGGCTTTTTTATTTCCCAATTGGTTGACACTGACAACCATGTAACCCCTGGAAACCTTTGATGCAAAACGCTTTCAAACCGAACAGCCATGAGCGAAATGCAATTTTCATGGAAAGGAGTAACCGTTCATGAAGCTGCTATGGAAAATGCGCTTCATTTTGCGTGACTACTGGAAACACTACCTTCTGGCTTTTATCAGCCTGCAAGCCGTGGCAATACTGAACCAGCTGCCTCCCTGGCTGATCGGTCGTGTGGTGGATGAAATCACCATCGACAACCTGACCAGTCAGGAGTTAATGCTTTACATCGCGGGTATCATGGTGATTGCCATCGCCATTTATGGCCTGCGCTATGTATGGCGCTCTCTGTTGTACGGTGCCTCCATTGACCTGGTTCGCGGTCAGCGGGATCGGCTGTTTGCTCACTTTACCCGGATGTCACCCGACTTCTACCAGGAACACACCACTGGCGATCTGATGGCCCATGCCACCAATGACCTCAACGCGGTGGAGGAAAGTGCAGGCGGGGGTATTATGACCCTGGTTGACTCAGTGATCGCAGGCTTCACTGTTCTGGCTGCGATGGTTTTTGCTGTCAGTGGCAAGCTGACGCTGCTGGTTCTGATCCCGTTTCCAATACTCATCTGGGCCACCAGCCACTACGGCACCGCGATGCACAAAACCTTTGGCCGGGCTCAGGTCAGTTTTTCTGACCTGAACGAGGAAGCCAGGGAAACCGTCACCGGCATACGAGCCGTTCGCGCCCACGAACTCAATAAACGACAAGAACAGCGTTTTTACGATTTGTCCCGTGAAACCGTCAACGCTAACCAGAAAGTGGCACGTATCGAGTCCATCTTTGGCCCCACCATTAACCTGTTTTTTGGTCTGTCTTTTGTTATTGCACTGATGGGCGGCGCATGGCTGATTCAACATGGTGAAATGACACTGGGCCTGCTGACCAGTTTCACGCTCTATCTTGGACAGCTTCTGAGCCCCATGATGCAGTTTGGCTGGCAGTTCAGCGTATTCCAGCGTGGTAATGCATCCTGGAGCCGACTGGAATTCCTGTTTAGCCAGAAGCCCTCCGTGACCGATGCCCCAACAGCCGTAGAAGCACCTGCAAATCACGATCTGGCGTTTAATATTCAGTCTTTCCACTACCCAAAGGCTGACTCTCCGGTTCTGACCGACATCAGACTGCAGGCTCCGGCTGGTTCCTTTATCGGTATTACCGGTCGAACCGGCGGAGGCAAAAGCAGCCTGTTCCGGTTGCTGCAACGCCAGTTCAATCTGGATGCAGGCTCATCCATTACGCTCGGTGGCATTACCATTGACCAGATAAAGCTGAAAAGCCTGCGCAGCCAGCTGGCATGGGTTCCACAGGAGCCAATGCTGTTTTCCGGAACCATTGCGGAAAACATCGCCATGACCAGACCGGATGCTTCTCAGGAAGAGATCGAACAGGCTGCCAGACTCGCCGCCATTCACGACGAGATCTGTCACTTCACCGATGGTTACCAGACCATACTTGGCGAAAACGGCATCAACCTTTCCGGCGGCCAGAAACAGCGTGTGGCGTTTGCCCGGGCCCTGCTGACCGATGCCAGCATTCTGTTGCTGGACGACGCGTTCAGTGCGCTGGATATGAAAACAGAAGCGACCATTCTGAAAAACCTGTCTGCCTACAAAAACAAAAAGACCATTCTGCTGATCACTCAACGCCTGCCGGAACTGATTACTGCAGACCATATTCTGGTCATTGAGGAAGGCATCATTAAAGAACAGGGTACCCACGACGAACTGCTGGACCGCCCTGACTGGTATGCCCGCATCTTCAAACAACAGGCACGCACTCTTCTGGTGAACAGGGAGGATACGACCGATGACCAGCCCATTAACGAATCACCAACACTGGTAAGCGCCTGATGAAAGCAAAACGATTTGCAGGACTCGGACGCCTGCTGGGCTTCAGCCGCCCTTACTCAAAAGGCTTTATCAGCGCCTTTCTGCTGTTAATGCTGGCAACCGCCTTTGAAATGGCTTCACCCTGGGTCATGAAAATTATCCTTGATGACTATATTGCGGTGGGTAACAACGATATCAATACGCTGGTGATGCTGGGCATTGCCCTGACCAGTACTTATGTGGGCGCATCGATATTGCAGTACATTCAGGGCGTCATGTTCCAGGACAATGCCCTGGAGGTTATACACGACATCCGTCAAAAGGCGTTCAGCCATCTGCTGAAACTGCCCATGAAGTACTTTGACGGAGAGCCAACCGGTCGTCTGGTATCAAGACTGACCAATGACTCTGAAGTTATACGACAGATGTTTGTCGGAGTAATCCCCGCCATCCTGCGTGGAGCCCTGAAACTGGTGGGTATTTTTACCGCACTGGCACTTTTGGATTTCAAACTGATGTTGCTGATGCTGGTTATTGTGCCGATTCTTCTGGGCAGCATGCGTCTG
Organism: Endozoicomonas gorgoniicola; assembly: GCF_025562715.2. Classification (NCBI taxonomy): domain Bacteria; kingdom Pseudomonadati; phylum Pseudomonadota; class Gammaproteobacteria; order Oceanospirillales; family Endozoicomonadaceae; genus Endozoicomonas; species Endozoicomonas gorgoniicola. The sequence goes on from NZ_JAPFCC010000001.1 coordinate 4,358,494, forward strand.
TATCAGAACCTGAGCCGTCCCGTCGTGGCAGGTGTTCGGGCCAAGCTGGCAGACATCAACACCAGTCTTAATGAATCCCTGCAGGGCATGCAGATTATCCAGGCCACCAATCAGGAAGAACATCGTCGTGCAGAATTTGCAGAAAACAACAAAGAATGGAGCCTGCTGCGCCGCAAAGTGATCGGCATCGACAGTCTGCTGCTGATGCCTTTTGGTCACTTCCTGCAAACCATGGCGCTGGCGGGCATTGTCGCCTGGTTTGGCTGGAAAGCTGGTTTTTCCGTGATTGAAGTCGGCACTATTTATGCCTTTATCAATTATCTGGCTCGTTTCTTTGAGCCTTTCCGCCAGATTTCCATGCAGCTGGGCAACCTGCAACAGTCACTGGTGGCTGCCGAACGTGTCTTTGAACTGCTGGACGAACCGGAAGAGTCCCGCAGCCAGACGGGAAATGCTTCCGTCAACAGTGGCAAGATGGAATTCAACAACGTCAGCCTGTCCTATGACGGTAGAAATCAGGCGTTGGACAACGTCAGTTTCACTGTAGAACCCGGTCAGTTTACGGCCATTGTCGGCCACAGCGGCAGTGGCAAAAGCTCCGTTATCAACCTGTTAATGCGTTTTTATCAGCACCAGCAGGGACAGGTTCTTATTGATGGGCAACCACTGAACAACATGAGCGAGTCCGCCCTGCGCAACCACGTTGGGCTGGTCTTCCAGGAGCCGTATATCTTCAGTGGCTCCCTTGCCGAAAACATCAGCCTTAACCATCCTGATATCAGTATGAGTGATGTGATCAGCGCTGCCCGAAAAGTATCTGCCGACCCATTTATTCGAAAACTGTCTGATGGTTACGACCACCAGCCCGGAGCCGGAGGTCAGGCGTTATCGACGGGTGAACGTCAGTTGTTGTCCTTTGCCCGAACGGTGGCGCAGGATCCACGTATTCTTCTGCTGGATGAGGCAACCGCCAATATTGATGGAGAAACTGAGCAGTCGATTAAAGATGCACTGATCACTCTCCGCTCTGGTCGTACCACTATTGCTGTGGCCCATCGCCTTTCGACCATTCAGGATGCCGACCAGATTCTGGTGATGGACAAAGGTCAGATTGTTCAGCGCGGAACTCACAGTGAGCTGCTTAACCAGACCGGTTCTTACCGTGACCTGTACCTGTCACAGCAGACCAGAGAACAGCTGCATAACCCTGCAGATAACCTTTCCAGTGAAGCACCTTCTTCCAGTTTAGCGGTGGCATAATGATGAACCAGACAACCCGGGATCCCGCCATTCAGGACGCCATTGAATGGGCTCTTTTAAACGGTTTTTCCCTGAAAACATCGCCAGAATCAGCGACACACTGCGCTTTTAGTCTGGCACCGACATTGATTGAAGATACCCGTTTTTCTCATCTCCGCAAAGCCGTACCAGTGCTGGCAAAACTGATTCATGCCGTTTCAGAAAACCATGAATACCTGCAGGAGGTCATGGCTCCTATTGCCGGTGCAGACCCTTTCTTTACCAACCTGCTGAATCTTCACAAACATATTCACTTTGGTCAGCAGAAAGCACTCAGACAACCCATGTTGTTTATGCGCACTGACTTTATGGATGATGCGAAAGTGGGTCCCAGGGTCATTGAGTTCAATGGCATCGCTGCAGGCATGGGTCCCTTTGGCCAGCGAGCCCACGAATTGCATCGTTATATGCAGCAGCAGTGGGCTGCTACCTTCCAGAAATGGTCCCCCGTGGACAACCTGCGGCTGATTGACAACCCGGCCATTGAGCTGCTGTCAGAAGGCATTGCAGCAACTGCCAGCCAGGTTCGGAAAGAATCCGGAGAAACCGGACAACCGGTGTTTTTGATGGTGGTACAAGCGGATGAAGACAACGTTTACGACCAGCATCTTCTGGAGCAGGGCCTGCAAAGCCTTGGCATAAGAACGGTTCGTCGTACATTCCGTGAACTTCACGACCAGCTTTCAACCGGAGAAAACGCCCGCTTGCTGCTTGAGAGTATTGGCGGGGTAGATGCCATCTATCTTCGTGCAGGCTATCAATACTCTGACTTTGTCGCCCATGACCTGGAAGAGGCTCGCTGCTGTCAGGCTTTAAGCCAGACCCGTGCCTTTATGGAACAGCATAATGTTGCGATCAATGCCACGGTCAGCCAACAGTTGGCCACCAGCAAACGGGTTCAGATGTTGCTGACCTCCATGACTGCACAGGAATTAACCCGTTTTGGCCTTACCCTGCCCGAAGCCAGTGAAGCAAAAGAGTTTCTGGGTGTCATGCTGCCTGTTGACGAAAACAGCGCCGACTGGTTCGCCGATAAGCCCAATAATAACTGGGTTCTGAAGAACCAGGGCGAAGGCGGTGGTCACTGCATTTTTGGCGACGATATTTTGCCAAAACTCAAGTCGCTTTCCAGTGAGGATTATCAGGCATGGTCACTGATGCGTCGCCTGCACCCGGCTCACAGAGAGCGCCCTGCTTTACTGGTGCGCCGGGGCGAAGCTATTAAGGTGGATGATCTGATCAGTGAAATAGGGCTGTTCACCCTTCACTTCAATGGCAAACCGATGACACGTTTCAATGGTAATGACAGTGGTTACGCGGGATACCTGATTCGCAGCAAGCCTGCCACTGAATCAGAAGGCGGTGTACACAGCGGCATGGGAGCTGCCGACTCTCTGGCTGTTAGGTAGAAACCAGCATCCCAACCCGGCAGTCCCCACGATAAGGTACGCCACTTAGGAGTCTGTTCTCGCTCAGGCTCCTTAGGCAAGGCTAACACTATCATCAGGGAACACATGAGAAAATCACTACTTGTTGCTGCCGTCCTTCTTACTTCTGCCTCCAGCGCCCAGGCGCTGGTAGGTGCAAAAGTCGGTTACAACTACTGGAAGACTGCCAATCACGATGGCGTCCATAACCTGTACGGCCAATTTGAGCATTTTATTCCGCTGGTACCCAATGCTGCCGTACGCTATACAAGCGTTGATAACAAAAAGCTGAAAGTTAACAGCTTTGATGCGCTGGGTTACTACCGTCTGCTGGACAACGGTAATGTGGACTGGACCGCAGGACTGGGCCTGCGGCGCTTTGACTCAGGCAAGCTGAAAGGTGACCGTTTCTCCAGCACTCTGCCAATGGTCAGCACCGAAGTAACTCTGTTTGGCGACAACCGCACCAGCTTTTACGGCAAAATGGATCTGGGTAAAAACGGCAACACTAACTTCACCGATTTTGAAGCAGGTGTTCGCTTTAAGCTGTTCATGGGATTACGTTTGCAGGCCGGCTACCGGAGCTACACACTGAAACTTGACGGCACCAAGGGTATCAAGGATTCAGAGCATTTACGCGGCCTGAACCTGGGGCTGAACTGGGGCTTCTGAACCCTGTAAGTCTGAACGGGTAGCGGGCTTGACAGCCCGCTTCCTGTCCTGTCCTTCCCTCTCAATACCAGCCGTCTCTCTAACAAGCCTTCCGCCCCTTACATTCAACCTCAATTAAAACTAACTCTTTGATTTTAAGGGTATATATCACAACGTTCCTAAGACTTTGGTCTTTATAGCCGCAGTGCTGCCTCATTCTGATGCTATACCTTTATATCAGGACTTCCTGAAGTTAATTTTGCAAGGATGTAACTCATGCCAAACAAACCAATGCAGGCAACTGACGATCATCAGTATGCCGAAATCCTTAGTTAACTGACCTCCGGCATAGCCGGAGGCTTATCAGATTACGCCCTCTAAGGGCTTTTATTGCGCCCAAGGGCGCTTACCAGTCAAGATCATACTGATCTCTATTTCCATCATTCTTTTCTTGATCTCGGATATATGCCCGAACCACTTCTTCATCAAGTCCTACTGTTGAGACAAAGTAACCTCTTGCCCAAAAATGCTCTCCGTTAAAGTTACGCTGCTTGCCTTTGAAATTTTTCGCAATCTCTATTGCACACTTTCCTTTCAGATATCCAACGACATGAGATACCGGATATTTGGGTGGAATACTGATGCACATGTGAACATGATCAGACATCAAATGCCCTTCGAGAATTTTGCAGCCTTTCCTTCTGGCAAGCTCATGAAATATTTCTCCGAGAAACTTTCTCAAATTCCCATAGATTACCTTTCGTCTTCTCTTTGGGATAAAGACAATATGGTACTTACAATCCCAACGCGTATGAGCCAAACTCTTGTAGTCTCTCATTGGTTTTACCTTCAATTTTCTTGGTCGGAAACTGAAGGTTAGCTACTGTCGCTACGGTTAAACCTATGAGAGTCTCCCCGGCATAGCCGGGGGTTTATCAGTGTTAATTATCTTGCCAACGGCGGGTCTCTGGCTGAAGCCAATAACATCAGTCGGAGCATGCTTGAGACGATCTATGGAACAGGCTACAACCAGTACACTACCGGGCACTACGAAGAAGCTGCCCGGGTATTTCAGTACCTGTGCCTTTACGACCAGTGGAACCCCCGCAATTACTTATGCATGGGAGCGTGCCTGCAGATGATGCATCTGTATGCTCAGGCAATAAAGTGCTACACCTTTGCTTTTCGACTGGATGCCGGTAACCCGCTCCCCCTGATTTACATAGCCGATTGCAATATGGCTCTTGACCGGATTGAGAAAGCAAAAGAAATCTACAAAACCGCACTGAAGCTGGCAAAAAGCACTCGCTTCAGCCACAAGGAAATCGACAGAGCTGAAATGCTTCTTGCCACTATTGATGTACAGAACAAGGAGGTTCACTAATGGTTGATTCAGTATCTGGCGGTCGTCCGCAAACACCCGTTGAAGCCTTTCAGGAACAGCAAAAAGCAGGTCAGGCAGAAAAAATTGATAAAATAGGCCTGAGCTATGATAACGGCAATTCAGTATCTCATCTTGATGCCAAAGGCGAAAACCCTCTTGCTTCATCTATAATCCATGCCCCGGTCATCCCTGAGCCAGACTCAGCAACAACAGCGACCGGGGATAAACTCAGCGATGTGCATACTCAGACCCTGTTGCACAAGGTCAGGTCGGGGGTTAACAGCATCGTTAACTTTCTTAAACATGACCAGCCAGAGATGATAACTCCTGCGATATCTGAAAAAGCAAGTGAAATCAATGCCGGGCTGGGCAAAGTGTCATCGGCTCCAGTCCCACTAATGAAAGAACTTGCAGCTAAAGTGGACTCTCTGCATAACGGTCTGGACAGCGGCACCCTGGATTCCGATCAGCTCGACCAGATCATGTCCGAAATCCGGTCAAAGATGGATGATAACTCCATAAAGTATTCTGAGTTTGATATTAAGTTGCGTTCGGCTAATGCCCAGCAAAAGCATGACAGTAATATTGAAAAAATTGAGAACCACATAAAAGAAGCAGAAAAGGCAAAACAAGAGTCTTCATCAGGTGGGTGGTTCAAGTCGTTTATTACGGCAATCTTCCCGCCACTCGCTCTTTTCGAGGCAGGCGTCCAGATTGCTGAAGAAATAACAGGCTCCGAGTCCAGTCTTAGCATGTTTTCAAAAAACAATGCTTTTGGGAAGGTTCTGGATGAGGCTGAAAAAGATATAGAAAAGACTTTTACGGACTTTGGCATTGATATTAAAGAAGCCTTCGAGCCAATAGGAAAAAAGGAAGCCTGGGATAATTTAGGCAAAGACCTGGACCGGGACCTCGGTAGACTTGGCAGAGACACCGAACAAGCCTTTTCCAAAGCGGGTAATGAGGTCGCTGATGCCTTCAAGCCTATAGGGAACAAGCAAGCCTGGGACAATTTAGGCGACGACCTCAACCGGGACCTCGGCAAACTTGGCAAAGACACCGAACAAGCCTTTTCCAAAGCGGGTAATGAGGTCGCTGATGCCTTCGAGCCTATAGGGAACAAGCAAGCCTGGGATAATTTAGGCGACGACCTCAACCGGGACCTCGGCAAACTTGGCAGAGACACCGAACAAGCCTTTTCCAAAGCGGGTAATGAAATTGCCGATGCCTACAAGCCAATAGGGCAAAAGGAAACCTGGGATAATACGGGCGATGAAATCCTAACAGATCTTGGTATTGAACCCAGTTCCGGAAAAACGATCGAATCGGCCTCTGTCGAGACAAAAGAAGAAGGTTCTTTCGCAGTCGAGCAGGAAAAAGCAAAAATCGAAAAAGAGCTGTCTGCAGCCACGCTTGAACTGGATAATGAACGTGAAGTATTTACAGCCTTGCAGGGACTGGATGTAGGTGAATCAGCCATGACCAGTCAGGAAATGATGAAGTTACTGCAGCAAATGAAGATTGCTGAAGAAAATAAAGAGAAGCTGGAAGAAGCCATTGCAGCGCTTGAGTCTGGTGATCTTGAGTCTCTCAAGCAGATTGCCACTGAACTGTCAGGCGGTGACGCCATTATCGCGCTGATGGATAATCCTGAGGCCTCTGCTGCCAAACTGACAGGTTCGCTTCTGGACGTACCCGCAGAAACCATCAAAATGCAAGAAGACCAAATGCTGCAAAACAGCATGACCAAACGCTTTAGCTGATCCTGCATAAATCACACTTGAAGCCGGCTCTTGCAGCCGGCTTTTTTTGCGCTAAAAACCCTTAATCCAGCTGTGGTTAAACCAACAAATTAACGGGTCGAATAAAAGCAGCACGTACGAAAAAAGCCCTGCTAATTCCTTGGCAGGGCTTTTAATATGGCGCGCTCGGGAGGATTCGAACCTCCGACCGCCTGGTTCGTAGCCAGGTACTCTATCCAGCTGAGCTACGAGCGCGCAATTTGTTGCGTGGCTATTTTTACACCACTCGATTAATCAATTCAACACCAATTAATCTTTATTTAAACTAGATTCAAATCAGAATCTGGCGGTGAGGGAGGGATTCGAACCCTCGATACGCGTTAACGTATACACGCTTTCCAGGCGTGCTCCTTCAGCCACTCGGACACCTCACCGTTATCGCTGCTGCTTTCGAAGAAAGTTTGTCGCTGCGAACAGGTGGCGTACTTTATAGCAGTGTTTGCTAAAAGGCAAAGGCAAAATACCAAAAAAGCTGGATTCCTCGGAAAACCCTTATTATTTCAATCGATTAAGATGAAAGGCATAAGACAACACTGCCTCAAAAATACGCTCTGGCAGCAGCCTCTGTAAAAACGGCAAGCTTCGACTGCCATTCCCTATTTTGACTGAGCCAGATGCTTTACCGGCTTTTACCCGCCCGACAATGATGCGGGCCACCTTTTCAGCCGGGGTAGGATTGTCCTGGGAAGCGCCAGCCCGTTTCCATAAAGCGTCTTCAATGGGCTTATAAAAAGAGTGGTCAGGCAGGGCTCGTGCCAGTGCCTGCCTGGCATTATCGGCAAAACGGGAACGAATGGCTCCGGGCTTCACACTCATCACGTCAATACCAAAAGGCTTGAGTTCCATACGTAACGTGTCAGAAAACGCATTGAAAGCCGCTTTTGAAGCACAATAGGTTCCTGAAAAGGGTGTCACCACCTGGCCAGATACACTGCCTATATTGATGACGGTGCCAGACTTTCTTGAAACCATGGCAGGGGTCACCGCCTGAATCAGTTTGAGTGGCGCAAAGACATTGGTTTCAAACTGCATCCTTAATTCCGGTTCTGGCATCTCAACGACCGCCCCCATGGCACCATAACCGGCATTATTCACCAGCACATCAATTCCACCAGCCGCTTCCATTCTGGCGACCAGTTCCCTGACCTGATCATCACAGGTGACATCCAGAGGCTCAATCCGAATGTCCGATGACTCAAGGTCTGATAAAGTTTCTTTTTTTCGTGCTGTCGCCCAGACCTGCCAGCCCTGACTGGCGAACTCTTTCGCCAGGGCTCTGCCAATGCCTGACGAACAGCCGGTAATTAAAACGTTTTTCATGTGACCTTACTTTTCAGACAACTGAGATAAGTCGGATGTATCCAGCGTTTGTCTGGAAAACTCTTTTTTCACCCTGACACCGAGCGCAACAAACTCATTAGTTTGTGAAATCAGATTGCCGCGCCCCTGTTTAAGGGTGTTCATGGCTTCATCATAAGTATTTCTTGCCGTTGTCAGCTGAGTGTCGAGTTTTTCCATCTTTTCAACAAATACCCGCAACTTGTCGTAAACCAGACCGGCGCGATCGGCCAGTTTTCTGGCATTGGCATTTTGTCGCTCAATCGTCCACAGGTTGGCAACGGTTCTGAGAGTGGCAAGCAGCGTAGTGGGAGTCACAACCACGATATTCTGTTCAAAAGCATCGTTAAACAGTTTTTGGTCATGCTGGAAAGCGGCGATAAAGGCAGGTTCAACGGGCATAAACATAAAAACAAAATCGGGTGTTTTTACGCCCGCAAGGTTTGGATAGTCTTTATCGCCCAGACTTTTAATATGATTACGAATACTGAGGATATGGCGTGACAGAGCCGACTGCCTTTCGTCATCATTTTCTGCATTTACGTAAGCCATGTAGTCAACCAGCGACACTTTAGAGTCGATAATCAGATGTTTTCCCTCTGGCAGATAAACGACAAAATCGGGTCGTTTATTCTGACCTTCATCGTCCTTGAAGTTAGCTTCCCGCTCGTACTCTTCGCCTTTAATCAAGCCACTGCTTTCAAGAATTTTTTCAACCTGAAGTTCGCCCCAGTTGCCCTGTAGTTTTTTATCCCCTTTAAGGGCTCTGGCAAGGTTACCGGCTTCATCCGTAATTCGCTGATTCAGGCTGTGCAGGGTTTCGAGTTGTTGCTTTAAGGCCGCCCTGCCTTCGATATCAGCTTGTTGAGCCTGCTCCACTTTATTTCGAAAGTCGCCCAGCTGTTCTTTAAAAGGTTTGAGTAATGTATCCAGACGTTCCTGATGCTGCTGGGAAAACAGTTTACCTTTGGTTTCCAGAATCTCACTGGCAATATGATGAAATGCCTGTTTCTGGGTTTCGCGGTTGCCTTCCAGTTCTTTTATCGTTTTTTCATGATGCTGTTGCTGCACTTCCAGGCGTGTCCTTAATTCCCTTACAGCCTGTTCAGCCTCGCTGCGATTTTCACGCTCAACCTCAATGCGTTCCAGCAAACGAGCCCGGTCGTCTTCACCTTGTCGGATACGCTGATCACGTTCAGCCACCCGGTCCTGCTCACTGCTTAACAGGGTTTCCAGCTCGGCCTGCATCCGTACATTTTTTTGTCGTGCCACCAGCCAGCTCAATAAAGAGAACAGTACTGCAACAATAGACGCCACGATCACTGTGGTTGAGGACATAAACAGAATCTCAGTCAGGGTTGATCTTCAGTCATGTTACTATTTCAATATTATGTTTTCATAGACATCAGTCGGGAAAGCCGTAGGAATGAGTCATTGAATTCTTTTGTTCGAGAGCGAATCATCTCCCCCATAAAAGCTTTACTGAACCAGGGGCTGAACCCAAACTCTCTGGCGTTGTGCCTTGCAATCGGCTTTGCGCTGGGTTTCTTTCCTGTGTTTGGTACCACCACCGTGCTTTGCGCACTGACAGCAGCGGCTCTGCGGCTGAATCAGATTGCCATACAGGTTGCCAACTATTGCGGTTATCCATTGCAGTTTATTCTGTTTATTCCGTTTATACGGCTTGGGGAGTATTTGTTTGGGCTGGAACGTATTTCTGTAAATCCGGTCGATATTTTTACGCTGGCAAAAAGCAACTTCAGTCTGTTTATTGAGCTTTATGGTCTGGCCATCTCGGCTGCCTGTGCAGCCTGGCTACTTGTGTCAATGCCGGTTGTGCTGCTGTTATGGAGGGGGCTTGCTATTGTGCTGAAAGCAAAGATGAAAACGGTTTAAGCATCCCTGCTTAATTCAGCTTTAATACTGTTCCTTTATCTCAAAAAAATCCTGTGACAATTTCCATACACCAGCGTCGTTTTTCACCCATTCCTCCTGTGTGATGACGCCTTTGCCCACATTCATAGACCAGTTCGCTCCAAGATGAACCTTTTCATTACTGACCTGTTTCAGCCAGATTTCCGTATAGTGCAAATCAGACGCTCCGGACTGAATAAATGGACGCCAGAAATTGTCTATATTGTCTTTGCCGGCATATTCTCCCATGGGATCAGCCTGCATGACCGCATCAGGCAAATAAGCGGAAACGCAATAGTCGGCATCTCCCTGGTTAAAGTGCTTGACCCATTGTTTGCTGGCAGCCAGAACTTCAGCTAGTACATGGTGACTCATGAGCCGTCTCCTCATGATCGCTATGGGTCCATAAAGTTTAGGGTGACATGCTCCCAAATAAAGTAGGTACTTTTTGCTTCGCAGACCACAGCCAGTCCATAGCGACTGGGCTTACGCAGAAGCCTCCACAAGCAGAACCGGCTAGCCCGTCCGGTTTTAGTTTTAAAGCCGCGAATAAAGATAAAACAAGGTAAGAGCTGTGTCAAAAGCTCAACCGGAGTACCCTGAAGGGCATAAATCCTTGCGGACTCCCGCCTTATATCTCCCCATTCAAAGTAGTAGGGAGGCTTACGGCGAAAATGCTAATCCAGGCAGTCAGGAAGGCTACATGCCCCCCAACAAGACGTATTTGATCTCCAGATAATCGTCAATGCCATAACGAGAGCCTTCCCGCCCCATTCCCGACTCTTTTACACCACCAAAGGGGGCCAGCTCGGTTGACAAAATGCCTTCATTAACCGCCACCATACCGTACTCCAAAGCTTCAGCGACCCGGAATACACGACGTAAATCGTTGGAATAGAAATAGGAAGCCAGACCATATTCAGTGTCATTCGCCATACGAATTACGTCGTCTTCATCGTTAAAGCGGAATACCGGTGCCAGAGGGCCAAAAGTTTCTTCTTTATAACAGAGCATGTCGGGCGTTGCGTCGGCAATCACTGTCGGGGTATAGAACAGGTCACCAGCAGCATGTTTATTGCCACCGCACAGTAGTCGTCCATTTTTGCTAACAGCGTCCTGAACGTGTTCATCGGTTTTTTCAACCGCTGTACGGTCAATTAACGGCCCCTGATCAAAATCATCAACCAGACAGTTACCTACAGACAGCTCTCTTACCTTCGCAGCAAATTTTTCTATGAACTCATCATAAACACCTGCCTGAACAAACAATCGGTTGGCACACACACAGGTTTGTCCGGAGTTTCGATACTTACTGACAATGGCACCTTCTACAGCCTTATCAATGTCCGCGTCGTCAAACACAATAAAAGGCGCATTACCTCCCAGTTCCATGGAGACTTTCTTAACCGTGTCGGCACACTGTTTGATCAGTAATTTGCCAATCGGCGTGGAACCGGTAAAAGAGAGTTTGCGAACCGATGGGTGAGACGTCATGACACCACCAATGGCTGAGGCTTTACCGGTAATAACATTGACGACTCCCGCCGGAATACCAGCCCGCTCGGCAAGTTCTGCCAGAGCCAGGGCGGAAAGTGGCGTGACTTCTGCTGGTTTTATAACGATCGTACAACCAGCAGCCAGGGCCGGCGCAGCCTTGCGGACAATCATGGCCGAAGGAAAATTCCACGGCGTAATAGCAGCAACAACCCCGACAGGCTCCTTGGTCACCAGGATACGCTTGTCACTGCCATGGGCTGGTACAATATCGCCGTAAGCCCGCTTGCCTTCTTCCGCAAACCACTCAAGATAAGACGCACCATACACCACTTCGCCTTTTGCCTGAGGCAGGGGTTTGCCCTGTTCAGCCGTCATCAGTTTTGCCAGATCGTCCTGATGTTCCAGCATTAAATCGTGCCAGCGTCTTAGGAGTACTGCCCGTTCTTTAGCCGTCCTGCGTCGCCAGGAAATCATTGCCTGCTCTGCGGCTTCAACCGCTTTAACAGTCTCGGCCTCCCCCAGTCTGGGTACGCGGGCTATAACTTCTCCAGTCGCAGGATTAATCACCGGAATGGGCTCAACACCGCTCGATTCAGTAGACACCCATTGCCCGTTAATGTACGCCTGTTGTCGTAATAAACCGGTATCTCTCAGTTGTACTGCCATAATGACTCTCTCTTATTTAACCATTAATCTGACAGCGCTGTCAGAATGCTGCATTGAGGATTATCATCACCGGCGCAACTCTCAATTAACCGATACAGGCTGGATTTCATGGCTTCAAGCTGTTGAATTCTGGACTCGACATCCGCCAGTTTTTCTCCAGCGATTTTTTTAACATCTGCACTGCGACGCTGGCTGTTCCGGTTTAATTCCAGCAACTCCCGACACTCATCCAGAGAGAAGCCCAGAGCTCTGGCCTGTTGTACAAACCTCAGCTCCTGAACCTGTTGTTCCGAATAATCCCGGTAGCCATTTTCCTGCCGCCGGGCGGCAGGAATAAGGCCAATGCTTTCGTAGTACCGAATCGTTTTACTGGTCAGGCCGGTTATTGAAGCCACTTTAGAAATGTTCATTGTGCTGCTTTGTCTTTTTTTCGCTATGGTCATTATCAGGCAGTACGCTGAACAAATAAACGATTTCAGACTCAATCAATCCAGCCTGACACGATCTATAGCGACACGGTCAATAGCGACACGATCAACTCGCCTTAAACTTTCTCAACCGGTTAGCATTCGTCACAACCGTCACCGATGAACAGGCCATCGCCGCACCTGCCACCACAGGGTTGAGCAACATTCCTGTCAGCGGATAGAGAACACCTGCCGCAACAGGAATACCCAGAGTGTTGTAAATAAAAGCCCCAAACAGATTTTGTCGTATGTTCTTCAGGGTCGCTCTGGACAACAGTACAGCATCAACCAGCCCATGCAGCGAAGACCGCATCAGGGTGATATCCGCCGATTCAATGGCGACATCGGTGCCACAACCCATGGCAAAACCAACATCAGCCTGAGCCAGTGCGGGCGCATCATTAATGCCATCACCGGTCATCCCCACCTTTTCACCGGCTTCCTGAAGCTGTTTCACATGAAAAGCTTTATCTGCGGGCAACACTTCAGCATGAACATCATCGATGCCAACCTGCCTTGCCACGGATTCAGCGGTTTTTCGATGATCTCCGGTCAGCATAACCACTTTTATACCGGCAGCTTTCAACCGTTCAATTGCGGCTTTAGAGTCAGAACGTATCGGGTCGGCAATAGCCAGAATGCCCACTACCTGTTTCTCCAGCGCAACCAGTACAGGGGTTTTACCTTCGTCAGCCAGACCGTCAACCTTTGCCTGCCAACTGTCGTGCGACAGTTCATTAAACGTCATCCACTGTGTATTACCCAGAAGAACATTCTGACTATTAACCTGTCCTGAAATACCAAAACCGGATTTCATTACAAAGTTATCAGGAGCAGCAAGCGTCAGGGAGCGAGCCTTTGCGGCTGAAACAATGGCTTCTGCCAGTGGATGCTCGGAGGCAGACTCAAGGCTGCCAGCCAATACCAGAAGCTGTTCTTCACTGAAACCATCTGCTACCAGAATGTCAGTAACTGCCGGAGTCCCTTCCGTAACCGTACCTGTCTTATCGACTACTACTGTCGTTAACTGACTGGCTTTCTGTAGAGCTTCACCATTGCGAACCAGCATGCCCAGCTCAGCGGCTCGTCCAACCCCGGCCATAACCGACATTGGGGTCGCCAGACCCAGCGCACAGGGGCAGGCAATAATCAATACGGTTGTCAGTACCACAAAGGCATGGGCAACGGCGGGCTGCGACCCAAGAAAATACCAGACCAGCGCTGAGAGAATGGCAACGACAATAACCACTGGAACAAAGAAAGCAGAAATCTGGTCCGTCAGGCGGGTAATAGGCATTTTGGCATTCTGAGCCTGTTTCACCAGCTGAATGATATGCGCCAGAGCAGTGTCTTTGCCTACTTTTTCCGCTACAAACAGGATAGAACCATTCTTGTTCAGTGTGCCTGCGGCTACTTTATCATCAACACTTTTGCTGACTGGCAGGGGTTCACCGGTCAGCATGGATTCATCCACCAGCGTTGTACCACTGGTTACCCGACCATCGACTGGTATTCGTTCACCGGGGCGAATACGGACAATATCACCAGCCTTGACTGCCGTCACCGGCACATCGATCTCATCTCCTTCTCTGACAATACGAGCCGTTTTTGCCTGAAGCCCCAGCAACCGTTTAATCGCCGAACTGGTTTTACCCTTTGCCCGAAGTTCCATTGCCTGACCCATATTAATCAAACCGATAATCATGGCAGAGGCTTCAAAATACACATGTCGAGCCGCCACGGGGAACCATTGCGGCCAGAGTACCACCACCATGGAGTAGATCCATGCTGTCCCGGTTCCCAGGGCAATCAGCGTATCCATCGTGGCAGAGCCGTGACGAACCGACTCCACCAGCCCATGAAAGAAATGACGTCCGGAGAACACCAGAATTCCCAGGGTGACCATACCCACACTGCCCCACAACCACTGATCCTGCGGGGTATGAACACTCATAGGGATAAAAAACATCGACAGCATCAACGGGATACTGACCGCCAGCGCAAAGATGCCATGTTTCAGAAGATAACGGTACTGTTCCTGATCTCGCTGTTCCTGCTGACGACGATTGTCTTCTTCACTGTCAATTAACGACCCTGGCTTACCAATAGCTTCGAGAGCCTGCAGCAGAGTTACCACATCTGGCACACCGTCTACTTCTGCAGTTTTTTCCGCCAGATTGACCCGGGCATCCTTCACATCGTCAACGGATTTAAGCGCCTTTTCGACTTTTGCAACACAGCCTGCACAACTCATATCGGGTACAGACAGGCTGATTGTCTCCTGATTCATACAACCTGCTTCCATTAATGTATTCATTATTGTGAAGGATAAACCTTCCTGTCGCTGGAAGGTCAAGGAGAAGCATGACAGCCGTACGATGGTGGACACCACCCTCAAGATTGATACGCAGACCAGGCTGAAAAACTAATTGGCCTGCACCCGCCTGGTCTGCGTCTGAACACTGTTGCAAATCGCTTGCAAAAATCGCTTGCAAAAACAGAATGATCACATCGGGAAAAATACCTTGCTCACCTCAGCTCAGGTCAAATTCCCCGTTCTTGACTCCCTTGATAAAAGCATCCCATTCGGCCGAACTAAAGACCAATGTTACTTTGTCCGGATCGCTGCTTTGCCTCACAGCAACTTCTTTTTCCGGACTGATTGCAACGGCAACACAAAAAACCCTTGCAAGAGGCAAACAGGCTGAGGATTTTTTAAAGTGCCTGTCATTTTCAAAGTAAGCGCTCATAACTTAACTCCCCTTTCTTAATGAGGAACCAATCAGTCTAACTAAAGTCGCCGAAAAATCAATGATGATAGAAACTGTGAGGTGGGAGCTAAACAGCCCACAAAATTATTTCAGTACAATGTCAATATTGTAATATTTCTGAAACATAAACCCTTTACCTTCGCCATCATCATTCACGCACTAAGGTGCAGAAAAATGTCTGAAATGACAGCTGTTAGTCCTGTTTCAAATGACAAGGTGATGACACGCCACTACGGTCGCATCTGGTTAAAGGTAATCCTCTGGATTTACGGCCTGCTGGTTGCCGTAAGTGTTATTGGTTCCGGTTTCAAAATGGTAGTGGGTGGCAACGCCGCTGAACTGTTTAACTTTGCCAACAATGCTTTTCTGGCTTTGATTGCCGGCACACTGGCTACTGCACTGATACAGTCTTCCAGTACAGTGACGTCTATCATTGTGGGTCTGGTAGCTGGCGGACTGCCAGTACACATGGCGATCCCGATGATTATGGGTGCCAATATTGGTACAACAATCACTAACACTGTCGTTAGTCTGGGTCACATGGGCTGTAATAAAGAGTTCAAACGGGCTTTTTCAGCATCCACCGTGCATGACTTCTTTAACTATCTGGCGGTGCTGATTATTCTGCCACTGGAACTGATGACCGGCTTTCTGAGTAAACTGTCCCTGTCCGTGGCTGAAATGCTGGTGGGTGGTCAGGATATGAGCATCAGCTTTAACCTTGTGAAGTTTCTCACAGCGCCGTCAGTAGACATTATCAAAGGTTTTGCCAGGCTGCTGCCTGACAATACCCTGGGTGGTCTGGCAATGATTGCCTTTGGTGTTTTCCTGATCTTCTCTGCCGTGGTTCGTTTAGGCAAACTGCTGAAAAAGGTGATGACCGGCAAGGCTAAGGACGTTCTGGAAAAATCCATTGGTCGCGGCCCAATTTCCGGCATTGTTTCCGGCGCTGCCATGACCGTCATGGTTCAGTCGTCTACCACCACGACCTGTCTGATGGTACCCATGGTCGGCAGCGGTCTGTTCTCGGTTCGTCAGATGTACCCTGTTACCCTTGGTGCAAATATTGGTACAACCATTACGGCCATCCTGGCAGCCACTGCGATCTCTGGCAATGCCGCCATGTCAGCAATGACCATTGCTATGGTGCATCTGTTCTTTAACCTGTTTGCGGTAGCACTTATCTATGGCATCAAGCCACTGCGTGAAATCCCACTGTTCGCCGCCGAGAAACTGGCAGAGCTGGCAGTGAAAAAGAAGGCTTACGCATTTGCCTATCTGGCACTGGCCTTCTTTGTTCTTCCGGGACTGGCCATCTTTTTGACCAAATAATCGCAAATCCGGATGCACTTTAAACGCCTTGCAATTCATCATTGCAGGGCGTTTTTTATGGATCAGAACAACACTTCAACACCCACCCACACTTGCCTTCCCGGTTCATGAACCCTTAAGGCTTCCGGGTTAAAGGGATCACGGCTGGCGCGGTTAACGTGCAGGGCATAGGTTCGGTCAAACAGATTTTCGACACCACCCAGCAGCTTTAAACCTTTATCCAGCTGATACCAGCCATACAAATGCATCACGCCATAACCTGACGATTCACCAGCATCCAGTCCGCTGTCTGTATCCACTTTATCCTGACGGGCTGCAAGCTCATATCTGGCCCCCAGTAACCAGGCATCCGTGTTGTAATCCAGCTTGATACTGCCCGTCAGAGGTGGAATCTGTGGCAGATTTTTCTGCTGGGAATCATCACGGTTTTCGCCCCGGATCCAGGACAATCCAATAGCAGGCTGCCAGTGTCCAATGTCATAGCGGGATTCCATTTCCAATCCATATAAGCGGGCATCGACGTTTTTATACAGTTTTGCTCCTCTCTTACCTGAAGAGCTGCCAGAAGTGCGCAGGATAAAGTCATTGACCTCATCAACAAAAGCCATCACACGAAACTGTGCCCGGGTTGCCTGAAACTGATAACCAGCATCCAGCTGATGATGAATCTCTGGCTTTATCCGGGGATTACCCACCCAGTCATCACTGCCATGACAGCAGGAGCCTCTGGAAGCAATGTAACGTTCAGAAGCATCGGCCGTCCGGACACTACGACTGGCACGCAGCTCAACAGACTGTGTCGATGACAGATCATGAATCCAGCTTACCAGGCCGCTGCTGTTGCCTTCACTGACTTTGTCAGCCTTGTAACCGTAGTACTTTTGGTAGAGCGCATCCGGGCTGCTGGCTCCCAGCGCTTCAGCAGAAGCTTTTGTCGCTTCTGCTTTAAAATCATCATAGCGACCGCCCACCCTGAGGTGGTTGTTATCGCTTAATTCATAATCCAGTTCAGCAAACAGCCCCATCTGGCGATATTCAACACCCGGCCACATGTGAGACTGATACTGGTCAGCCTGTGAAGGATTGTCCAGAGCTACTTTATAGCGTTTGGCATCCCGGTCATTGGCCTGATAGTCGATGCCAATACGCAGCTCACTCTTTTCCGAAAAGACAGAACCCTGCAAACGCCCGCCCCGGGTTAATGATGAGGAGGGTGCTTTCAAACCGTTGGGAGCATTGGGCTTGCGTCGCCTGACACTGAAGTTATCCATTTGATGCTCAACATCAGAACGGTAAGCTGACAGTTCCAGAGCATCAAATATCAGGAATGACCGGTCGTAACGGGTCTTAAAACGCCAGATGTCAGCTTTAGCCCGGGGAGCATCCATACCATTGCCAGAGTAATACACATCGTCGTCACGAACCGCTTCGACATTCAACTCCATACGGGTAAAACCGGCGACCTCTCCGGAAATAATTAAACCTCCGGTGTTAGTGCGAAAAGCTGAGCTGACCTTACTGCCACTGCCATCCTTATAATTGCCCGCGTCCTGATAACCACCATACGCTCGCAACCAGCCTTCAGAGCTGCCTGCCGCAATATCCAGAGACAGGTCTTTGCCGTTAGAGTTACCGGTATACCCCATATAAGCCTTGCCAGTAACGGATGGGTGCCAGCGCATCCCCTGATCATTGTTAAAGTCAGGGGCGTCCCTGGTAAACAGTACCGTACCACCAGAGCCTCCAGCCCCGTAGATAACCGATTCATACCCCCGAATAACTTCCACTTTGTCGTACCCGGCCCGACTGACGTAAGTGGTGGGTGGGTCCATTCTCCCCGGGCAGGCACCATGGATATAAGCGCCATCCATCACCACATTCAGCTGACTCTGCTGCTGCCCACGAATAATAGGCTCGAAACCTTTGCCACCTTTTCTGGAGGCTGTTACGCCGTTGATTTCTCTTAAAGCCCGTCCAGCATCAGTAGCAGGAACAGTGATCTGATTAACGGATGAAACCGATTCAGATGGCAATAAAGACTCCGACACATCAATCGCTATATCTGAAACATCATTCGCCCGAACAGCCGGTGACAACATTCCAGCAAGCACACCGGAAAACAGCAGCAATTTTTTCATTAACCAACCCTGTGATGACTTCTTATTTTTTCGGTGGGTCAGTATAGGTGTTATCTTTACGTGCAATGCAAAAAAAGCACAGATACAGGCAGGCAACCTTCATGCAACACAACCCCGGACTTGTATGGTTCAGATCCGATCTCAGGGTTCTGGACAACCCCGCCCTTTATCATGCCAGTCAGCAATGCTCTCAGGTTATTGGTGTCTATCTATTGTTTCCGCAGCAGTGGCGTCTACAGCACGATAGTAATAACAAACTCTATTTCTGGATGCAGAACCTCAAGGCTCTGGAAAACGAACTGGGCAGGTTGAATATTCCTCTGATTATTGCCCCGGCAGAATCATTCAACAAAGCCCCGGCAACCCTGCTTAAACTGGCGGAAAAGTTTACTATTCAGTCGCTCTGGCTGAACGATGAATATGGGGTTTACGAACAACAGCGGGACGATGACACTGAACGTTTGTTCAGGCAGAAGAATATTCCCTGCCACCGCTATCATCATCAAACCCTGTTTATTCCCGGTACCCTGCGAAACCTACAGGGTGAGTACTTCAAAGTCTTTACACCTTTCAAAAGAAGTCTGTTCCAGCGGATCACTCCGGAACAACTTCAACCACTGCCCGCCCCTGAAAAACAGGCTCCTTTACCGCTGAAGCACACGAACCCCGAATCACTGGAGCAGCATTTTCCACCCACCGCCAGAAACATTGACGACCACTGGCCTGCTGGTGAAGCGGTGGCACATAACAGGCTCAACACCTTTCTGGTGAATACCATCAAGCAATACCATAACCAGCGGGACTTTCCATCCATAGCCGGAACCAGCTCGCTCTCCCCCTGGCTAACCGCTGGCACCTTGTCGGTCAGGCAGTGTTTTCATCAGGCATTGCAGGCAAATAATGGTGAGCTGGATACCGGCAATCCGGGTATCACCACATGGCTCAGTGAACTGGTCTGGAGAGAGTTTTATAAACATATATTGTATGGATTTCCTCAGGTTTCCAGGCACCGGGCTTTCAAACCTGAAACAGAAAGGCTGACCTGGCAGAGTGACCCAACACTGCTCAAAGCCTGGCAATCAGGAGAAACCGGTTTTCCCCTTGTGGATGCCGCCATGCGCCAGCTAACCAGTACCGGCTGGATGCACAATCGACTGCGTATGATCACGGCCATGTTCCTGTCGAAAAATCTGCTGCTCGACTGGCGGCTGGGCGAGCAGTTTTTTATGGAACACCTGATTGATGGCGACCTGGCCGCAAATAATGGCGGTTGGCAATGGTCTGCCAGCACCGGTACCGATGCCGCACCTTACTTTCGGATGTTTAACCCCACCAGCCAGTCCGAAAAGTTTGACAGTGAGGGAACATTTATCCGGCAATGGCTGCCGGAACTGGCGCATCTGGATAACCGGCAGATACATGCGCCGTACCAGAAAAACAGCCAGCTGGCACTGAGCTATCCGCCACCCGTCGTCAATCACAGTGACTCAAGACAGCGGGTGATGGAAGCCTTTCAGGCACTCAAAAGCCAGCTTTAACGGCCTGTCCGTTTTGCGTACTCTTCAATGCGCTCACCAGGCCGATAGCCACTCAGCAGAAAGGGGGCCTTGTCGTCACACGCTTCGATATAAAGTTCTTTCTTCTGGAAGATTAAGCGCATCAGCTCTTTTTCGTCATGAAACTCTCTGGCATGGTCATGATATCCCCCGCCCAGCAGGTGACGGAATTCATGTTGCGCCACAATAGCGTCCATACCTTTCAGGTCTCGGGTAAACGTGTTGCCTTTGGCGTCCTGAGCCTGAAGGGTGATTTCGCTCCAGGTGGCTGTTTTGCCAAAAGGCTTGTCCCTGGCACTCAGGCAACCATGCCAGAAGCAGACCTTCTGTCCGGACACTTTTGTAATTACAGGATTAATGAAGACCTCAGCCGGTACAGAGCTGTTCACCATAGGGGGCGGCGCAATCAGAAACAGCTGCAACGGCTTCCCGACCTGATTGGCGGATATACCGGCAACGTTGGTGGTTATCAATTTCTGCATGGCATCAATCAGCGCATCAATGCGCTTGTCTGGCAATTTGCGAACCGGCTGCGTGGGAGTATTCAGAATCGCTTTATGTTCGGGATTATCAAACTGAAAAAGAACCAGCTTCTCGTTTTTAAGCAAGCCGATGGCAGCTTGTTCAGAGGTGTCAAGAATAGCCAGTAAAATCAAGGCAATGAGTAACGCACTACCAAACAGAACCAGTTTTCCCACGCTATTACCTTCAAACTGCCAAAAGAGGAAAGCATAGACCAAACAGCAGCAATAGCATTTGCCACCAGATTATCAGTATTTACCCTTTCATTGACCCAGCCCAAAACAGCAGCAGCCAACAAAAAACATAATAAATCACCACTAATAAAGATAATGCGTCTGTAGTGCTTATGTATCGTAATGCAAAACTCGCCGTGATCGGTCTACTCTTTCTGTTTCTGTTTTTTCTTCCTGTGGAAATGATACCGATCAGCGGGATAACCATTGCCGGGCAGCGAGTGATGGCTATTTTTGTGCTTGCCACACTATTGTGGGTAACAGAATTAGTCCCGGCCTACGCAACGTCTTTAACCATTCTTGGCCTGCTATGTATTACCACTTCGGACAGCGCGCCCTTTATGCTGAAAGAGGGCATTGAGCCCGAGTTTATGCTGAGTTATTCCCGGATTATGTCCAGCCTGGCAGCCCCGGTAGTCATACTGTTCATGGGTGGTTTTTTTATTGCCATTGCTGCCACCAAGTACAAGCTTGATATCAATATGGCACGGGTACTCCTGCAACCTATTGGTACTGATTACTCAAAAGTGATGCTGGGCCTCATGGGCATTACCGCCATTTTTTCCATGTTTATGAGTAACACCGCCACCACCGCGATGATGCTTACCCTGCTCACACCACTTCTGAAAAGCATGGATAATAATGACCTTGGCGTTAAGGGTATGATTATGTCGGTACCCATTGCGGCAAACGTCGGCGGTATCGGAACACCAATCGGTACCCCCCCGAATGCGATTGCTTTCCGTTACCTGACGGGGGAGTATGCCATGGGCTTTGGTGACTGGATGCTGTTTGCCATTCCTATGGCAGCTGTTCTGATTTTTATCAGCTGGGTACTTCTGCAGAAAGTCTACCCGACCGGTATCAGCAAGATTGATCTCGAAATCGACAGCGAGTTTGATCAAAGCAGAAACGCATTGATTGTTTACGGCACCACGACAGCTACCATTCTGCTCTGGATCACTTCCAGCCTGCATGGCATTAACTCCTACACTGTCGCCCTTCTGCCGGTCATCGTATTTTCCCTGTGTGGCATTATCTCCACGGAAGACATCAAACAGATTAACTGGGACGTACTCTGGCTGATTGCCGGTGGTATCGCGCTGGGTTACGGACTGGAAAGAAGTGGGTTAGCCAGCGCACTGGTACACACCATACCTTTCGACTCCATGGGCATCGTTGTGGTGCTATTCATGCTGTCGATTGTTGCCATGATCATGGCGACTTTTATGTCCAACACGGCAACCGCCAACCTGCTGATGCCAATTGCCGTTTCCATTGCCACCGTTCTGAGTGGGCTGGATGCCTTTGGTGGTCTGAGCGTAGTAGTCATCTGTGTGGCACTGTCGGCATCAATGGGTATGTCACTGCCGATCAGTACCCCTCCCAATGCGTTGGCTCACGCTACTGGCATGGTAGGCAGCAAGGACTTTATCAAAATGGGTAAGTTTGTCAGCAGCATCGGTGTGCTGATGATTTTTGCCTGTATGGTGGCGCTTGGTTCTATTGGTTATTTTTAAGGGAAAATCTATCGCTTTCCGCTGTCCGTCGTCCGCTTTTAGCTGTTGGCTATTTACTACCTGACCAACAGCGAAAAGCGGACAGCAAAAAATAAGCCTGCTAATCAGAAGAAGTTAATGGACGCCAGTCCAAGCAGAACCGCATAAATCAGTAACACACCCACCGGACTGATAATTCGCGCTGTTCTGATAAAGTCTTTGGTATCTACCAGACCCGTAGCGTGCGCCAGGGCATTAGGCGGAGTGCTGATCGGCAGTCCCATACCCAGGGAGGAAGCCATGGCAACCGCTGTCCCCATAACCACCAGTCCACCCAGATCCGCAATGCTGGCAACAGAAACCGACATGGAAACCGCAATCGGCATCAGCAGGTTAGCCGTAGCGGTATGAGACATAAACGTCGCCATCACCATACACAGAATACTGATACCCAGAATAATCATGGCGCCGCTGTAGTTATCAAACGGCACCAGGCTGACCACTTTTTCAGCCAGACCGGAAGAGGCAAGACCAGTACCAATAGCGATACCACCGGCCAGCAGCCACAGAACATCCCAGCTGATGTTTTTCAGGTCATTCTTTTCAACAATGCCGGTTAAGCTGAATACAGCCACTGGAATAATGGCCACTGCATAGGCGTTAATGCCATGGAAACTGGAGAACATCCACAGTAACACCGTCGTAATCACAGTGCCGTAAACAATAAAAGGTTTCAGACCCCGCTCAAAACGGGAGTCGATGGTGATGCTGATCTCTTTGCTTTTGGAAGGGTACAACTTCTGCAGCAACCACCAGCTGAAAGCAATCAGCACAACGGTAACAGGCACTGCAAAGGCCATCCAGCCACCAAAACTCAGGGCGTACTCACCGACAAAGTAACGGAACGCAATCGCATTGGGCGGTGTACCAATTGGAGTACCCATTCCCCCCAGGTTCGCCGCAACAGGAATAGAAATAACCAAGGCACGACAGCCCGGATCAGAGCTGTCCATTTTCGCCAGGAGAGGGGTCATAATCGTCAGCATCATTACGCTGGTAGCCGTGTTGCTCATAAACATGGAGAACACCGCCGTGATGATCATTACACCCAGCATAACGATCTCATATCGCGTTCCGAACGGTTTCAACAGAACACGGGCAAGGTTCAGGTCAAGCTTGTATTTGGCACAGGCCATGGCAATAAAGAATCCGCCCAGGAACAGAATAATGACTGGCGAAGCAAAACTGTTGAAAATTGACGTATAAGACAGAGCCTCATCCCCCAGGGCTTCACGCAACGGGAAAGGGGCGCTGTTCGTGGTCGTCAGCACCAGCAGCATGATAATCAGCAGCGATGTGGCAAAAGCGGGTACAGCGTCGCTTATCCACATCATGGTGGCCAACACGAAGATCGCCAGTACACGTTGCTGCAATACACTAAACATGCCTTCCGGAAAAATCATCTGGGGAAAGAAAAACAAAACAAGAAATATAAGTGATATGGGTATCAATTTTTTAAGCGGCATGGCTCAGACTTTCAGAAGGTGTAATTCACTGGGTATCTTTACGAAGACTTGAAATGGCATCAAATCTGTCAGAGGCATTAATAATGCCCTAATCTAATGAAAGCAGTGCTGAGCCAGATCACTAAAATATTTAATCTATTAAATTTTCTAGTCAAAAACTCACACAATCAAACGTTGGCAACTATATTTTCTCATTGGTTTTTAATTTTCTAACTTCACAATGAATTCAGAATAAAAATGGTACATATCATGCCAAAAATAGAACTGATCAGCTTCAAACTCTGTCCCTATGTTCAGCGTTCAGTGATTACGCTTCTGGAAAAAAATATCCCCTTTGATATCACCTATATCGAACTGGACAACAAACCAGACTGGTTCCTGAAAATTTCCCCCCTGGGTAAGGTTCCAGTCTTACGAATAAACGACGACGATATTTTATTTGAGTCCGCCGTCATCA
Source organism: Endozoicomonas gorgoniicola (assembly GCF_025562715.2). Lineage (NCBI taxonomy): Bacteria > Pseudomonadati > Pseudomonadota > Gammaproteobacteria > Oceanospirillales > Endozoicomonadaceae > Endozoicomonas > Endozoicomonas gorgoniicola. Next base: position 4,382,973 of record NZ_JAPFCC010000001.1, read on the forward strand.
ATGAATATCTTGATGAAATCACTCCGCCGCCACTGCATCCTGAAGACCCTTTTGCAAAAGCCCGGAACCGTGCCTGGATCGAGTTTGGTTCCAGCCTGCTGATGACCAGCCACCGCCTGAGGACTGCCGAAGACGAAGAGTCGCTGGAAAAAGAACGTTCACTGCTTTTAACACAGCTGAACCAGCTTGAAGCACAGCTGAAAGGTGGAAAGTTCTTTAATGGTGAGCGCTTCAGCCTTGTCGACACCGCCTACGCCCCGGTTTTTTGCTTGATTGACCTGCTTGATCGCCATTTCAATACAGGCCTGCTTGAACATTTACCAGGGCTGAAGAACTGGTCAAACAACCTGCTTCAGCGCCCTTCAGTTAAAGGCTCAGTAGTAGAGGATTATGAAGAACGGGTTCTACAGCGACTACAAGATAGCAGTGCCATCCTCATCCGCCAGAGTTGACAGCCTTCCCGCACAGGCGGAGATCCGCTTGCGTGGGAGGAACGACTGAACCCTCTTATCTCAGACCTTTGGTTTTACTCTGCGCCTAGGTGCTTTGCGTGGAGTTGCCAGAATAGGCTCCGCTTTTTCCCGGGGCTTTCTGGGTGCCTTTTTAGCACCTGAACGCTGACCATCCTTATGCCCTGCCTTTGGCTTTTTCGGTTTCTTCTGTTTTCTGGGGCGCCGGGACGGGTCATGGCCTGTCTCAGGTACGGTATGCACAGGTTCAAAACCTGCAATTTCCTTGCGCTCCAGAGTCTGTTTAATCAGTTGCTCAATGTCGCCTAACTGATCAGCTTCGTCAGCACAAACCAAAGAAACCGCCTGACCGGTTGCGCCGGCACGACCGGTACGACCAATACGATGAACATAATCTTCAGCCACATTAGGCAAGTCAAAGTTTACAACCTGTGGTAGCTGGTCAATATCCAGACCGCGAGCGGCAATATCCGTTGCAACCAGTACACGTATATCGCCAGATTTAAACTCAGACAATGCTCTTGTACGAGCCCCCTGACTTTTGTTGCCGTGAATGGCCGCTGATTTAATGCCTTTATCATCAAGATGACGGCTTAAACGGTTTGCACCATGCTTAGTGCGGGTAAACACCAACACCTGCTCCCACTTATGCTTTTTGATCAAGTTCGTTAACAGGGCAGGCTTCTGTTTTTTATCAACCGGACACACCCACTGTTTAACTAATTTGGTAGTGGTATTGCGAGGGCTAACAGAAATCTCAACAGGGTCATTCACCAGGCTCTTCGCCAGGGTTCGAATCTGATCAGAAAAGGTGGCAGAAAACATCAGGTTTTGACGACGTTCAGGCAGGATGTTCAGGATCTTTTTAATATCATGAATAAAGCCCATATCCAGCATGCGGTCAGCTTCATCCAGTACCAGCACTTCAAGATGTTTGAACCGAACAGCATTCTGATTATACAAATCCAGCAAACGCCCGGGAGTAGCAATCAGAACATCAGCACCACGACGCATACGCATCATCTGCGGATTAATTTTTACGCCGCCATAAACAATCGCAGAGGTTAATGGCAAGTGCCGGCTGTAAGAACGCACGTTATCGCCAACCTGTGCAGCCAGCTCTCTGGTAGGAGTAAGAATCAAAGCACGGGCCTGATTTGGGCCGGCACGTTCGCCACGACTCAGCAGTTCCAGAATCGGCAGAGTAAAACCTGCCGTTTTACCGGTACCCGTTTGTGCCGCAGCCATGACATCCCTGCCTTCCAATACTGCTGGAATCGCCTTGCCCTGAATAGGAGAAGGCGTTTCATAACCTTCCTCGGCTACCGCTTCCAGAATAGGGGCTGAAAGGCCCAGGGAATCAAAATTCATAAAATGATCTCTCGTATTTTACTATTTGTTCGAATAGTAAATAGCAAAAACCCCAACCGATTTCTCGACTGGGGTTCTCTTAATTAGTGCCTGGCGATGACCTACTCTCACATGGGGAAGCCCCACACTACCATCGGCGATGTGTCGTTTCACTTCCGAGTTCGGGATGGGATCGGGTGGTTCCAACACTCTATGGTCACCAGGCAAATTCTTTTTTGAGTTGCAGTTTTTCCGCTTTCCGCTTTCCGCTTTCCGCTGCCAGTTTAGGCTACTGCAAACTCTGGAATCCTGTTCTTAATAAGCTGTATTTCTTGCTTCACACTCTCGTGTATGGCAACCTCCATGGATGGAGGAAGTGCTGAAAATCGTCTGGAACGATTTCAGTACAAATCGCTTTGGCGTTATATGGTCAAGCCTCTCGAGTCATTAGTACGGGTTAGCTCAACGCCTCACAACGCTTACACACCCCGCCTATCAACGTCGTAGTCTTCAACGTCTCTTATGTGGCCTCAAGGGCCAAGGGAAGTCTCATCTTGAAGGGGGCTTCCCGCTTAGATGCTTTCAGCGGTTATCCCGTCCGAACTTAGCTACCGGGCAATGCGTCTGGCGACACAACCCGAACACCAGTGGTTCGTCCACTCCGGTCCTCTCGTACTAGGAGCAGCTCTCCTCAAACTTCCAACGTCCACGGCAGATAGGGACCGAACTGTCTCACGACGTTCTAAACCCAGCTCGCGTACCACTTTAAATGGCGAACAGCCATACCCTTGGGACCGGCTTCAGCCCCAGGATGTGATGAGCCGACATCGAGGTGCCAAACACCGCCGTCGATGTGAACTCTTGGGCGGTATCAGCCTGTTATCCCCGGAGTACCTTTTATCCGTTGAGCGATGGCCCTTCCATTCAGAACCACCGGATCACTAAGACCTACTTTCGTACCTGCTCGACCTGTACGTCTCGCAGTCAAGCTGGCTTGTGCCTTTACACTAACCGCACGATGTCCGACCGTGCTTAGCCAACCTTCGTGCTCCTCCGTTACTCTTTGGGAGGAGACCGCCCCAGTCAAACTACCCACCACACAATGTCCCCGGTCCCGGTAAGGGACCTGGGTTAGAACCTCAATATTGCCAGGGTGGTATTTCAAGGTTGGCTCCATGCAGACTGGCGTCCACACTTCAAAGCCTCCCACCTATCCTACACAAGCAACATCAAGATCCACTGTGAAGCTGTAGTAAAGGTTCACGGGGTCTTTCCGTCTAGCCGCGGATACACTGCATCTTAACAGCGATTTCAATTTCACTGAGTCTTGGGTGGAGACAGCGTGGCCATCGTTACGCCATTCGTGCAGGTCGGAACTTACCCGACAAGGAATTTCGCTACCTTAGGACCGTTATAGTTACGGCCGCCGTTTACCGGGGCTTCGATCAACCGCTTCTTCCGAAGAATAACAGCATCAATTAACCTTCCGGCACCGGGCAGGCGTCACACCGTATACGTCCACTTACGTGTTAGCACAGTGCTGTGTTTTTAATAAACAGTCGCAGCCACCTGGTATCTTCGACCAGTCCCAGCTTAGAGAGTAAATCTCATCACCAGAACCGGCGCACCTTCTCCCGAAGTTACGGTGCCATTTTGCCTAGTTCCTTCACCCAAGTTCTCTCAAGCGCCTTGGTATTCTCTACCTGACCACCTGTGTCGGTTTGGGGTACGGTCCCCCTTGACCTGACGCTTAGAAGTTTTTCCTGGAAGCATGGCATCAACCACTTCCCGGCCGTAGCCGGTTCGTCATCAGTTCTCGGCATAAGTGAACCCGGATTTGCCTGGGCCCACAGCCTACGACCTTAAACAGGGACAACCATCGCCCTGCCGGCCTAGCCTTCTCCGTCACTCCATCGCAGTCAAGGGGGGTACAGGAATATTAACCTGTTTCCCATCGATTACGTCTTTCGACCTCACCTTAGGGGCCGACTCACCCTGCGCCGATTAGCGTTGCGCAGGAACCCTTGGTCTTCCGGCGAGGGAGGATCTCACTCCCTTTATCGTTACTCATGTCAGCATTCGCACTTGTGATACGTCCAGCATGCCTCCCGGCACACCTTCAACCGCTTACACAACGCTCCTCTACCGCTCGACGACTCTTTATAAAAAGAGCATCGAACCCGTAGCTTCGGTGAATAGTTTGAGCCCCGTTACATCTTCCGCGCGAGCCGACTCGACCAGTGAGCTATTACGCTTTCTTTAAAGGGTGGCTGCTTCTAAGCCAACCTCCTGGCTGTCTGGGCCTTCTCACATCGTTTCCCACTTAACTATTACTTTGGGACCTTAGCTGACGGTCTGGGTTGTTTCCCTTTCCACGACGGACGTTAGCACCCGCCGTGTGTCTCCCTTGATTGCACTCATCGGTATTCGGAGTTTGCATGGGGTTGGTAAGTCGGGATGACCCCCTAGCCCAAACAGTGCTCTACCCCCGATGGTGAGACAAGAGGCGCTACCTAAATAGCTTTCGAGGAGAACCAGCTATCTCCGGGCTTGATTAGCCTTTCACTCCTATCCACAAGTCATCCCCTGGCTTTTCAACGACAGTGGGTTCGGTCCTCCAACCAGTGTTACCTGGTCTTCAACCTGCTCATGGATAGATCGCCCGGTTTCGGGTCTACACCTTGCGACTGTTCGCCCTATTAAGACTC